>CAZPHJ010000013.1:0-8415 GCA_964586755.1 uncultured Candidatus Saccharibacteria bacterium | reverse complement strand
TATACTAGCTCTATATGGCATTCAATTACACAACTTTAGACAATGGATTAAAAGAATCAGTCGAGTGGCTCTCGCGTGAATATTCTCGCTTGCATACTGGTCGCGCATCGCCAGCATACCTCGATGGCGTAATGGTGGAAGCATATGGATCATTCCAGCCAATCAAGAATGTGGGCTCGGTCAATATAGAAGACGCACGTACCTTGCGAGTGATGTGCTGGGACAAAAGTGTAATCAAAGATGTTGAAAAAGCAATTGCTGCTGCAAATCTTGGTGTGTCTGTTGCAGTAGACGGCGACGGCATGCGCGTGATTTTTCCAACCCTTACCACTGAAAATCGTTCAAGGCTTGTAAAAGTACTCAAGGAAAAGCTCGAAGATGCTCGTGTGAGTGTTCGTAAAGAGCGCGAGGTTGCAATGAACGAATTGAAATCAGAGGAGCTTCCAGAAGACGATGATCGTCGCGTAAAAGATGAAATTCAGAAGCGTGTAACTGACGCGAATGCAAAGCTGGAAAGTATTTTTGAAACAAAGGAGCAGGAAGTAATGAACTAACCGAATGTCGACAGTACTTATTTTTCTTGTTGTTATCATTGTGCTCGTTGTTGGGCACGAGCTCGGGCATTTTTTTGTTGCCAAAGCTTTTGGTATTCGAGTTGATGAGTTTGGAATAGGGTATCCGCCACGCGCAAAAAAACTTTTTACCTGGAAAGGAACGCTTTTTTCACTCAATTGGCTTCCGTTTGGTGGTTTTGTAAAGATTTATGGTGAAGAACTGACCGAGGGAGGGCAATCAGACACTTCGAAACTTTTTTCGTATCAGAAATTGTGGAAACGTATCACTGTTGTACTTGCCGGAGTCATCGCCAATCTTGTGATTGCAGTCATTTTATATATTGCCTCGTTTTCAATTGGATTTCTTGCTCAGTCTGGTGAGTTTCCAGATGCGGTCACTATTGGGGGAGATACAACAATTATCTCATCGGTTGCAAAGAACAGCCCGGCAGAGATTGCTGGACTGCGCACTGGTGATTCTGTTGTGGCACTCGCTAGTGCAAAGGATACATCGACGCCAAAAACTGTTTCCGATGTCGTCTATTTTATCAAAGCACATTCGAATGGCTCAATTGTTTTTACTGTTCAAAGAAATGGAAATAGTGAATCATTTGTGGTTGTTCCAAAAGCAGAAAAAGTAGGTGACGCGCCAACAGTGGGTATTAGTCTCGCCGAAGTTACTCATGTTCGTCTTCCATTCTGGCAATCAATGAAAGTTGCAGTTACCTACACCGGGAATCAGTTTGTGCACATCATTGAATCACTCGGTCTCCTTATTTCAAGCTCGTTCGGCGGTGGGGATAATATGGTGGGGCAAGTGTCTGGTCCTGTAGGAATCGCCCAAATTGCGGGTCAAGCATATTCGCTTGGATTTGGATCATTCCTTTCATTTGTTGCACTTATCTCGATCAATTTGGCTGTCATCAACTTATTGCCAATCCCAGCTCTTGATGGAGGACGTTGTATTATGGAATTTTTTGCAAAAAACGGACGTTCTCGTATTCCTACCAAAGTAATTGTCGGTCTCAATAAGGTCAGTTTTCTTCTGCTCGTTCTACTTATGCTTTATGTTACATTTCATGACATCGTTCGACTCGTCGGCTAGTGGTTTTTAGGGTCAGATTTGACGAAATTGGTACATATGTGCTATAGTATTCAAATCGAAATTTAAAGGGGAGATAAAGATTCCACCGCGATTGTTTGACTTTTCAGGCAATAATGATAGAATCGAATTGTAATAATCTAACAAAATTTACTTATGTCAAAGAAAATATCATTTAAGCCAAAGGCCGTCACAAAAAAAATACTTTCTCCGCTTCAGGACCGTTCTCTTGATATTATCAAGAGTCGTTTTGGACTTGGAACCCTTGCTGAACGACAGACTTTGGAGGCAATCGGAGACAAATACGGTATCACCCGTGAGCGTGTTCGTCAGATTGAACAGGCAGCTCTCGCCCTCATCAAAAAATCAGATGATTACAAGAGCGAAAAGGCTACTTGGAACGAACTTAAATCACTCATTACTGACCTCGGTGGGCTCGTAGCAGAAGACGATCTTCTCTCAAGTATTGCAAAGGATGAGGAAACACAGAATCACATCCATTTCTATCTTGTTCTTGGAGATGAATTTATCAAGCACCGTGAAGATGACAATTTTGTATCTCGCTGGAGTATTGATACAGACCTTTCTGATAAGGTGCACACTACACTTCAGTCATTGTACGAAAAACTTGATGATGATGAGCTTATCACTGAAAGTGAAATGGTGAATCGTTTCCTCGATGAATTGAAAAAGATTAACGTTGCTACTGTTGACGAAGAAATTGCAAAGCGATGGCTCTGTCTCTCAAAAGGAATCTGTAAGAATCCACTCGGCGAAATGGGACGCGCTACTGCGAGCGGTGTGAAAGCTCGTGGAATCAAGGATTTTGCATATCTTATGATGCGTAAGCACGGATCACCAATGCACTTCCGCGAAGTTGCAGAAGCGATCTCTGACACATTTGTAAAGAAGTGCCACACTGCTACTTGTCATAATGAACTCATTAAGGATAAACGCTTCGTTCTTGTTGGACGAGGAATGTATGCTCTTCAAGAATGGGGATACAAGCCGGGAGTCGTCCGTGATGTTATCAAGGAAATCTTGAAACGTGAAGGACCGCTTACCAAGGAAGAAGTGGTAGACAAGGTTCTCAAAGAACGTTACCTTAAGAAAAATACAATTCTTGTGAATCTTCAGAACCCAAAGTATTTCAAGAAAAACAAAGACAAGAAATACTCACCAGTCTAATCAAGAAAGTGTCACATTATTTAAAAATCAAAATCCGCACGAGCTCTGCTCGTGCGGATTTTGATTTAATGCTTTGATGATCTTTTGATATACTGTCTTCATGATACACGAACGTGGTGAGGGCGGAGTAAACTTTGTTGCGGTTATTGCAATACTCATTTTTTTAGCGTTCATATTTTCTGGATTCTTCAAAAACGAACGAATACTTTGGGATTCATTTAATATAAAATCTTTGCTTCGCTTGCCGTGCGGCGTTACCATTCAAAAGCCTGAATCAAATACAAAAGTTGTTTTTCCGGTGCAAGTATCGGGATACATCAACCAGTGTGGGTGGATATATAAAAATATTTCAGGCGGATACGCTACTGCTGGAACAGCACAAATATTTGACGACAAAGGGATGCCAATAACAAAACCATCTGATCTTGTTGTACCGAATAGTATAGATGGATATCCAATGTATTTTGGAAATCAATTACCACTTCTTA
The DNA here is from genome assembly GCA_964586755.1 of uncultured Candidatus Saccharibacteria bacterium. GTDB lineage: Bacteria > Patescibacteriota > Minisyncoccia > Phycocordibacterales > UBA9973 > CAITQP01. The sequence goes on along the minus strand of CAZPHJ010000013.1, from coordinate 5,083 downwards.
CTGCTCCAACAACAGATACTGGAAAAATAGTGTTTGTAAGCACTACTGGACTTGTGTATGCGGTACCTGTTCAGTTTTAGTATTTAGAATTTTGAGTTTAGAGTTTTACTAGAGTATACTGATATATATGGAAGTACTTGGCATTCTTGGTGCAATTTTTTCATTCATATTTTTTATTATTGGAAAACTTGCATTCATATGGGCTCCGATATTACTGATGTATATCGGATTTGAATTGTGGCACCATTTTGTCACTGAGCGCTATATCATTGGCATGAAATGGTCTCTTCTTGAAATAGAGATTCCTCGCGAAATCGAAAAGAGTCCAATGGCCATGGAGCTCATTTTCAGTAACGCGCTCTATCATGCTGGCTCAAAAGGGTTGTGGGATATCTGGTTTGAAGGGTCGCCACATTTTTGGTTTTCGCTCGAAATCGTTGGAATTGAGGGTTTTGTAAAATTTTATATCCGTACACCTTCGCGAGTTCGCGATCTTATTGAAACACAAGTGTATGCACAGTATCCTCAAGCAAAGGTTCGCGACGCTAAGGATTATTCAATGAAGATACCATTTGATGCTCCGAATGATGATTGGCATGTGTGGGGAGCAGAATTTAAGCTTGTGGAACACGATTCTAAGCCAATTCGAACTTATGTTGATTATGGTCTCGACAAGCCAAGTGACAAGGAAAATCTCAAGATTGATCCACTTACACCGACAATAGAATTGCTCGGCTCGCTCAAGCGTGGTGAACAAATTTGGATTCAACACGTTGTACGGCCATCGTGCAAAGCATATCACTCACACAAAACCGGAAAACATATTGGATGGATAGATGAAGCAAATGAGGAAGTCGATCGTATTCTGGCTCCATACACACAAGAATTTTTTACAAAAGCTGGAGCAATCGCCGGGGATGTCGGCGTACAAGTACGTCCGCCAGACATGGTGGCGAATCGGGTTAAAAAAATCCAAGAAAAAATTCAAAAACTCGGGTTTGATATTGGAATTCGTGTTGTTGTTGTTGCAGAAAAAAAATACGTCTCGTTTGATCAATTCAATAAGTTGACCATGGCGAGTGGGCTTCTTTTTCGACAATATGCGAATCCTGACGGAAATAGTTTTGTAAAATTGAATTCGACTGGGGTAGATGGTCCATACGCTGATCCAACAGGACTTCTGTTGCACAAGATTACGAATCGAATGCTCAACTGGTATCGTCATCGTATATTTTATCACCCGCCATTCTGGTATTCGATTGATTACCCAAGTTTGGTTAATACATTTTTCCCATCACGTAGGCCGGTCATCGGTGTACTGAATGTCGAAGAATTGGCAACACTCTTCCATTTCCCTGGTCAGGTTTCGCAGGCGCCTTCGTTCAAACGAATTGAGTCTAAGGTTGCAAAACCACCTTCTAATTTGCCAATATAGCTTGCAGGTTAACAGTCGAAAGTTCATAACGTTGATGCAAATGCATGGAAACCGGTAATTCAAACTTGCAAGAAAATACAAATCAACAATCGATTCCGCTTAAGCGGAATCGATTTAGTCTGATTTTCGGAATGATTGCCGTTGTTGCTGTTTTTGTTTTTGCATTGTCGGCACCATCAGATTTTCCAGAAAATGAGACAGTCTTTACAGTAACACCCGGGCAGAGCCTGAAGAGTGTTGGTACGGAATTGTCGAACAAACGGTATATTCGGTCGCGCGTGTTTTTTTCTACACTCGTAACTTTTTATGGTAAGGATATGAAGCTGCCTCCAGGCGATTATTTCTTCGATCGACCAATTTCTGTATTTGCAGTCGCTCGCAGAATTGCGTTTGGTGTACATAATTTGAAACCGATAAAGATTACAATCCCGGAAGGTACTTCGGTGCTGGAAATGAACGACATTCTTTCCAAAAAAATTCCTGATTTTGACACTGAAGGCTTTTTGCTTTCAGCCAAAACACACGAAGGTTATCTTTTTCCAGAGACTTATTTTATTTATTCAAAAACAAAACCATCTGACATTGTTGATGAAATGATGGTTATGTTTGATACAAAAACAAAGAACATACTTTCCTCTGATTCAATGGGAAATCATACAAAACAAGAAATTGTAATCATGGCTTCAATCATTGAGAAAGAGGCTCGAGGTGTTGGTGACCGAACAATCATCTCGAGTATTTTGTGGAGTCGTCTCGCAAAAGGTATGAGACTGCAAGTTGATGCTACTGTGGCATACGCAGTGAATAAGCCAAATGGACCGCTCAAGAAAGCTGATTTTTCTGTAGCCTCGCCTTTCAATACCTATCTCCACAAAGGACTCCCGCCAGCCCCCATATCCAATCCAGGGATTGATGCATTGACTGCTGCAGTGAAATACAGCACAACACCATACCTCTATTATCTTCATGACAAAAATGGTACTATCCATTACGCGAAAACGTACGCTGAACACCTCGCAAATATTAAGAAGTTCCTGCGTTAAGCATTTCCTGGTGCCTAGAGCCTAATTATCTAAATCCTATGAAAACATACTATCCAACTCTCGGTCTCGAAATTCACGCCGAACTCAAAACAAACTCAAAGATGTTTTGTGGCTGTAAGAACGACCCGGATGAGAAAAATCCGAATGTGAACATCTGTCCTGTGTGTATGGCGCACCCGGGTACTATTCCTGTGCCAAATAAGCGCGCGATCGAACAAGTGATTCGCGTTGGACTTGCTGTTGGAGGAACAATTGCTGACTTTACCGAATTTGACCGCAAGAGCTATTTCTATCCGGACATTCCAAAAGGCTACCAGATCTCTCAGTTCAAATATCCGATTGTTTCGGGTGGAGAGCTTGCTGGAATGAAGATTCATCGCATTCATCTGGAAGAAGACACTGCAACATCGAAGCATGACCGCGGTAATTTTTCACTTGTCGATTTCAATCGTGCAGGTGTGCCACTTATGGAACTCGTAACCGAGCCACACACATTTGATTCTGTTGATGAAGCAGCGAGCGTTGGTGCAAATTTTGCAAAAGAATATCAGCTGCTTCTTCAATATCTTGGCGCCGGCGATGCAAATATGGAAAAAGGGGAATTTCGCGTGGAAGTGAATGTGTCTGTGTCTCCAGAAAAGGGCAAGCTCACCACATATGTAGAAGTGAAGAATATCAACTCGTTTAAAAGTGCAGAAAAAGCAATTCGTTATGAAGTCGCACGTATGATTGAATTGTACGAGCAGGGTCGTGAAGGAGAAATTGTGAAAGAAACGCGCGGTTGGGATGACAACAAGCAAAGCACTTTTTCTCAGCGTGCAAAAGAAACAGCTCAAGAGTACCGCTATTTTCCGGATCCAGATATTCCGAAATTTATGCTTTCCGAAATGTTTGATACTGATGCAATGAGTAAGGAATTGCCCGAGCTCCCCGTAGCTAAACGTGCTCGTTATGCCAATGAATATGGCATTAAGGCGGAGGATATTGAAACGTATATCAATGACCTCGAACTTGCGCTTTGGTTTGAAAAAGTTGCTGGTGTATTGAAGAATCCCGAAAAAATAAAAGTTGCATCAAACTATATTACATCCGATTATGTGGGTTTGAAAAAGACGAATCCTGACATACGATTGCCGAGTCCAGAAAATTTTGCCGAATTGGTGACTCTTTTTGCAGACGGTAAGATTTCTTCGCGAGCAGCAAAAGATATCCTCGCAATGATTGTTGTTGAAGATGCCTCGCCAATGGCAATTGCTACCGAAAAAGATTTGCTTCAGAAAAACGATGAAGGTGCACTTAAGGAAATTGCTCAAAAAATAATTGATGCCAACACGCAGGCTGTGGAATCGTACAGAGGCGGAAAAGAAAATGCACTCATGAGTCTCGTGGGACAAGTGATGAAAGAAACAAAAGGCTCTGCCAACCCAGCTCTTGCTACAAAGATATTGAAAGAATTGCTAGGATAGTTCGTGTTCTTGTCGTTGATAAAAATTAATAGTATTATGCACGACGTATGGCTAATAAAGACTTTTACGAAATTTTAGGCGTTTCAAAAACCTCCTCAAAAGAGGAAATAAAAAAGGCCTTCCATAAACTTGCTCATAAATACCACCCCGACAAAAACAAAGGTGATGACTCGAAATTCAAAGAGGTAAATGAGGCGTATCAGACGCTTTCTGACGACTCTAAACGCGCTCAATACGACCGATTTGGTTCTGCGGGGCCGCAAGGCGGTTTTGGGGGCGGGCAAGGCTTTGACCCATCCAATATGGGTGGTTTTGACTTCTCAGGCTTCCAAAATGGCCAAGGTTTTGACATGGGCGACCTAGGTGACATCTTCTCCGATTTCTTTGGTGGTGGGGCACGTGGAGGCGCACAAACCCGCCGTGGACGTGATATTTCAACCGAAATCACGATTCCATTTGCTGATAGTATTTTCGGCACAGTCCGCAAAATTTTGATCACAAAAGTTTCTACCTGTGATACCTGTACTGGTTCAGGCGCAAAAGCCGGAGCAAAACAAATCACCTGTAGTCAATGTAATGGAAAGGGACAAATTCGCGAGACACGTCGATCAATGCTTGGTTCGTTCGTTACAACCCGTGAGTGTGATGCATGTCATGGTTCGGGAACAATTCCATCTGAGCTTTGTGGCACTTGTCATGGTGCTGGAGTAAAACGAAAGGAAGAAGAAATCGAAATTCATGTACCGGCTGGAATCGAAGCTGGAGAAATGATTCGCATGACAGGTAAGGGTGAAGCAGTGCGAAAAGGAGTATCTGGAGATTTGTACATAAAAATAAATGTACAAAGTCATCCGACATTCCGTCGTGATCGACAGAATCTCACTATGGATATGGAAGTGAAGCTTTCGGAAGCATTGCTTGGTGCTGATCGCAAAATTGAAACACTTGACGGGGCAGTCACGATTGAAATTCCAGAAGGAATCGCTAGCGGAACAATTCTCCGTGTCAAAGAAAAAGGCGTTCCAAACCCGCGCGGGAAGCGAGGCGATTTGATGGTCAAAGTCACAGTCAAAATCCCAAACAAACTTTCAAAGAAAGCCAAAGAGGCGATAGAGACGCTCAAGGCTGAAGGATTGTAA
>CAZPHJ010000012.1:0-13194 GCA_964586755.1 uncultured Candidatus Saccharibacteria bacterium | reverse complement strand
GCTGAACCAAGAGAAGTGAGCACGATTGTTGCAAGAATACCGATGATTGCAATAACAACAAGCAATTCGATAAGCGTAAAACCAGACTGTGAATTCGTTTTTTTCATACTAAAATATAAACTACTAATAATTAATAATATTTCAAGGAGACTTTTCTCCCCGAAAAAACAAACGACTATTTACTTTGTAATAAAATCATTATACCACTCTGGCTTGCCCTCATAGGCAAGCCAGACTGTGGATAAAAAAGACCGCCAGGCGGTCTTTTTAGGTTAATGAATACTAGCTGCAATGTTGTAAATCGGGACAAGAATCGAGGTGAGGAGTACTCCTACTCCGAGACCGAGGACCACAATCATAATCGGTTCAATAAGCCCCACGAGAGTATCAACAGCATCATCAACTTCGCGTTTATAAAACTGCGCCGAAGTCTTGAGAATGGTCGAAAGCCCTCCCGTTTCTTCTCCAACCTTCACCATTTGCACCATAATCTGTGGAATGTGCTTAGTCTGTGTATGTTTTGCGAGCGCATCTGAAAAAGAGCTTCCGGCTTTAACGTCTTCAACTGAGGCAACGAGAATAAGTTCATATACACGAGATCCTACAATCTTGGCGGTGATTTCGATTGATCTGACGATTGAAATACCGGAACCAAGCATTGTACTCATATTGTCAGCAATTCGTGAAAGGTACAATTTTTTGTACAAATCTCCCAAGACAGGAACTGAAAGTCGAACAGTGTCGAGATAGTTTTTGCCTGTTTCTGTGCGAGAAAGATGATAGACGTACATTCCGGCAATCACAAAGAGAATAAGAACGAAGATTCCGTAATCGACAAAGAAGTTTGAAATGCCGATAACAATTTGAGTGTAAATCGGTATTGATTCACCTGATGATTGAATAATTGAGGAAAGTTTCGGAATAACCATAACAAACATAAGTGCCATAACAATAACGAATACACCAATCACAAACGCTGGATAAATAAGTGCGTTCTTGGTCTTAGTGTTGAGTGCGTATTGTCGATCGAGATATTCAGCCAAATATGAAAATACCTGATTAAGTTTACCTGATTCTTCACCAGCCTTAACCATATTCACATAAAAATCTGAGAATACATCGCCGTGCTTTGCAAGAGCACCCGAGATAGCAACACCGGCCTGAATATCATCAGTGATTGCAATCAATTTTCTACGAAGGAGCTGATTGTCCGTATTTTCGGCAAGCATGCCAAATGCTTTCAAGGCTGACACTTGTGCTTCAAACAAAGTCGAAATTTGTCTCGAAAGAACAACGATATCCTTCTGTGGAACACGCTCAAAAATAGCCGTACTGAGGAGAGATTTCTCTTCAACATCCTTGATAGATACAATAATAAGCCCTCGACGTTGCAATGCTGCAATAGCCAGGTCTTTGTTTGGAGCATCAATGACACCCTCTTTTTTCTCTCCTGTATTTGTAACGGCTTTGTAATTGAAAGTCATGAGTGGAAGCTTTCAAGCTTTTAAGCTTTTAAGCTGTGAAGCTTATAATATTTGTTCGAGTGCTTTAGGGTTCATCGAATACAAGTAAGCACTCTCCATAGTAATTTCTCCAGCACGAACAAGGTCAAGGAGTGAACGGTTCATATCCACCATTCCAGATTCAGAACCTGTTTCAATTACCACATCAATTTCATGCGTTCTTTTTTCTCGAATCAAATTGGAGATTGCATTGTTATTGATGAGAAGCTCATACGCAGGAACAAGACCTCCGGTAATACGCGGAATGAGTCGCTGCGAAAAAATACCAAGAAGTGATTGGGCAAGCTGTGAGCGAATCTGATCTTGCTGTTCAGCTGGAAATGAATCGATAATACGATCGATTGTTTGTGCTGCATTATTAGTATGAAGCGTGGATAGTACAAGGTGTCCAGTTTCAGCCGCTGTCACTGCGGTCGAAATAGTCTCGCGATTACGCATCTCACCCACCATGATTACATTTACATCTTCGCGGAATACCGACTTGAGTCCTGTATGAAAATCCTTTGTATCAATACCTACTTCGCGTTGATCGATGATAGAACGCTTTTCTTCAAAAACATACTCGATTGGATCTTCAATCGTCATAATATGCTCACTTCGTTCAGAGTTGATGAGATCAACCATTGCAGAAAGTGTCGTAGATTTTCCTTGACCAACAGGACCAACCACTAAGAAAAATCCTTGTTTTTTTCGAGCAAATGCAGCGAGTGCTTCTGGAAGTTTGAGATCGGCAAGAGTCTTGACCTTTGGAATAATACGGAGAGCAATACCAATCTCACTCTTGTGAAAAAAAGCATTCCCGCGGAGGCGTGTCGTGCCTTTATGTTCATATGCAAAATCGAGTTCCTGATTTGCAACAAACAAATCCACCTTCGGCTTGTCGAGTATAACTGACAAAATCCCCATCATGTCTTCTTTGGTCAATTTTGCTTGATTTACCAAAGGAATAAGCTGAGTAGAAACGCGCATTGAAGGAAATCGTCCAGATGAAAGGTGCAGGTCTGAACCACCTTCTTTAATCACGATATCGATCAGGGTATCGATGAGTTCTTGTGAATTTGCCATTGGTCAATAAATAATTAGTAGTAATTTAAAAATAACAAAAGTATACGGCTTATCTTCACTACTTTGTTTTGTTTATAATATCAGCGACTTGAGTGATAACTTCAGATGGAGTAGTTGAAGCTTTGACAATATACCCAAGGGCACCGAGTTCTGTAGCTCGTTTTATGTCAGAGTCTTGGCCTCGATTAGACAAGACAATACGTTTGGCATTGGGAGCAAGTTTCTCTTCACGCATTTTTTCCATAAATTCGAAACCATCTAAGACCGGCATAACAATATCCAATAGTATAAGCTCGGGTTGAAACGTCGCATCTGAACGGAGTTTTTCAAGTGCTGGAAGCGCGCCAAGTGCAGTCGTCACGTCAAATCCAGACTGACTGAATTTAAGCGCATACATATCGAGCAAGAAACTATCGTCATCAACTATAAAAATTTTCTTTCCTTTTGATTCTTCCATATATAGTTTTTATTATACCATAAGTAACATTACTACAAGTTATATATCTCCTGAAATGGTATCTTGCCCTGCTGACACTGTAATATCGCATTCTCACGCATTGTCAAATATCCCTTCTTTCGAACAAGATCGTATACTTCGGTTTCTACCGGCTTTTTGAGAATAAGTGCCTGCATATCGGCATCATTCTTATACATTTCAAAAATAGCCATACGCCCTCGTGTCCCAAGCGGACACTCAGGTGATGGAACAGCTTCTGTAAATGAGCCGTTTGGCAATTTTGAGCGGAATTCTTCTGGCAAATCGGCAAATTGTTTAACCATCATTTCCTTCAAGCTTTCCTGATTTTCTACTTGATGCACTGATGATGGACAGGTGACACGAGCAAGTCGTTGAGCAACTGCAAGAATGAGTGTCGGAGCAATCAAATATGGATCAATACCCATATCGATAAGACGCGGAACCACACCGATTGCATTGTTGGTGTGAAGCGTAGAAAGCACGATATGTCCGGTAAGCGCTGCTTGAATAGCAAGCTGAGCTGTCTCGGCATCACGAATTTCTCCCACCATGATAATGTCCGGATCTTGACGAAGAATTGAACGAAGTCCTGAGGCAAACGTATAACCGATCTCTGGAGAAACCTGCGACTGGTTTACATCGGGAATGTGATATTCAACTGGATCTTCAAGTGAGACGATGTTGTATTTTTCGCGATCAAGCTCGTTAAGCAATGAGTAGATGGTCGTAGATTTTCCACTTCCGGTTGGACCAGTAACGAGAATAAGTCCGTATGGTTTCTTTAACGCTTCGCGAAGCATTGCCAAATGTTCTGGCGACATACCAAGTGAATCAAGTGACTTGACTCCTGCTTCAGTATCCAAAATACGCATTACGACTTTTTCACCATAATACGAAGGCAACGTAGAAACACGAAAGTCAATTTTCATACCGTTGATCTTTGCAGAAAATCCACCGTCCTGCGGCTTACGTTTTTCATCTAAACGGAGTTTGGACAGAATCTTGATACGCGCAACAACTCCAGCATAGACAGTAAGTGGTAGGATAAGTGACGTATGGAGCACTCCATCAACACGAAATCTCACTTTAACTTTTTCACCAGTGTTTTCAATATGAATATCAGAAGCGTGTCCTTCTACGGCATTGTTGAGAATAACAGCTACGATTTTGATAATAGGAGCCTCCTCCACAATCTTTTCTTCTTCACCAGGCTTCAAAATATCTTGAGGGTTGTTGCCAACATCCACCACTAAGTCTTCAGCTTTTTCAATTTCTTGATCAAGTTCAGAAATTGCTTGATCCACCGTACCACTCAGGCCTTTATAATTAGCAACAATAGCTTGAAATGTAGGTTCTGAAATTACAAACAACTTATACGGAATTCCTCCATGACGCTCGGTAATAAACTGTAGCGCATCGCCCGATTGCATATTTTCGGGAGTAGTAATTCCCACAAGAAGCGCTCCGTTTTCTAACCCGATTGGCACAAAATGATAATGCATTGCTGCATCAAGTGGAATGTATTTTAGGATTTCTCCTCGTACCACCTTCGGATCAACAGGTCGTGTCGGCAAATTATAATATGCACTTTTTTCGGCAAGCAGGGTTTGTTCTGGAATTCCATGTGCAAGAAGTGATAATTCTAAATTGCCTTCATACTTCTCTTCGGCCAAACGCAAAATATCCCCTACTTGATTTTCAGGTACCAATCCGCGTTGCACAAGTTCTTGAATGAAAGTTGCCATTAATTAGAAAGTAGAAAATTGTTAGTAGAAAGTAGAACAAAACACTGTACGTATTGTATCACTATTTTCTATTTTCTACTTTCTACTAGCTTGTTTATTTCTGTGCTGTTTTCCAAGTAACAATATTCCCTCCTACAACAACACCGTTGATTGTCGCTCCAGCTTTTGCATAATATGTTGTGTTGGGAATAAGTTTGTCAATCGTTTCGGCAAAGGCACCTGGATTCTGCTGAGTTTTTGGTGCAGTCATTGTACCAAGCGCTGTAGTCGTACCATATTCAAACCATCGCGAAGTGGACTGTCCACCTACAGCGAGAGTTCCGTTTAAAATGGTCATTGTTCCTGTAATAGAAGAAGGATTACTTGTCGAAACCTGACTAGAGACGACTGCACTATCGGCTCCTATTGGTGCAAACGGATTTGGACGTCCCGGATTTGTATCTTCTGGAATCGGTCGGTTGAAATCTTGCAAAACAAGAAATGCCTTTGATGAAAAAATGGAATCATCGAGCTCTATTGTCTGAATACTTGTAAGCAAAGCCAAGAAATCTGCACCTACAGTACTATTCCCCGTACTTTTTGTAGATGAAGCTGGAATACCTGTCGGAGTAGTCGTCTTTAGTGCTGGGGTCGATTGCTTCTTGCCAAAAAACATCCTGTAACCAACTATCGCAAGAATAAAAACGATAAGGAAAATTATGATATTTCGAATTATTTTGGATTTGTTTTGCATGATTTTGTATTACTTAGTACTAACTCTTAAGCCAGTACGTATTTAGCTTTACGGTAAATAATGTCTTACCGATATTTTGTGTTCCGCTTACCGCATCAGAATTGAATGTGACTGATTGAATATCTACAAGCCTCAAACTAGATTCAAGATCAGCCGTAAACTTGAGGAAATTTTCATATGTTGCGAGTACAGAGAATTCAAGACTAAACGTACCGTAATCTGCCGTAACTGCAGCAAGGTCTCTTGTAGTGTTAATCGCTGATGCCGGTGGAATAGCAGAATTTGACCCAGGAACTACTCCTGTTTGTTTTACATCGTATTTGATGGTTGAAAGTGATAATCCGTACGTCTGAGCAATTCGCTCGATGTCAATAATCAAACGAATATTATCTGCGGTATCAGGGAGCATTTTGGTGAGACGAGTGAGTGACTCTGGTGATATTGAGTCATATTTTAGCTTAAGCGCGTCACGCTCTTCCTGTAATTTTCGAGAATTAGTCAACGCTTCAGAATATTGATCATTTTGTGCTCGTAACGTCTTGATCCGGTTGTAAGACGGGTTTGTAAACATCACGAATGACGCGATTGAGACAATGAGTAAAATGATTGGAATAATGAATCTCATGAGATTAAAATCAAAAATAAAAATTACTGTGGAACAGGTTGATCAATACTACTATCGACTGATGTTTGGTTATTTGAATTTATTTGGTCGTTGGTTTTTGGTGTTTGATTATTTGAAGTACTCGTCACAACCCCCTGCTGCGATATAAGAGTAGACACGTTGTTGGTGAAGCGAACAAGATCAGGACTCACACTAAACACAAGTTCAAACGCAACCATACCAGAAGTAGTATCAAGATTGAGGTTTGAAAAAATTGGATTACGAATATGCTTGTTTTTAGCCAGCTGATCTGACTGAAGTGCGATTGAACTATAATCTCTCGCCTTTCCACTCATGCGAATAAGGATTGGAGCAGTTTTGTCGGCAGCAGTAGTGTATGAAAATTTTGTGAATTGAACTGTCTTTAGTGTGCTCGTCGACAACGCAGCAAAAATCGGAGTTACTGCAATATGATTGTCGAGTAATGTATTTGCGTTTGTAAGACGACGATCAAGTGTCTTGAGTTTAGTGATAAGTGCTGGCTCAAATGAATCACGGGCAGAATTAAGAGAGGCCTTGGCGCCATTGATACTTTTGTTGAGACCAGCCTCATAAAAATACATACCTGCAGCTGAAGCAAGTGCAGCAAAGAACACAAGCGTTGCAATAAAAGAAAAAATGGAAGTACTCGGAACGATTGGAGTCCTCTCCTCGGCCAAAGGCTTTTTTGGTATGAATGATGTTTGAAAATTAGTATCCACGGGATTAAATGAAAAAATCAAAATGAAAAGAGAAAAAGTTATGCAAATACAGCTCGCACAAATTACTTATACATTGTAATACAAGGCAACGTAATAAGAAAGCAATACTGGTGGAAAACAAAAAGGTCGACCACTACTGTGGTCGACCTTTTTGAAACTGATATCAGTAAATATTGATAAGCGGTGTTCTGATTGTTGCAGGTAGAGTACCCGTTGAAACACGCTGATCACTCGTCAAGTAAATGTTTGAGGAAACCATACGAGTCATCTGCAATGCAAAATTCTTCGTGCCACTTCCCGTATCGACATTTTGTGAATCAGAAATGAGTCTAAATACAGCTGTTCCACCTGGCCCAATTGTTACGGATGAAGTACCAGGGAATGAAAATACGAATGGGAGTTTACTTGCTGATGGTCCAGTTGATGGAACAAGTATGATTGGCATGTCAGGCAAGATTGGTGTTCCAGGGACTTGTCTCATGCCATCCAATCGAGTACTGGAACCTACGACAGCAGAACCATGCACGAGTTCAAGATTTTGGATTGGAGACGGAAGTGTGTAGTAATTTGAGGTAAGTTCGAATTCCATATTTGAAACCTGCACGGGACAATCAAGAGGATTCGTAACACGAATCGCGATCCAACGTCCTTTAGCTACTCCACCAACACTTGTTGTCACTGAAGTTGGAATACTTGTTCCCACTTTGGCAACGGTCAAAGCATATGAACCCATTCCATCAACACAGGGAATACTTCCCCGTCCACCGCCAGGATTCTTTCCTTTGCCAAGCTGAGCAGTATTGCCAAGCGAATCACTTTGGATACCGTTATACGCAAAGTATCCAGCGAGTGCGACAACCAACACAACCACAATTACTTTGATGCCATTATATTCCGGCCCTTTCCACCAAGATTGATTCATATAGTTCATACTTGCATTTGAAATGCGAGCAAATTAATTGTAATAGACACGTATTATACCGTACTCGTTCATTTATTACACGTTACAGAAACTTATGTCACTTCCTGTCACTGTTACTCCCCCATTCGTCGCCCAGGCACGAATGTGCCATGGTTCGTTACAAGTAATAATTGCCGGGACAGTAAGGGTTGTGTTGTATGAACCTGGAGTACTCATCGCACCAAAAGTTACGCTTGTTGAACCTGCGCCAGATGGAAGTGTCGTGCTTGGCCCGTAATAAAATCCGGTTGTAGCGCTTGTTACACCAACACCCAAAGAAAGAAGATTTCCCACAAAATCTACCGTAGTAGACGAACCAGGATACGATAAGACTGTTCCAGAAGTTGTTGCTACTGTTGGCGGAGTTGGTGTTACCGGGCAAGATGTCGTAATAAACACACGATTAATACCATATACACTCCCCATTGAATTGGTTGCTTTTGCGCGGAAATTGTACGGAGTTCCGCAAGTTAGCCCAGTAATATTCTTTGAAAAAGATCCTGTCGCTGTCATTGTTCCAAATGAAGCAGTCGAGCCATAAGTAGTAGTCAGGCCATACTCAAAGACTGTTGTTGCACTCGATATACCTCCGAGACTGGTCAGTGTTCCATTGAGCGTTGCCGAACTAGCAGTAAGAGCTGAAACAGGATCAGTAGTCACAGCTGGCGGAGTAGTAGTCACAGGACAAGCGAGTGTGGTAAACGTGCGGTCAATTCCGTATGCAGAACCCGCAGAGTTTGTTGCCTTAGCTCGGAAGTGGTAGGTAGTTGAGCAAGTAAGACCAGTGAGATTTCGTGAAAATACTCCGGTAGTAGACATTGGCTGTGATGGAGCTGTTGCTGTCACAGTTGATCCGTACGCAGTTGTTGTTCCATATTCAAACGAAGCAGTTGCGTTTATTGCACCACCAAGACCGGTAAGGTTTCCATTAAGTGTTGCAGTCGTCACACCAATTGTAGTTGCTGATGTTGTAGTGACCGTGGGAGGAGTAATAGTTATCGGACATGGAAGTGTGGTGAAAGTAAGTGGAGCATCATAGACCGTACCAGCAGAATTAGCAGCCTGTGCAAAAAAACTATATGCCGTACTACAGGTGAGGCCACTAATCGTTGCGTTAAATACTCCAGGCGCAGTCATCGTCCCCGCCGAAGCAGAATTTGAGTAACCAGTTGCAGTCGTAAGATCCCACAAAAAATCAACCGTTGTCGGGATTCCGACACCTCCAACACTTGTCAGGTTTCCATTGAGTGTCGCTCCCGTTGCCGTAACAGAAGTTGCAGCAACAGTGAGAACTGCAGGTGGAACCACAGTTATTGGACACGCAAGTGTGGTGAGTGTCATATCAGCGCCATATGCAGCACCAGCAGAATTTGTACCTTTTGCTCTATAGTGATATGTCGTTCCACACGTTAGACCAGTGAGGTTCACATTGAATCCTCCGATTGCTGTCATTGGTTGGACAGGAGATGTTGCAGTAATAGTCGATCCATACGCAGTCGTTGTTCCATATTCAAATGCCGTTGTTGTACTTATTGCACCTCCTAGACTCCCGAGATTTCCATGAAGAACACCACTTATCATACTTATTGCAGACGGAGAAAGTGTCGTAACTGTCGCAACAACAGGACAAGGGCCTGTGGTAAATGTCATATCAGCACCGTAGTTTGTACCCGCAGAGTTTGTTGCCCAAGCACGATAATGGTAGAGCGTATTACACACGAGCCCAGAAACAGGAATTCCAAATGATCCAACTCCGAATGGTCCGCCAACTGTAGTGGAAACAAATGCTCCACCAGTACCGGCAACGGTCATTGCTGTACCCCAGTTGAATCCGACAGTAGTTGCATTTGCTCCCCCAGTTGCAGTAATAGAACCATTGAGTGTAGCAGAGGTAACACCAACCGGAATTGCCGGTGTTGTAATAACGGTTGGAGAAACAACTGTTATCGGACATGGAAGTGTGGTGAATGTGCGATCAATTCCATACGCCGTACCGACAGAATTTGTGGCAAATGCACGATAATGATAGAGAGTATTACACACAAGGAGAGACGACGGTCCACCAGTAAACGAACCGAGAACAGTTGCCGAAGCTACTGTATAAGTGGAGCCATATGCTGTTGTTGTTCCATATTCAAATCCTTCTGAAACAGCGGTTGCACCACCCATACTCGTTAATGTTCCATTCAAAACGGCAAAAGTCATCGTAATAGAACTTGGTGTAACCGGATCGGTAGTAACTGCCGGCAAGGTAGTAGTTATCGGACATGGAAGTGTGGTGAATGTGCGATCAATTCCATATCCAGTTCCAGCTGAATTGGTTGCGTACGCACGAAAATGATACAAGGTATTACAGGTAAGCGTAATCGGGGTAACAGTAAAAGCTCCAAGAAGTGTAGTCGGGACTGGTGTCGTAGTTGTTCCATATGCTGTTGTTGTTCCATACTCAACCCCATAACTTGCGCTTGTTGCTCCCCCAAAAGAACTAATAGATCCATTGAGGTTTGCACTTGTTGTGGCAACAGATGTTGCAGAAGTAGTGACTACTGTGGGAGGAGTGATGGTTATTACACATGGAGGCGTTGTAAAAGTGAGTGCTGACCCTGATCCGAAGAATATTGTATTGGCAGTCATCGCTCGATAGCTATAATTCGTTCCGCACAAAAGCCCGGTCAATGTAGACGAATATGCGCCTGTGCCAAAAGTCCCGGGCACGAGACTATCGAGTGTGAGCCCTCCACTTGTTGGCCAGTATTGAAATCCACGATGAAGAACAGAGAGTCCTCCCCCTCCAGTTGCAGTAATTGTTCCATTCAACGTCACACTTGTCGGACCAAGTACAGTTGCTCCTCCAGTCGTAACTGAAGGAAATGTTCCAGCTACACATGGGTTCGTCGTGACTGTAGCGTCAGATCCATATTTGGTACCAGCAGAGTTTGTTGCAAACGCTCGATAGTGATATGTCGTATTACAAGCAAGAACGCCGTGTCCTGCTCGCGCTCGCACTGAACCAGGTGCGGTCATTGTTCCGCCACTTACGGTGGCGCCATACGATGTAGTTGTTCCATACTGAACACCAAGAGTGACACTTGGATCACCACCAAGGCTTGTCACGGTAATTCCAAAATCAACACTCGTCGTAAATACCCACGAAGCACCTCCCGTTGAAACACCCGGCAGTGTCGCAGCCGAACTCGTATTCGCAAAAAAGAAACTAGAAACGAGAATTGAGAGAGCAAAAAGAAAATGTTTTTTCATAAAAATATTCATGACTATCGACACGCGAGTGTTCTAAAGGTAAAAGTCTCACTACCCGACGTACCGACTGCATTTGTAGCAATCAAACGATAGTGATATGTTTTTCCACACGACAAGCCAGTAATTGTTGCACTCGCTTTTTGATCCACTGCAGATACTTGGATACTTTTTTCAAATTTTGTTGTGAGTCCATATTCAAATGTGAGTGTGGCAAAATTGTATTCATTCATTACGGGAACTTTTGCATTGAGCACTGCAGAAGTTTTTGTGATAGCACCAACAGGCAAAAGTGTGACAACAGGGAGACTCGGAGTCGGCATCACAACTGGTGCACCTCTTCGTGTATTGATAACACGACCGGTTGAGCCAAAGCCATTCTGCATGTATTTGTATACAAAGAATCCAGCAATCACAATGATAATAACTGCAACAATTACTTTCACAGAATCATATTCTGGTGGCCATTTTGATGGATTCATATTTTTCATATTGTAAGTGCAGAAAATTTCTGCAGAGCGTTATTGTAATGTATCTATTGTAGACTTTTTAGACAAAAAACCCAAATGACATTATTGATCAAGAGGAGCAAAACTATTTTTTGCGCTATCTTTTAGGCGTTCAGCGGATGAGGCTTTGATAATATTGATAATTCCAGCAAGAACCTTTGGCGAAACTGCGTCTCCAACTATTGAATGCGCCGTTGCCTCAACCTTCTCACCAGAAGTACCTTGGCTTTCCAAGTAACCCGAGTAGAGAGTCCTTACCAAACTCAATAATTTTTGCAATTCTACAAAATGATAATCGGTAGGTGTCATTCCCTTTTCAATCAAACGAGCACTTATTGGTATCTCGTCAGTGGGTTGCAATCCGGCAGATTGAATAACAGCAGAATACTGTGTATCAAGATTTGCAAACAGTGTTTCGACTTGTTTTGCTCGATAGATTCCAGTACTCATGTTTCGCAATTTTTCATAAAAAATCAAAACTACGATTGCGACTAGCCAAACCAATCCAAAGACTTGGAAAAAATTTTGTCCGTAGTTTTGAACGATAGTGAGATTGAATATGATATGAAATACGCAAGCGAGGATAAGTGCGATACACACTCCTACAATTTTCTGCACTCGCGGGCGATAATACGTAAGACCGAGAGCTATGCCAGCAAAACTTGCCGTGATTGCATGCATGAGTGTCGTCCCTAGATAACGCATGGTCCCTGAAAGAAATACGACTACCGTGTCAGACTCCTGGAGTGGTTGCAAAAAATATAACGCATTTTCAAATCCAGCAAATCCAAACCCGACAACCATAACATACAATGCATAGTCTATCGGCTCTTCTATTGCTCGTCCTCCACGTAAAATAATGAATGCAAATGCACCAAATTTCAGCAATTCTTCTGCGCTTGCCCACAAAATAGTGAGGACGGTATCATTAGTCGAAAGTAATGCAAGCCATTTTTCTACTGGCAATGCGGCAATCACCATAAATACACCGCCCACAAAACATGCGGTGAGTATTCCCCCATGACGCGGACGCTCGCGATTTTCGCGTGACCAAAAATACAACCACAAGACAGCTGGAATCATTCCGTACAAAATAGCGAGCGAAAGCGTATTTGGATCTTGTGCAAATGAGAGATCAATATTTTGCATACTCCTTATAGTGTAAAGCTAAAATCAAAAAGAACCAAGGATTTTTTAATAACAAAACTCTTGAGTTGTATTCAAGAGTTTTGTTTTATTGATTTTATTTTATTGCTCATTCCAGCGAATTCCGCGATTGATTGATGGCGTGGTTTCTATTGTATCGGTCGTATCTCCATCACTTGTCGTTCCTGTATCAGGTGGTGTAGGTTCATCAGCAACAACAATCGTGACACTCTGGTCGGGTACAAAACTACCATCCCAACCTCGACATCCGGTAAGTGTGAGCACATGCGTTCCTTCAGTAAGTGCACTGAGTGGTCGGCTAAATGTCATCGGCACTTCTGGAACCATCGGCATGAAAGGTTGACGCGAGCGCCCACATTTAGCGCTGCGAGTTGATGGATTAAAAGCGCTTAA
>CAZPHJ010000011.1:0-13927 GCA_964586755.1 uncultured Candidatus Saccharibacteria bacterium | reverse complement strand
GTATCAACTGCGTCTTTGAGTGATTCGGCTCGATAAAAATCAGGATTTTCAATCTTGTCAGTACCAGTACCAGGAAGCAAAATCACCGTGTGTGCATACACTTCTGCAGTTTTCAAAAGTTCTGTGATATCAAGATTCTTGTCTGCCCCACCCATAATAAGTACGGTTTGTTTCTTTGGAAACGATGTAAGCCCGGCAATGGTTGCTTCCGGTGTTGTCGAATTATTGTCGTTATAGATTTGTATTCCACGAACAGTTTTTACAAGCTGGAGTCGTCCTTCAACTGCTTTAAAACTCTCGACGCCAGATTTTATTTTAGCGATAGGGATTTTGAGTGCGCGAGCCGCGGAGACGGCGAGTGCAATGTTTTCTTTGTTATGTTCCCCAGGAAGTGGAAGTTTCCAATTCTTAGGTACGTCCTGTGCGCTCGCTACAGCGAGTGTACTCTTAATCGTCTTTGGAATTTTTTTGACGATACTCTTACCCACCACAAGTGTGTCGCCTTCTTTTTGATATTTGAAAATGAATGCCTTATCTGCAAAATAATCTTTGAGATTATTTTTGTAATAATTCATATGATCCGGCATGAAGTTGGTAAACACAGAAACATTCGGAGAAATTTTTTGCTCGCCAAATCCCTGCAATTGCCAGCTCGAGAGCTCAAGTACGACATAATCGCCAGATTGTATTTTTGGCAAAAGCGAAAGCGTTGCCACCCCACGAATATTTCCACCGAGATGCACCCGTTTCCCTGCTTTCTTGAGAATATGATAAATGAGTGAAGTAACGGTAGTCTTTCCGCGAGTACCAGTAATACCGATCACTTTCACATTTTTAGGGAGAAGCGACACAAGTAGTTCGTCATCCATGCAAATCGGAATATGATGATTTCGAGCTTCGTTGATATAGATTGAGTCGAGTGGTACACCTTGCGCCTTGAGCACCATGTCGCAATTTTGAAAATCACTCAAATCATGATGACCGAGTACAAATCGTACGTTCTTATATTTTTTGAGCTGTGCCACAGAGGAAGCAAGCGCCTTGGCATCCTTGAGGTCTGTGACAGTCACCTGGGCTCCACAGCGCGCCAAAAAGGACGTATCACCGAGCCCTTTACCCAAAAGGCCAAGTCCAAGCACGGTCACCTTTTTACCCTTAAAATAAGCTTTTGCCTTATCCATACAGGCATTCTAACACACTAGGAAGAACTTTTTTCTATGGACACTTTTTGAATTTTAATCTCCTTTCCAAACCATTTATTGGCTAGTTTTTGAAGGACAGGTGTGATGTCAGTCACATAAAAAGCTCTTGTTCCCTTCTTGGAGAGTTGCGATACTATTTCGGGATGACGAATAAGATACTCCTTGGTCTTTTTTGGTACAACCGTATCTTGAGAAAGAATCACGACACCTTTTGGCAGTAATTTTTTGAACTCGTTTTTTACAATTCCGTAATGCGTACAACCTAAAAGCAACGCATCAATTTTTTTAGCATTGAAATGTGCAAGATAATCGACAAGCACAGGACGCATGTGTGCAATATCACCGGACTCGATGAATGGCACGAGGAGTGGTGTGGCGAGCGAAAAAATCTTTGATTTTTTCGCTCGCTTTTTAAATTCTCGTTCATATGCACCCGACGAAATCGTTGCTGTTGTCGCCATCAATCCCACACGAGCAAATTCCGCGCTCGCCTCAGCCATTGGCACAATCATACCAAGCACGTTGCGACCGGGATATTTTTTCGGAATATAGTTTTGTTGCAATTCACGAAGCGCTTCGGCACTTGCCGTGTTACAAGCCACGATAATAAGCGCACAGTTTTGTGCAAACAAAAAATCTACACCTTCTTTGAGAAATTCATAAATAGTCTCGTGACTACGTGCTCCATATGGCAGACGCTTTGTATCGCCAAGATAGACATAGTCATATTCGGGTAGGATCTTCGCAAGAGCAGACATCGTAAAAAGTCCTCCGAGCCCCGAATCAAATACGCCGATTTTCATAGCTTGAGAATACACCGAACTTGTGACGTTGTCACGAAAATCAACTATGAAGTTACATGCGGAGGAGCCTTACGGCGCTCACGATAAGATACAAACTGAACATGTATATGTATAAACACACAGATAATTCCAATAAGAGCAAACACCGCAAGGCCAATCGTCAACGCATTCTGAGAAATAAAATGGAGGAGACGTTGCCACGACGAAGCAACAGATAGAGTTTTTACATGAGCAGATTCATAACTCTTTTCGCCGCGTTCATTTGTAAATTGCACCCATACTTCATAGTAACCAAGTAGTTGTGTATCTTCAGTCTGAAGTGTAAAACGACCCGACTCGTTGGTTTCGACAAGATATTGTTCAACCTTGTTGTCTGGTAGACGAACATACACCATGACAGATCGGTTAGCAAACATTGCGCTTCCAGATATTTCAAGCGGATTACCCATAACCACTTCAGTCGGGAAGGTATCAATCTTTGGTGCAGACAGTGTCTTTACTTCAAGCTTAAGCGTTGTTGACTTGCTATTACCAGCACGATCATAGGCAACGACATCTACCTTGTAATTTCCGATATATGGTATTGCAGGGACAGAGTATTCAGCTGCACCATCACGCGCCATCACCTTCACAGGCTTACTACCCGCGATAGAGACGGTAAAGTACTCAACTCCTGAAGTTTCATCTGCACCCTTCAAACCAAGGAGAAGGCTTCCATCTGGTTGAGTAACAGGTGTGACAAGCAATGATTCTGGGGCGACAGTATCAATATGAAAAGCGTAATACTCAACTGGTGACCATCCTGCCGTTGTTCGATAACGAGCATGGAAATACGAAACTCCATCTCGAACATTCGGGTATTCCTTATGTGTCGTTGTGATCATGGCACCAGAAGGAACTGTTCCGGGTTGACCTCCAAACGTTATTTGCGTTGATTTAATCCCGTCTGGTAGCTGCCATGCAACAGATATTGAATGGTTGTTGTACCACGCGGTCTGATCTGGGTGAGTCGCTGATGACAACAACGGACCAGTTAACGATATATCTGTATCAGAAGAAATAGTTTTCTTCTCAACAGTTTCTACTTTTTTTGTTTCCTCCACTAGCGGTGGTTCGATGACCGAAAGGGTGACACCTCCTGCAGAAGTAAGAACATCGGTTCCTAAGCCATCATTCGCTCTCACCGAAGCATCAGATAAGTACAGGGGCACACTACCAGTCTTAAGAGCTTTTACAACAAAAGAAACGACCTTCCCGCCAGTACCTGAATATCCAGGGTTTACTACTCCTCCATTAAACGAAGCCGTACCAGTAGTATTTACAAACGCCGGACTCTCTGGCCAAAGACCAAACACCGATCCTGTTGTGTCCACCGAAACAATCGATACAGCATTTTGTGGAAAATGCATAATACCTTCAGCATTATTAATTGGCACACCTTTGGCATCAACAGTCACTTGAATACGAAAAGTCTCCCCAACCGTCACTTGCGCTCGGGATGAGTTAAGCGACAATGTTGCAGCCGAAGCAGTCGACCCAAACAAGCTGAGAGCAATGATTGCCCCGACAAAAATACGTATGGTGAATATACTATTTTTTATGAGCATATTTTTTTAAAAAAACATATATTTTTTTTCGCAAGAAAAAAATCACAACTAGACAAACAGCAAACACTGCAATCAATACCCAATTAAAACCTTGAGTGTCCTTATAAATCGATACTCGAACATTCCCAGCCTTATCGAACGCACGGACAACAAGACGCTCATTTTTTGATTGATTTTGAAGTACATAATTTGTTCCTGATCGAACAGCCTCACGTGAACCTTCAACAACCTCATAATACGCGATGCCAGATTTTTTATCGGTAGTTTCAAACGCTGCATATTTCATACCAGCATTTTGAGTTGGATCTTGGAGCACTTCAACACTGAAAGGCTCCGGCGGTTGGTTGTCTGAGGAAACGGTTGCAACCTGTGCATCAAGTGGTTCTTTCAATGCACCCAAAACCCGAATAGTGTTTGAATGTTCTTTAAAAGGTACTTTTGTTCCAAGACCATCATTCAAGTAACCAAAAACGGAAGAGTAACTCACAGTGAGGTCACCTGGGTTACCAAGCTGTACAAACAAAGTAAATAATTGAGCGCGACCATCATTCAGACCAGCGGGATTTCCGCCGATAAATGTCACCGTTGCGCCATCAGTCGAAAGTGAGGGTTTGCGCGGCCAAATCGTGAGCTCAGAACCAGCAACGCTTATATCCTTAACAATGTAACCCGCCCCGTTCAAACTGACTGAACCCTCAACAGCATTTAGTGTTTTTCCCTCAGTATCAAGGAGAATATCAATAGCAACAATATCTCTACTGTGAAAATCGCCATGGGTACCCACGTACGTCCCCGCATAGGTAATTGGGGTATTCAAAATTAAACAGAAAACGCCAAAGATGACTCCAGTAATAGTGACTATACTTTTTTTAGTAGTGAGTAATATCATTTTTTCTTTTTCCATTGATAAAGCATTATTGAGAAATCAATTGAGTTTACTGAAGAATCCTTATTAATATCTGAACGTGGATTTTTATAAGGTGGTTTTGTCTTCCAATGAGAGAGCAAAATTGAGAAATCGATTGAGTTTACAATCCCATCTTGATTTAAGTCCGCACTTAAATAATCACTTCCCGTTGCTGTGTCAGTAATTATTACCCCACCTCCGCCACCACCGCCGCCACCGCCGCCGCCACTTTCGCTTTCAGAAACGGTGAACACGCGAGAAGCACCTGAACTTTCGGTTCCGAAATACACAACAAGCTTAAAATAGTACGTTCCTGCTGTTGGAACCGAAGCAGTTAAAACAGTATTCCAGTCTTCGCTTGGATTGATAAATTTTGCTGCAAGCGCGTGATATGAATCATCTCCACCACCACATGCATTGTTGATATTTGAAACTACACACCATTCATACTGATATTCATATCCGGTCAATCCTTCGTTTGTAATTGTAATATTAGCTGCGATTGATGTTTTGCTTGGAGCAGAAACCGAATTGATAATAACTTGTGCTGGCGAGCCAGCAACCTCCCAATAATCATTATTTTGAACAGTCTTTCCAGATTCTACTTCAGTAGAAACTACCGACTCCCACAAACCCTGGGAAGCAGAAGTTGCGACTGAATAGGTATATTCATATACACCAGTACCAATAGAAACCATTGGAACAGCAGAAACAACAACGTTACGCTCTGGATCATACACAGTAACTAACGGTGCAGAAAAAGATGCGGTTGGTTCATTTGAAGAGTTTACAATAAATAATTTTGTTCTATATACATTTCCTGCAAGTACACGGTCAACGTTCCCCATACGAACACTCCATGCTCCCCCAACAGACGAGACAGTAGCATTCAAATTTGTTGAAACTTGTTCACCAATCGATCCAATTGTCGTCAAACTCGATGATAGTACATTCCAAACATCCGCCGCAGTAATGTCGTTGCCGTAGTTAGTGAGTGTTCGAGTTGCGTTCGCCCATACTGCAGTTGCAACGTCTGAAGTTCCATAATCTGTGAGTGTTCGAGTAGCACTTGCCCACACATCTCCAGCTGAGAGGTTGCTTGTACCACGACTAGAAACTTGTGCATCCAAATTATCAACTATCAATTTACCGATCGAACCACTTGTACTAAGTGCAGATGTTGCGCGGTTCCAAATGGCTGCTTCTGAGGTATTTGAAATATCAACCGTTCCAGAATTTAGCGATCGTGTGCCATATGTCCAAACATCTGCAGCCGAAACATCATTAAGTGCGTTAATGAGAGAGCGGTTTGTTTGAATCTCAGAAATGACGTTCGAGAGTGTGTCATCGACGTTTGTTGAAAGTTGTTTTCCGATTGATCCTGTTGTCGTCAAACTCGATGACAGTACATTCCAAACATCGGCTGCAGTAATGTCGTTGCCGTATGCAGTCAAATCTCGAACCGAATTACTCCACACTGCAGTAGCAGCAGCAGAGTTACCACTTGAAGAAAGTTCTCTCGTGGCATACGTCCATACATCACCTGCAGTCAACGTACTGACACCCCTACTCGAAATAGTAGCATCAATATTATCTACAAGTAACTTACCAATCGACCCAGATGTTGAAAGTGAAGATGTGGCAGTGTCCCAAATTTCCTGTTGTGAAAGCGTAGAAATATCAACATCAGTATTTAATGATCGAGTTCCGTATGTCCATACGTCTAACGCAGATATATTGTTTAGAGCATTAATAAGACCACGATTAGTTAAAATTTCTGCAACGATAGTCGACTCGGAAGAAGACACGTCACTTGCAGTTGCGATTGATCCTCCACCAGAAAGAATTGCGTCAGTCAATCGACGAACTGGAGCATATGTTCCATTCCAAACATCCGCAGCGAGTGAACCAAAGGAAGTGAGAGTACGTGAGCCCGAACCCCAAACAGCAGTCGCAACGCTACTGTCTGTCATTGTTGGGGTTTGCACGATAAATGGTTGTGCCTCTGTTATCAGATCACCTGTACCACTCGATCCACAAGAGATTGTTGTAGGATATCGCCCATTAGTTCCTGGTGCAGTATACGAATAGTAATGCCAGCCATCGGCATTCGCAGTCATGGCAGCTGAACTAACCAATACAGTGCCAGCTGGGCTCGTAATTGTTACCGTACAAGGATCAGTTGTCGGAGTATAATCATCATTGTATACATATTCTCCAATTGTTACCGTATCACCTGGTGCATAGACATTATCACCGGCAAGCAAAACACCCGGCATACCGAGCATGCTGGCAAAAAAGATACTAGTTATAATTTTCTTTGAGATAAGATGCATAGATGATTATCTACTAAAACGAACTACCCAAAAGGCACTCACACTTATTTCGCATTCTTTTTTCTAAGAACAACGATGATGATTATCAAAACAGCAATGATAATTAATTCTTTAATTCCGATATCAAACATAGTAAGTATTTTTATATTTTAGGAGCAGTTCGACACTGCTCGCATAATTACTTCTTCTTTTTTGAATCAAGGGTTTTACCATCCTTGTCATCTTTGAAAGTGCCACGTATATGACGAATTGAATCAGCGATTCCTTTTGTGAGTTCAGGAATCTTTTTTCCACCAAAAAGGAGTACGATAAGCACTGCTATGATTATTATTTCTTTTGTTCCAAGATCAAACATATAGATAAAAATGACTGGTAAAAATTATTTTTTAGACTGAGTAGTATCATCCTTGAAGGCACCTGCGAGTTGCTTAATTGAATCTACAATACCCTTTGTAAGTTCAGGGATCTTTTTTGCACCAAACAAAAATACAACAAGAAACGCTATGATTATTATTTCTTTAGTTCCGAGTCCAAACATAAATATACTTATACATTAATTTAATAATATGCGACGAACCTTATTTCTAGAATTCAATAACACGGTGATTTCATAGATTGCGACGAGCGGTACTGCCATTAAAATTAATGAGAGACCGTCGGTTGGTGGAAGCAAAGAAACAAAAATAAAAATAATTACTGCAGCATGCTTTCGTTTTGTTCGAAGAAAATCAACACTCAACAATCCGATTTTAACCAAGAATGTGATAATAATCGGAAACTCAAATGCAATTCCAAGAAGTGACGACGTAAGTACAATTTCTGAAGCAAAACGCCCAATGTCCCAATAATTCACCACTCCAAGTGTAATATTCACCTGCGCGATCATTCTCATCGCAAGATACAATGTAATGAACCCATACATAAAACCAAGAAAGAATAGAAAAACGCCGACAGGTATAAGTGACAAGAACACCCTCCTTTCAAATGCAAGCAATCCTGGCCGCAAGAACGCATACATTTGATAAATCACAAAGGGGGTCACAACAACAATACTAAAGAAAAATCCGATACTCATGGACAAATCAAGTAACTGAAACGGTGACGAAGTCACGACAGTTACATTTTGTATTGCTAGGTTTTTTACGAAAAACCGAATGAGTGGTCCAGCGATTACAAAACCGAAAAAAAATGAAATTCCGAATATTTTAATCAGGACCATGACACGGCGACGAATTTCACCGAAGTATGCTGAATATTGCTGTATATGTTCATGAAAACTATTCATATTATGAAGGATCGTACTATTGGGAGACCTATGACAATTTACGTCTTACTTTTCTAACCGAAACAACTGGATCGGGCGCCTGTTCTACCGAAGGAGGACCGACAGGCGCTGATTCATCTAGTAAAGCTGAATCCTGTGCAGAAACAGTCTCATTTTCGACCACATCTGATGAGTTTACTTCTGCAACAGGAGTCGAGCTTGTATCAGTTGTATTATCTGGAGTCGCAGGGGTAATTTCTTCAACTACAGTATTCGGGGTAACAGGTTCATTATTCGGGACAACTGTATCGTTTGGGACAATAGGGTCCACTACTTCTACTACAGCAGTTGGCACTATCCTGTGTCGGGAAAGCCATTCTGCAACTGCGTTTGTCCCCTCTTGCCATGATGGATAATTTCGAGTGTCGATTCCATTATTTCCAACGTTTCCTGGATTTAATGTTGAAACAGCGAGGCCGACGGTTCCAAAACGTGAGTCAAGTTCAATAAGTGCAGTAATAAGGCGAGCATCAACGGCGTATGACTGTGCAGATAAGAAAATCATGTCCCCTGTCAAAGGTGTATCCGGTGCCGCTTTTTTTATATACGCTTCAACAGATTCAGCAGTATCAAAGAAAGGCATTTTCTCCAAAATAGTCTGAATCTTCTGTTCATGATATGGATCGGTCGCATATGGTGTGATGTCATACAACGACAGACACTTAGTAGCATCAGTCAAATTTGCAAAATTAAATGATGCTTCAATACCATTTTTTACGACTTCTGCTTCCGTAAATGGAGTAGCAGCAGCCGTTTGTGATATCCCCGAAAGTAGGTGAAGTTTTGCAAGAGTATCCTCGACACCATGAGCTTCAACATCGAGTGCGTTGATACGGTCAAGATCGCCAGCTTGAAAAGCCTGGTCTTTTGCGAGTGCAAGTCCAGCCAATCTGTTGTTTAGTAATTGAATGAGATAATCAATGTTCATAAAAAATAATTAAAAGAAAATAAGCATTCTCCACATTTCCGCTCCCGTGTGGCGCATCATATAAAGATAATTAAGGCCATCAGTTGTTTCGACGATTTCCATTCGATTACCCACAATTGCAGTACTGTGACCGTATGGAATCATACCAACCCCAGTGACTGCGTTTGTAGCAATATCATATTTGGACACTCTTCCTGTTGCGTCCTTATGAATATAGACACCGTCCACCCCATCGTATGCATACATCGAACCAGTAGTGAGCGTTTCTGCTTGTGGTGAGAAGAAATATCCGTATACCCATCGAGATGTTGTCACGTCATACAAATCAAACGTGTTTGATGCACCACCGCGTGGAGAAAGCATATATTTACCTTTTGTCGCCGTTGTCGAATTATTCCAAATCCATATGAGCTGAGTGCCGGTTGAACGAGCAGGTACTCCAAGAATTGCATACGTTGATGTGGTGTCTGTAAGCGTCAAAGCTGCAGTCGTGAGCGCAGTTGCAGTGTTTGATGTTACAGCTCCCTCCTGACCAAGTGCAGTACCTCCAGTGATACGCAATCTTTTACCTGCCCACATGTTGACTGTCCAGTTCTTAGTCGAGGCCTCTGTCACAGGAGTAGTCGTACCTCCAGTAGTAATCAAACCCCATGTATCTGCAATCTCATAATGAGAAGTTGCATCAGGAGTAAAAGATTGAGTGGTATAAGTAAGCGTAGTTGCAGTATTTGAAGTAATAGTAATAATACCTGTTGCAAATCCAGTACCACACTCAATGCGCATCTTATAACCAGCCCACTGGTTCACCACCCAGTTTTTACTTGAGTCTACAAGTGTTGTGGTTGAGCCACTCGACGCATGTCCCCAGTTTTGTCTATCTGCTTGCTTGAATTGATTATCTGTTCCAAATACCTTTGAATCGTAGATTGCATATTTAGAGGTTCCGTTTACTCCAGCTACGATTGTCGCAACCGTGAGTGTTGTTGCAGTATTCGCCGTGATCCATCTGATCTGAGCAGTTGGTGCAGTTCCCGCAACAGAGAGGTGTACGAGCTTCCCAACGTGTTCATTTGTTGTCCAGTTTTTTGATGAGTCAACAATGAGTGTTGTTGATTGTGACGATGTCGCCGCCATAGAACTTGCTGCCGAAGTTGTAATATCGAACGTCGTTGTTGAACCCACACACAGTACTGTTGTACTTGCGTTGTATGCTGAGTCAGAACAACCAGATACCACAACTGTATCCCCTGTTTTAAACCAATGGGCCGTAGCAGTCGTAACAAGACAGGTTGCACCAACCGAGGTGATTTCAATTGTACATCCAGATCCAGTACCTCCAGTCGTCGCTTTTCCAGTACCGGTTGTGAATCCTGTTACTGTTCCTGATGCGACAAGTTCAATAGCAGTAACCGCACCAGTTGTAGATATTGCAGTTACAATAACACGTGCTCCTGTTCCTCCAACAGAACAGGTTAGAATATCTCCAACTACATAGTTGGTTCCTCCAGCGGTTGGAGTAGCATTGACTGCAGTGACTCCAGCAGCGATTCTCGCACCTGTTGTAACACCAATTGGGTTCCAGCCGTTCATACGAACTCCAATATTGTTTACAACACCGTCATCAAAGTTATTCCCTTGCATCCAAAAGTCGTTTTCAGGAGAGTATGCAAATAGGGCTGCTGCCGCGCCTCCAGACATAAATGCCTTATCGTAGTCACCCCAGATCTCATATGTCGAAGTATTATCTGGCGTTACATCCCATGGCTTAACAACAGTGAAGACAGTTGCCGTATTACAAACAATTCTTCGATGCTGACCGATTCCAGTTCCACCGGTGATGCGAATACGATAGTTCTGATAACGATCAGGAGTTAGTGTCTGAGTAGAATCCGTCAAAGTTCTCGCAGCTCCTGCCGTTGCAGTTGAAGAAAGGAACGCAGTACCAGTTTTTGCCAATCGCTCAAAGGTTACGTCTGTTCCAAGTGCAGCCTGGATGAGACCCTGGTTCACCGTTTTGGTCTGCCATGAATCATGCAAAATATCATAGTACTGAAGAGTAAAAAATGGCGCTGAGGCAGAGGATGAAAGCAAGTACAACCCACCAGTAGTAGTCGTATAGTATGAAGTGTAGTCAGGTGTAACAGTCCAGCTCGAAACACTATAAGTATTCGAGAGGATTTGGAAATGTGCCTGAGAGCCAGCCGTGGTCACCGGTAGAGCATATGGAGCCGCCGCTACATACGCCTGGTTGTTCCATGGGTCATGGGGCTGAAGGTTGGCATCAGCGATATACAACGTAGTCGCATCATTATAGAGAATCTTCTTGTATTGAGTCGCGTCAGTACCAAAAGTCACACCAACCACGTAACCCGACCACTGGTTGAATTTCCATTTTTTGGTTGAATCGGTAAGACTCGTTGTTGCAACCGCAGTAACCACACCCATATCATGGATAGTCTCACCGGTATATGTCAGAGTTTTTTCCTCACCCATAGATGTACCACTGATAATTTTAAGTGTTTTTCCGTTCAAAGTCGGACCACGAAGACCTCCAATCTGAATTGTGGTCGAAGTCGCCGAAAGCACTCGTCCGTGATAACCACGAAAACCTGTATAGCGCAGTGAAAGTACGGTCAAAGGCGCCACGTTAGGCGTAGCAAGCTGCTGCCATGAATCAGCGTACGTATCATAACGATAAAATGTTGATGCTGATATGTAATATATAAATCGAGCACTTCCATCATCTGCAGTAGCCATGCCCGAAAGTGCGACCGATGCTGTCGGTGCAAAACGACACCATTCCCATACCGGAAGGTCTACTTGAGGTTTCAGATTGTTGGTAAGTGACATATACTATTTTTTTTCTAAAATGATAATTGTGATCTAATGCCGTTTGCGTACATATTGCGCGCAGTATCGATATACAGATATCTTCCGTCCACACCCCCAAGTGCAACGAGGTTTGTCGCACTTGTTACAGTACCGACGGTTGTAACAGTTGAAACTGTGGTAACCGTTGTAACTGTACCGACAGCAGTAACAGTGGAAAGTGTTAAACCGGAAGTGATGGAATCGAGTGTCATTTTCTGTCTTTGTGCAGAATCAACAACCCCAAGCGAATCCACTTGCTTCAATATTCTACGGAGCAAAATAACACTATCGTCGGTTGCAGGATTAATTTGTGTATTTGTCGTATCCTTAACTGTCACCGAACCTCCCCCGCTTGATGAGGTCAAAAGATTGTTACTTCCATCAAAGGTAAGATTTGCAGTTTTGGCTTGAATCAACGCAAGAGTAGCCTCGGTTGCAGGATCAATACGCGCATCTGTCGAGTCTTTTACTCCAACAACATTAGATGTAGGAGCACCTCCCATTACATACGCATTAGCGTTCTTCGGTAAAAGCTGAGAAGCAATAATTCCAAGTCCTGCCACACCGGCAAGTCGTAGAAATGTGCGCTTCATTGGATCACTAGCAGAAGAACCCGATTTTGTTTTCGGGATAGAAACATCTTTTTTGTTTTGTTTTGTTGCCCGACGAAGTATCATAGATTGGCTAATTAGTAGATGCCAATACCGACACTAGACTTCAAGAGTCTTCCGGGCCTCTGTGGACCTCACGAGTAAGCGATATATTTTAGTATACTATTTTATTCTCATTCATGCACCAACTACTTTTCCCCAGAATGCGAACTTTTAAATGAATGAATAAGTTTATATCCCTTAAATCGATTTGCATCTGAAAAAACCGGAATATAATGAATATCAATATATTTTTTTTCACCGTTTTTTGAGACAAAGCCATTGTCTGGTATATAAAACGGCTTATGTTGTTTTATAAGACATGATATATCGTGAATCATTTTTTCCTTATCCTTTTTGAAAGACAAATTTTCGAATAAATTCAAATTAATTAATTCCTCAATGGTATAATCCACCATTTTTAAAAGTTTTTCGCTGGCATAGACAAAGTATCCATCCTGATTGATCTGTGCAACCAGGTCTTCAATTTGGATCGAATCTGAGATAAGTAATACTGCTCCTTTTTCGTCAGCGTCCCACTCACGTACAACTTCGCCAATTACTGTAACGTGCGGATGTTTACCTGTCGTTGAAAATACAAACTTCACACGTGCCTCAACTATTGATCCAGTTTTTGTATACAGTCGAGCATCTGCCACAATAGGAGAAAATTTTGCACTGCGTGCTGCTTCCCATGTCATTTTATAACGCTCCGGTGTTGTACCTACTCCAACATCAAAGGCTGTAAGAGAGAGGAGCTCTTCTTTACTATAACCCAATACGGTACAGGCGGTTGTACTACATTCCAAAATAGCGCCTGTCTCAGAATAGACGACAACAAAATATTTGGATTCTCCAGCAGAAAAGACTTCGCCGAAAACGTTGAGTTTACCGCAACGACGGCATTTTATTTCTACAAGACTTCCAACAACAAACCCTTTAAAAAGTAATGATTCGCAGGTGCACCTATATTCAGTCTGAAAAGTTTCCATAAAATAGAGTGCGTTTTACACCAGTGCTGTGTTCTTATAAATAATGCCCAATATTGTATACTATTTTATAGAATGAGCAATTTTGCACTTTTAGCAAACACAGGTACAAATACCGACAAGCTCTAAATCAAATACACTGATTTTCTCTGTGTTTTCATTATGAATTCGTAGTTGTTTAGTCCCGACTATCGATGAGTTTTTTTATCCAAACCACAAAATCATTTATCTGCTTAACAGACCGAGTAAAGAAATTATTTGCCGGAACAGCATCCCCTTTCTTATCTCCCCATTGCCATCTTGGCTTCTC
>CAZPHJ010000010.1:0-20309 GCA_964586755.1 uncultured Candidatus Saccharibacteria bacterium | reverse complement strand
ACAATATAACGATATATTCCTTTTCCTGCATATGTGTTTCCGATTCTAGCATAAACCTTTGACTAGCCAAAATAACATGCTAGATTAAAGACAACTAAAATTATTTGTCATGACTTGGATATGCATACTTATTGGCATTGGTGCCATCGTACTATTGAAGCAAATTCAATATTTGATTGAGGAACGGTATGAATATTATCACTCTCAATCACTTAAAAGAAAACAAAAGAAGCTGGAAATTCTAGCTCAATTTGAAAAGGAAAGCGATATAGCCTTTGATCCACTTTTTGCTTTCTTGAGAAAAATTATAGAAACGAGCAGTTTTTATTCAACTGAAAATGCGGTGCGTATTGCAAAACTCCACAAACTTTATGATGAAATTTGTGATGCTTCAGAAAAATCAATTGCAGATTTAGGAAAACTTGTCGCATTTCAAGAATCAGAAAAATTCGACAATATGAATCCGTTGCAAAAATTAAATGTAATCCATACAACTGCTCCACTTAGTCTTAGTGTTACAATCCAAAGCGGGCAACTTCAACGAATTAAGCATCAAATGTTTTTTCAAACAATTGAAGAGGCATGCTCCCTTCTCCTTGTCGAGAAGAAAGAAGACCACGAATTTCAACGTGAGGTAGCAATAATTTTAGAAAAAGCAATCTCATATTTGGAAAAAAAACGAGTTCAACTACGAAGTGTCCCTACGTTTAAATATCGAGTAAAGACACTTAGGACTGTTATTTGCGGACTAAGCATCCCTGCAATCAGTGCCAATTATGAAAACCGTCTCAAATTAGCATCTTAGACGAAAACAAATACTATTATTCTAAAACCCGCACAGTGTGCGGGTTTTTTATTTACACTACTGAAAGCTGATACTTTGTATCACCACAGGAGTGAGAGGTCGGTCGGAAGAATCGGTTGCTACACTGTTGATTTTAAGGACGATATCCATGCCTTGTGTCACCTTTCCAAACACGGTGTATCCACCATTTAAGAATGTATTGTCTT
Source organism: uncultured Candidatus Saccharibacteria bacterium (assembly GCA_964586755.1). Taxonomy (GTDB): domain Bacteria; phylum Patescibacteriota; class Minisyncoccia; order Phycocordibacterales; family UBA9973; genus CAITQP01. The sequence goes on along the minus strand of CAZPHJ010000010.1, from coordinate 19,298 downwards.
TGGCATTAATGAAGAATTGGCTACCATTCGTATTTGGTCCAGCGTTTGCCATAGCAACTGTGCCGAGCTCGTTCTTACTCTCTGGCGTGATCTCGTCAGCAAATTTGTATCCCGGTCCCCCAGTGCCCCACATTGCCATCTTGCTATCGTCTTTAGTGAGTGGATCACCTCCTTGAATCATGAAATCTTTGATTACGCGGTGGAATTTGATTCCATTATAATAATCAGACTTGGCGAGTGTGATAAAATTCTCAACCGTCTTTGGAGCAAGATTAGGTAGAAATTCGATTGTGATATCGCCCTCTGTTGTGTGTAGTGTTGCATTCATACTTGTATTGTTGTTACTGGTAATTGGTTCGACTGGTGAAGGTTTTTTATAAGAAACAAGATACCAGATGCCGAAAATAGCTAGAATAATAACTGCGCACGAAATGAGTAATTTTTTATCCATAGATTGTAGCGAATTATTCTAGTAATACTATAACTTTCGTGAGTCATATGCCCAATGAAGCAGCGCCTGTCGCTGTCTTCGCCGACACGATTCATCTCCTATTCTACAATGTGTTCGAAGTTGTGCAATATGCCGGGTCATTTGTTTCCAACGCTTGATTTGACGCGCATCTTCTTCTGGAATTCGTCGCCCCATATAATACCGGCAGTACCATTCAAACCAACCACGCGGATCATCGGGATATATCCACCCATTTTTCTTCCATACTGACAACGGCTGACTCGCATTCACTTTAAAATAATTCAAACTAGAATCATGATACTGTTTACGAATAGTGTCAGTTTCAACTGGTGCAAGCTTCGCTCGAGTAAACCAATCTGCGGGGTATTCCTTTTTTGCATCACGCATGTACACTCCGCCAAAAACTCCGATCGCGAGCATTTGTTTGGGAGTAAGATCTGGTTTGAAATCTTTTGCAAAATTCTTTCCAGGAAGCTCAGTCAAATAATATTGATAGTCTTTCTGGATTTTGTTGTGTACATGCACGATTTTTTTCATAAATTATATACCTGCAACTCCAAAAATTTTTCCAACGCCAAACGTAATCGCCATTGCAACAAGCCCACCAATCACTACACGAATTGTCGCCTTGCGCTTACTCGCTCCTCCAGCGTGAGCTGAGAGGCCTCCAGTAATCATTAGTGCAACAATAACAGATGTAAATACTGCGGAAATACGAAAAGTGGAAGGAATGACAATTACGGCAATAACAGGAATAACTCCCCCGCAAATAAAGGAGAGTCCTGACGCGAAAGCGGCGTGCATTGGATTGGTAAGGTCATGTGGGTCAATACCAAGCTCGGCGTCGACGTGTGCAGCGAAGGCATCGTTGTCCGTGAGCTCTACAGCAACCTTATGAGCCGTCTCTGCTGTAAGCCCCTTGGCTTTATAAATTTGTGCGAGCTCTTCAAGTTCTCGTTCTGGAAAATCAATGAGTTCCTGACGCTCTTTTTCAAGCAAGGCTTTTTCAGTATCGCGTTGTGTGCTTACGGAAACATATTCACCGGCGGCCATGGAAAGAGAGCCCGCAACAAGTGCGGCAACCCCGGCGGTCAAAATAAAACTTTTTGAATCTGAAGCACCGGCCACACCCACGATTACCGAAGCAACCGAAACAATGCCATCATTTGCACCAAGCACAGCAGCACGAAGCCAATTTAATTTTGAGTTTGTAGATGAAGATTGGGCTTCTGTATGACCGATAGGATCGCGTGTTGTTGAATTCATGTGGGCTAGTATATCACATCTGCTTTTTGATACGAGAATTAAACATGTGAACCCGCAACAAAGCCAGTAGTCCAACAAAGCTGCAACGAAAACCCTCCACTTGGACGAGTAATATCAAGAAGATCTCCAGTAACAAACAGATTTAAAAACTTCTTTACTCTCATTGTCTTCGTGTCTATATCTTCGAGCGTAATACCTCCATCTGCCACAACAGCACGGTCATATCCCATGAGATTGGTCACGGTGATTGGAAGTGCTTTGAGTGTGTCGACAATAACTCGTCGCTCCTCGCGTGTTATGCTATGCACTTTCGTATTAAGATTGATACTGCGTGAGAGAATAAGCTCAATCGCAGGAGACATACCTTCTGGTACGATTTCTTTCAAAATGTTTTTGAGCATTTTGTTTTTGTACTCATCAAATTTTTTGGTAATCATCTTATCAAGTGCTCCGATTTCTGTATCCGGATATGCATCAATCTTCGCGGTCACCTTGCCACCTTGAAGCATCTCACCAATTTTTACTGCAGAATTGAGAATGAGTGGACCAGAGAGTCCAAAATGAGTAAAAAGTACTTTGCCAGTTTTTGAAAATGTCTTTTTATCATCCAAGAAAAAAGTGATTTTCATAAACGAAAGCGATACACCGGAAAGCATGTGTACCCAATCTTCTGATACTGCAATCGGCACAATAGTTGGAGTCGGATTTTTGATTGCGAGACCCATATCAGCAAGCCATTTGAATCCGTCCCCAGTCGAGCCAGTTTCAGGGTGTGAGACTCCGCCAGTAGCCAGGATATAATTCTTCGCAGTGAATACGCCATCCTTTGTTTCAATACCGGTAATTACATCATCCTTATATTGTATTTTTTTGACTGGGGTCCCTATTTTGATAGTCACTTTTCCCTTCTTCATATAATGAATGAGTGCATTTACCACATCGAGAGCTTGCTCCGTATGAGGAAACGCCCGGTTACGCGCCTGCACTACAAGCGGGAGTCCGAGTGATTCAAAAAAAGTAAATGTATCTTTTACTCCAAATTGTGCAAACATGGAAAAAAGAAATGGTGCAGATTTACCATAATAATTCAAAAATTCACGAACATCATAAGTCGCGTTGGTTATATTGCATCGCCCACCACCAGAAATACGGAGTTTTTCTCCGAGCAATTTATTCTTCTCAACAAGAAGTACTTTCTTACCAAGCGCACCAGCGCGCCCTGCGGCAGTCATACCTCCGGCACCACCACCGATAACAATTACATCGAAATGATTTTTTGAATCTTTCATCCGCCTAAACTTTTTTTATTTTAGTAATTTGCATGATAATTCAGGGTTGTGTGTATATAAAAATTGTGCCAATAATAATCTTTTATAAAAAAAGTTTGTGCGGATAAATATTATTGAGCGATTACTTTTTCACGAAGTTCTTTTACTCTTTTTTCAGTAAGTGCCGAATATGGAAATACTTCGCAATCTGGAACTTCTTTGGAAATAGCAGAGAGTTGTTTGGCAAGCTCACTCTGATTGAGACGGTCAACTTTGTTGAGCACAATAAGTACCTGGTGTTGATTGTCGCGAAGAATATCGAGCATATCGCGATCAAAGTTGGTAAGCCCAACCTTACTATCAAGAACAAGTACCACACGTCGAGGTTTCATCTCTCCATGCGCAATATATTCAATGATGATTTCGCGAATCTTTTCGCGCCCCTCAAGTCCACCTACGGCGAATCCATAACCAGGAAGATCAACAAAATAATACTTGTCGTTGACCTTAAAAAAGTTGATCTCAGTCGTTTTGCCCGGTTTCTTTCCGGTCTTGACCAGCCCCTTGTTGCTCCCAAGAAGGCTGTTGATTACGCTCGACTTGCCCACGTTGGAACGTCCAACAAAGGCAATGTGCGGGTACTTGTCGTAGAGTACTTCATCCTCACCGACAATTCCCTTTATAAATTGAGCTGATTTGATCTTCATACAAGACCAATCCTATATCTTTTCGACACGAAACGCTACTTTATAATCCTTTGGATTGATTGTTTTTTTGGACAAAGCATCTGGACTTACATCAATAATTGAAACTTTGTACCCCCAGAATGTGTGTGGAACTTCATCAGAGGGCATGTTGAATGTTTCAGAATTGGGTCCCATTTTGAATGTAACGTGCGCTGTGATCGCACCTGCTTCAATACAGACAACATCGACAGGGCAACGATTGTCTTGAACTACAGAATGCAGTGTAATCAATACCGGACCCACAGCTTTGGTTTCGGCAATTCGAATTTCTGCAGTTCCTGAATCTTCTAAATGTGGCGAGGTCGACTGCGTGGTTATTTGAGAGATAGTAATTACACCAATACTGTTGTATGTATCGCTTTTCATTAATTGAAGTATGCCCTCGACAAAGACCGGTGTGTTCATGGGAACATTAGCACTGTTTTGAAATGAGGAATTCTCGTCTTTGAGTTCATAATAAAAACCATCAGAGTCTCTCAATCCATATGCGCATTCCATAGTCACCGGACCATTTGTATCTAAATGAGGAAGACACACAATCTCACCCTGAGTACTGATAGGCATTGGGGTTGTTTTTACGGAGTTGTGTGCGGAGTCATTTCCGCCAAACCGAGCACTCACTCCATACACTATTGCACAACCGATAATGAATAGAATCGCGATTATTTTTGTCGTCTTGTTTGTCATACACAAAATATACCACACAAAACCTGCTAGTTGGATTGTGCGTGTTCTTGAGAAGAAAGAACACCTACCGTGCAGTGTGCGACGTATAGGTTTTGCCTACCGCAAAAAAGAGACTAAGGAGAAGTGGTCCAGCAAAAATTCCGATTGCACCAAATAACTGAACACCACCGAGTACTGCGAGTAGAGTAAAAAATGGATGCATATTGCTTCCCTTACTCATCAATCGTGGACCGAGCATGTTGTCGATCAATCCGACTGCGGTGATTCCCCACAGTGCGATTCCAATTGCGCTTGGCGTATTTCCCGAAAGTGCAAGGAATACTACAATCGGAACAAAGATGAGTGTCGTACCGAAGGTAGGAACAAGCGCACAGACTACAGTAATACTAGCCCACAAAAATGGGTTCGGTACTCCAAAGATAAGAAAACCGATACACGCGGAAACTCCTTGCAATACTGCAACCATCAATGTCCCCCGTATCAGTGAATGTACTGAAAGTGTAAGTCTCCCGAGAATCGCCTCACCATCCTCCACAGAAATCGGAAGAATGCCGAGTACAGTACCACGAAACTTTTCCGAATCCTTAAACCAATAATACAGTGCCATAAGAGAGAGGAAGATATTGAGCACGACGGTAGTAATACTTTGAAAAATACTCCCTGCCTGACTCATAAGCCAAGAAAGTGCAGACTGAAACGAAGAGAGTACATCAATGCGTGCCTCAGGAAAAATCGAATTGATACTCGCTTGCATTGAATCAATGTATGCATGCGGAACTACGGTTCCTGACTGAATACCAGAAAGCAAATTTGCCGCCTCACCTCCGACTTGCACCACAACAAAAGTAGCGATAGCCAAAATGGAAAGAACTACAAGGAGGATAGTGATCAACGCAGAACCAGTCGCGCCATATGAACGACGCAATCTATTGTTGATAGGATTAAACAGTACTCCAAAGATGATGGTGATAATAAATACCGGCAAAAATGGTGCAAACAAGATACAAAGACCGACAAATGTGGCAAACATAAGTCCGATAAGAAAATGTGATGATGAGATTTGAGTCATATACGTACATAGTAGCACGACTTAGGAACGACGACGAAAAAAATATTTTGTCACTTCAACTATGAGCACGTTAACGAGAAGCCATACTGCGACAAACCAGAGCCAGATGGCCGGCATTGGTACGAGTCCAAACAGCATTCGAACCGAAGGAATTGTCATGGTAATAAAGAGAATACAAATACCAACAATTACACTTAAGTTCAGTCTTCTATTGGAAAAAATAGAGTACGAAAATAAACTCTTGTATAAACTACGGAAAGAAAAAGCTACAACCAAAATATACGAACCAAAACAGACAAAGAATATTGACCGCACAAGTTGCAATTCTATTCCATACCAAATAAGTCCGTAATAAATAAAGAACAGGAGGACAGAGCTCACAATTCCAATCCCAAATATTTGACCTTTTACTGCTGGGGTAAACATCGAGATTCTACCCTTTTTCCCGACAGAATCGTGATCAAAGTTCTCATCATACGCAAAGGCAAGTGCAGGCAAACTTCCGGTAAACAAATTAACCCAAACTATCTGGAGTGCCGTAAGCGGAAGCGGCAATCCAAAAACAAGACTGCCACCAACAACGATTACCGCATCGAGAGAACTCACCATTTGATATGCAATCGTTTTTCGGATATTGACGAGTATACGTCGCCCTTCCTGGATTGCTGCACTAATCGTCAAAAAATCATCATTGAGCAAGACGAGTCCAGCAGCACTCTTGGCTACATCACTTCCAGAACCAAGAGCAACACCAATATCCATCGCTTTGAGTGCCGGAGCGTCATTGACTCCATCACCAGTCATTGCTACAACTTCGCCAAGCTTACGATAGAGCATTCCCACACGAAGTTTATCTTCAGGTGTCACCCGAGCAAAAATGCGCATGCGTGGCAACATCTTTTCGAGTTCTTCATCGGACAGTACGCGAAGTTCTTCTCCAGTCAACGCTTGATTATTTTCTACTTCCCAACCGAGTATTTTTGCCACCGACAGAGCTGTCCCTTTCAAATCTCCCGTAATCATTACCACGCGAACACCGAGAGCTTCAATCTTTTTGACCGCCTCGGGAACCTCAGCGCGCACTGGATCATGAAAAGCAAGCACACCAACAAAATCAATGCTGGTTACATCTTCTGTACCGACAACCCCGGACGACTTCGGCAGTGTGGCAATGGCAATAAGACGATCGCCATCGTTACTTGCAGTCGTGAGCCAAGATTCTATTTGTAAAAATTCTTCTTTACCCACAGAAGAACGCTTAAGTAGTATATCTGGCGCTCCCATCACCACATACATATCTCCTGCATCTGAAACAGAGAACTTATGCGTAGAATTGAATGGCACAATAATTGGAGACGAGTGTGCTATTGCAGAAACGATATCGATGCCTAAATTTCTTGCATTTTTTACAATGTTCACTTCAAACGGCTTGCCTCGAAATGTCCACTCTTTCATGATTGCATCAGGATTTTCGACAAGGACATCCACATTATTGAGGGCAAGTCTAATGAGCGGATTCTTTTCCTCGCTCGTGCGATGCGGATGAGCTGGAACGCCTGAAGCCAGTTCTTCTCTTGTATATGCACCAACCAATGCCATGTCGGCCATCGTGAGTGTACCCGTCTTGTCGGTCAGAATGAGTGTTGTTGAACCAAGTGTTTCTGCTGCAGCAAGTGTACGGGTGATGCCTTGTTTTTTCGCGATACGCTCGGCTCCAATAGACAAAATCACTGTAAGTGCAATCGGTAACCCCTCCGGCACCGCACCAACAGAAACAGCGGCGGCCAGCACAAGCATTTCAAGCATCGGTTCCCCTTTTGAGACACCAAGGAAAAATAGCCCAATCACAATGACGACAACTACAGCAAAAATAATCCAAGAAAGTGTTTCGAGTCCTCGTTGGACCGGAGTCGTCGCGCGATTGATTCCAATTACAAGACCAGCAATTTTTCCGATCTCGGTCGTTTCTCCTGTCGCCGTTACTATGGCAGTAGCAAATCCGTCTACGACGAGCGTCCCTGCGTGAACCATATTTTTTCGATCAGAAACAAGTGTTGTCGGAGGGATAACGTCGGTATTTTTTTCTACAGCAATAGACTCTCCTGTGAGAATCGCTTCGTCAACACGCAGGCCATTGACTGTGCAAATACGAGCGTCAGCAGGAATACGATTGCCGTATGAGAGCTTGATAATATCGCCCAGCACAAGCAATTCGGAATCAATCTCTTGTTCGCGTCCATCACGTATGACTCGAGTACGGTCTTTGATATACGTTGTAATATTTTCCAAAGTACTTTCGGCGTGATACTCACGAGAAAAACCCAATCCAGCATTAACCAGAATAGCCAGTAATATGATACCCGTCTCGACGAATTCACCGAGAAAAAAAGTAATCGCGCCAGCACCAAAAAGAATGAAGATGAGAGGGCTCGCAAGTTGTTTTAAAAAGAGTGTGATCGCACCAGTGCGTTCATGTCTACGAAACCTGTTTCTGCCATACGCAAGCAATCGACTATTCGCTTCGACAGATGAGAGTCCATCGTGCTTTGTTTGTAATTCGTGATAAATAATCTCATTCGTGCTCGCCCACGGGTCGATGATTGATAGTTGTTTTTCCATGTCAAAGAAGTATAACAAAACCAAAACAGTAATTGAAATAGTTTAGGCTCTACCATTTGGAAATCACAAGGTATATACTATATCCATGTTGCATTATCTTTTGCTTGAGGCCGTTGCCGCCCTTATAGGCATCATCGCCATTATTATAATTGTGCGCGTGCTTCAGAAACGCTTTGGATTATTCACTGTGTTCAAAAGTAAAACAATTCTCGTACCACTCGGGATTCTTGTGCTGGCATTCTTCCTCGGACTTTTTGCAAACAAGACCTATCCGCCAAATTTTGCCATGCCACCATTTGTTCACTCGCATGCTCCAGGCGGAGTGCCACCATCTATCCCCTTCGGAAAAATCATCGATTTTTTCCGATATGAAAATCGCTTTGAAAAAGTAGCCGACATCGGCGCCAATCCAAAAGCGGTTCCAAGTACAGCACAAAAACCTGATGCCGATGGTATTGTGCGCATTTCACTCCATGCACAGGAAGTGATTTCCGAGATTGCGCCTGGAATATATTTCAACTATTGGACATACAACAATCAAGTGCCAGGACCAATGCTTCGTATTCGTGAAGGTGACACCGTAGAACTCTCACTTTCAAATGACATATCAAGTCTCCATGATCACAACATCGACCTACACGCCGTTACTGGCCCGGGTGGAGGCGCGAGTGTGACACACATCACTCCCGGAGAAACAAAAACATTTCGTTGGAAAGCGCTCAATCCTGGACTCTACATCTATCACTGCGCAATGCCGAATGTTTCGACACATAATTCGCACGGGCAGTACGGACTCATTCTCGTCGAACCAAAGGAAGGATTGTCTAAAGTGGATAAGGAATTCTATGTCGTGCAAGGCGAGCTCTATACCGAAGGTAAACTTGGTAAAAAAGGCCTCGTCCCATTCGATTCCGAAAGCTTACTCGACGGCATTCCAAACTATGTGGTATTCAATGGAAAACTCGAGAGTACTCCCCGAATGGAAGCTAAGGTCGGCGAAAAAGTCCGCATCTACGTAGGCAACGGCGGAGTAAACCTCATCTCATCATTCCATATCATCGGTGAAATATTTGATATTGTATACCCTGAAGGCAATATTGGTGGCTCAATCGAAAAGAACGTACAGACCACAGCCGTGCTTCCCGGTGGATCAAGTATTGTGGAATTCACACTCGATGTGCCAGGCAACTATCTCCTTGTTGATCACGCACTCGCCCGCATGAACAAAGGTGCTTGGGCTGTACTTGAAGTAAGCGGTGAAAAAAATCTATCAATCTTCAACCCAGTCCATCAAGAAAATCCCAACACACACGATCACTAATCATTACACTCTTCAAACGATCACTCTTGCTTCCATGATATACTTCAAACCATGGATACACTTCCCGAAACGCTTACTGGATTATTCTACACTGCACCTCCTTTTGCTCGGTATATACTTGTCTTTTTTTCATCTTTTATTGAAGGTGTCCCGGTAATCGGGACATTATTCCCTGGTGGAACCGTAGCACTTCTTATCGGAAGCCTTACCCAAGGTGGATTTCTGCATCCTCTCATTGCAACATGTATCATAGCTGTGGGTACTTTTTGTGGAGACCTCATCGGTTTTGCTGTGGGGCACCATTTCAAAGACCACCGCTGGCTTCGACGTTTTGTCCAGAATGAAAACCACAAAAAAGGCTGGGATCTCTTTGATCGACATGTAGCCATTCTCATTATTTTTGGCAAGCTTATTCCTGTAGTTCGATCCACTCCATCAATATTTGCAGCAATGCGTGGTGTACGATTCCGCAGGTACGTCATCTATAGCGGTCTGGGGTCAATAGTCTGGGCATTTGCCGGAGTGTATGGAGGTAACATACTTGCTCGAGTACTCGGTGAAAACGCAGCCATCATCATCATCCTTGGACTCCTTGTAATCTCTGGACTTATTTTTGTTTTCAAAAGATTTTTTCAAAAGAAACCAACTATCGAATAACTAGCTTTTAGCCTACACTCAATGAAAACAACAATTGCCATTATTGCCGGGCTTCTTGCTATCGTGGGTAACATCCCCTATCTAAGAGACATCATACGCAAACGGGTTCAACCACATCCGTATACTTGGCTCGTATGGTCAATCGTGTCATGTATCGTCTTCTTTGGACAAGTAGCTAAGGGTGCCGGTATTGGTGCGCTCCCAACTGCAGCAAGTGAAATATTTACCATCATCATATTCTTCTTCTCTCTTCGGTACGGATTCAAAAACATCCGAAAAATAGATACGCTTTTCCTCGTGATAGCCCTTCTCGGTATCATTCCATGGATACTCACCAAAGACCCGACAATATCCGTGATTATCGCCGTCAGTATTGATCTCGTTGCATTCTTACCAACAATTCGAAAAACCTGGATTCGCCCAGAAACCGAGACACCAGTCCTCTATGCCATGAATGTCTTGCGACATATCTTGATGCTCATATCTCTCCAAGCATATAATATTGCCACCGTGCTTCATTCGATTGTGATGATAACAACCAATACGCTTATGACTGGAATGATTCTTATTCGAAAAAAGAACAAAAATCTTCCGTAGAATCTATATCGAATTGTTGTATTAATATGACACCTATCCTTCAACAAAAAAACACCTCTTATGAGGTGTTTTTTTGTTGTTACTGCGCTTGGTATGAGATGACTATCTTGTCCTTATCTCGGAGTATCGTATTTTCATACGTATCCACTTTCTGACCATTTACGGTTACCATGATTTCGGTATTTTCATTTACATCGTTGCCAAGCAATCGAGTACTAGAAAAATCCTTATCCCAAACTGCAAAGAAATCACCAAGGGTAAAATCTTTTTTGACTGGAGCTTCAACATGAATAATACCTTTCTCGTCGTGTGTATGAATAGCCGTCATACCATTTGCTTTTACGCCGAGATTTTGTGGTATAGCTACTTCAGTGCCATTCACTAAAATAGAAAGTTCCGGGTGGATATGGTATTCAGTCGCCATGTCGGTAGTTGAACGAAGCGCAACTTCTCGACTGGTCATATTTTCAAGAATGGATTTTTCGTTTCGTTTAGCTGAACCGCCCCAATACATGAGTCCTCCGATAAGTACTACAATACCTATTACAAAAAGAGTTTTTTTCATAGGCTAGTTGTTGTTCTTATACTCCTCGCCATACCAGGATTTGAGCCATGCCTTCATTTGCGTTATCTCGCTTGTTTGAGCAGAAATAATAGCGTCTGCCATTGTCTTAATTTCTGAATGTTTAGCATTTGTAAGTGCAGATTCTGCCATAGCGACAGCACCTTCGTGATGCATAATCATTTCTTTAATAAACGCCTTGTCAAAAGCATCACCTGTTTTACCTGAAAGACCTGCCATCATACTATCCATTGCCCCGCTCATACCCATCATTTCGCCATCATCCATCATCTGACCGCTATCCATCATGTGATTACCTGCTGGGATAGCAGTACGTGATGTTGCATTTGAGAAGACAAGCCAACCAATAAAAACACCAAGTATAAGGAAAATAACACTAAAGAGTACTGCATTGTTTTTGTTTTCCATAAGATAATTTAAAAGTTAGTTAATAAATCACTACTCATACAACATTATGGAATTTTTGGGTTAAGTATTCCGATTGAAAACAACGTAACGTATGGAGAGCGTTCTCTCTCAGTTTGCTTTCGTAAAAACACCAGAGTACTCTTTTCTATCTGTCTGTGTACAATAAAGAAAACGGCAATAAAAATAAAGGAAAGAAGAAGCGAAGGGATAATTGCACGAATCATGTCTTCCCATACACTAATATGAGAAAGTGTATCCATTGCACACATTGAGTGTTGCCCAATCATATAAGGACAATCCAACATTGGCACAGTATCATGCGACATGTGGTGCCCCACGGAAAACAATCCAAAAACACTCAAAAACACATAGCCCACAAATGTGAGGATAAAAAATACGTGTTTAGTTTGTTGATTGAATCTAACCATCTATTTTAATAATACCATTAGAAGAGCAAGTCCTGCCATACCAAAGTCCTCGATAAGCGTAACCTTTGTAAGAGGCACTTTTAGAAAGGTTCCAAGACATGCACAAATGAACGGTTCACGCTTCGCAATCTTGACGCCGACACCAATTCCGCTAAACGCCATCACGATAAACTCTGTCCATATCAGCCAATCAGGGTGATATCCCGCAAGCATGAGCAATCCGAAGGCAATCTCAATAAACGGGTAAATATATCCGTAACCGAACCATTTCTGTGCAAGGATATCGTAGGTGGAATACCCTTCGGCAAACCCTTTGAGATCCATCAGTTTAAACATTCCGAAAATCAAAAAGAATCCCGTCATGAAAAAAAGCACAAAACCTTGGATGCTCCCTCGAGAAAGTATGAGTGAGGAGATGGCTATAAGGGTGACAATTATAATAAGTGGAAGGTAACTTTTCCAAGTCAATTGTCCTAGGCCGGCATCGCGCGTTGATTGAACAAGCTTTGGTGTTGATTTTTCTTCCATTGGAACAAGATCCATACCACCACATTTTGGGCATTTACCGGGGGCATCAGAAATGATTTCTGAATGCATTGGGCAGGTATATTTCATATATTACTTCCGCTTTAGGCGATATACTTTTAATATTTCCGTCTGTGCTTTCTTCGTATCTCCTTTCTTTATCTGAGCCACAACACAATGACCAAGATGACCTTCCATAAGAGAATCTTCTACATTTGAGAGACCCTGCTTGATGGCCGAGCTTTGAGTAATGATGTCGATACAATATTTGTCTTTCTCAATCATCTCCTGAATGCCTCGCACCTGACCTTCGATAATCTTCAGACGACGAATAAGTTTTTGTTTGTCGGTATGCATATAGACAAGTATATACCCCCTAGGGGGTATATGTCAATGAGTATAAAAATAAAAAACCCCTCTTTTTCAAAGGGGGTTTGTGAACAATTATTTTTCAATTAAGCAGCTACAGTAGACAGATTGCCGTCAGTGGATCTTTTGTCCTTGGTCAGACCAAGGATTTTCGCCCACCAAGGCGTTATTGCCGGAAGAACTCCTAAAGTCCAGATTACGACCCATGCAGTCAATGGCATGAGCATTGTAAGCTCAGTGAACTGAGCTACTGTTACAACAGCAAGGACTATAGGGATTACCCCTGTTTCATTCACTACACATGTGAACAAAATTTCCTTCCAGGTAATTTTGTTCTTTGTTGCAATGTTTGAAAGCTTCAGTGATACAATTACCGCAATTATTCGTGCGAAAACTGAGGCAAGTGCTACCATCAACCCTAAACCTGCGGTTTCCCACAAGTCCGACAAGGAAACAAATGGTCCGGCCATCATAAAGATAGCGGGTTTAGCAAAGGAGTCGATTTGCATCTCCATAAACTCAAGAGACTTCTTGAAATGGTGAGTGCTATGGTTGTAATCAGCGACCAAACCAGCAATAAATGCTGCAAGGAAGCCGCTACCTTCAAAATAAACCGCTCCAAAGTAAACAAACATAGGGAGTCCGAGTATCACCATGACATCATATGTCGTTTCGTGGTTTGTGAATTTATGCTTGCCATACTGGCGCATTATCCATCCTCCTAGATATCCAAAGAGAAACCCGAACAGTAACTCCTTGCCAAGATGAGTAAGGTTATGGCTATTTCCGAATCCTATAAAAACATTCTTTAATAAAGAAACATCTACTCCGCTCTTAATCATCGCGATTACAGCGAAAGTACACATTGAGCCAACAACATCGTTGATAGCTGAATCACTAATGGCCATATTCATAAGCCATTTATGTTTCTCTTTAAATTGAACATTTTTAAGGGTTGGAATGAGCGCTGCCGGATCTGTAGACCCAATAATCGCCGAAACCAAAGCTGCAGTATTCCCATCCACTCCTATCATAAGCAGAATGAACAGCGATACAAAAAACTTTAGTAGAAAACCAACAGTTGCCAACATGATTGTTGGAAAAGCTATTTTCCCGAAATGTCGTCTTTCTACTTCATCGCCTCCGGATTTTAAAATCACGGCGGCCAGAATTTTGCAAAGAATGACAGCCATCGCAATCTCTGCCAACAGCGGTTTTAGTGCATCGTGAAGTACGATGCCCAAAAAAAGCTGTAGTGTGAATGATGGAATGATTGTCTTTTTTGCCAATTCCGCAGCTCCCCAGCCAAAGCCAAAAATAAGGAAAAGCACCCAGAATGTTTCAACTTCGGCCTTGTCAATCTTAGGCGGAATGTGCGCAAATATTATAGGACTGAGTGCATTAACTCCGAATGCAACGGCAAATAACAGGAGAATTTTTAAATATTTCTTCATCGTATTTTGTTTTTTAAGAGCCAGTGAATGTTTTTTTCGTGTACAAGTATAGCACAACCGAGTATAAAAGTCAACACTCGTGCACGAAAAAACCCTTGTATTTACAAGGGTTTTTTCGTTTGTGTAATAAAAAATAACAACTAAACTAATGCTGGGCTCTTTGCGTGGGATTGAGCCTCAGTGGAATTTTTTTCAGTGGTCAGACCTAAGAACTTTGCCCACCAAGGAGTAATCGCTGGTGGAATAGTGAGCGTCCAAATGACTACCCAGGCAACGAGTGGCATCAGTGTTTTAAGTTCGGCAAATTGCGATACCGCGCCAACAGCAAGCACAATTGGAATAACACCTGTTTCGCGAACAACACAAAGAAACCACATCTCTTTCCATGATATTTTAGTAAAGGCAAGTGATACAATTACTGCAAGTGGTCGTGCTATTAGGATAAATGCAAGTGATATCACTAGTCCAAGACCGGCTGTCTCCCACAAATCACCAAGTGAAATAAGTGGTCCTGCCATCATAAAAATAACAGGCTTCGCAATGGAATCAATCTTGATCTCCATTGCTTCAAGCGTCCTTTTGAAACCATGATTGCCATGATTGTAATCTGCGAGCAACCCTGTAATGAACGCTGCGAGAAAACCGTTGCCTCCAATAAAAGCCGCAACCAAGAAAACAAAAATTGGGACCGCGAGCACAACAGCAAAGTCATAACTTGTCTCATGATTCACGTTCTTATGTTTCTCATAGAGACGCATTATTCCCCACCCAATAAGACCGGCAATGATTCCAAGCGAAAACTCTTTTCCAAGATGAGCAAGATTGTGTCCTTCCATCACTCCAGAAAAAACACTGAGAACCGAAGAGATATCAACTCCGTTTTTGATCATAATAATCACTGCTCCAGTGAAAATCGCACCCACTGCGTCATTGATAGCCGATTCGGCAACGCTAATATCGACAAGCTTCTTGTGTTCCTGCTTGAAAATGACGCGCTTTAACGTCGGAATAAGTGCTGCAGGGTCAGTCGAACCAATAATTGCTGAAAGTAATGCTGCCGTCTTACCATCCACCCCAAGAGCAATCAAGATTGAGAGCATGACAAAAAATGTCACAAGATACCCGAGTGTTGCAATAAGAAATGTCGGCAATGCAATTTTTTTAAAGAGTCGGCGCTCTACTTCATCACCGCCAGATTTCAAGATGATGGCAGCCAACACCGTACAAATCACGACAATCATCGTAACCTCTGTCGAAAGCGGCTTAAATGCATCAAAAAGCACGATACTGATAAGTAGTTGTAAGGTAAAAGACGGAAAAATTGTACCCTTTGATAACTCTGAACATCCCCAACCAAAGCCGAGAATAAGTGCCATTATCCAAAATGTTTCCATTCCAGATGGCAGGTGTTCCAAAATTGCGGGACTAATCGCATTGAGTCCTACAGCAACGGCAAATAATGCGATGATTTTTAGATATTTTTTCATAGATATCAAATTTTAAATTGTTTACGTTTTTACCTTATAAAATATATAACATTCAAAAAGTGCTCGCCTTTTTTAAAATAGACGGGCACCGAAAACCACAAGTGATAGTAATTTATAACCCTATTTAAGTCAACACGATATATGGTAATAAGTCTTATTTATACCAATTCTCTTTCCATTCACGCATCTGGCTGATTTCACTTGTCTGAGCGGAGATGATTGCACGTGCCATATCTTTGATTTCTTGATGTTTTGCATTCGTAAGTGCAGATTCTGCCATAGCGACTGCTCCCTCGTGATGCACGATCATTTCGTCGATAAAAGCCTTGTCGAAGGAATCGCCCGTCTTCCCTTCAAGAGAGGAAGTCATGCCATGCATAGCACTTGTCATTGAATCATGATCGGTCGAAGATTCGCTCGCTCCAAAAACAAAGGTTCCAAAAAGAACACCCGCGATAAGAGATAAAACACTAAAAAGGATTGTTGATTGTTTTGTGTGCATATGAATATTCTTTACATTATTTTTCTAATAATACTACCGAAGGCCAAGTTCACCTTTTTTGCTTTTGAAAGCCAAGATGGCAAATACGAGAGCGTACACTATGTGCTCGTCAACGATAGGATTGTTTTCTGGAGGAAGTACTGCAAGCCACATAAGTATCATCATAATCATACCCGCAAACGCTCCCCATTTTACGTATGTATTAAGCAAAAACGTAAGTCCAATAAACAAGAGTCCAATCATAAAAAGCCAATCAATAACCGGTACTCCGGCCAAACTCTTGAAAAAATCAACAAACGGGCCATGTGTTCCGAAATTCAAAAAGCCAAATGTTGGAGATCCACCATGTATCCACGCCTTCTCTGTAGTTGTAGCAAACCCAAGACCAAATGTCTTATCAAAAAACGCCCAGAGAAATATGAACGCCATTACGAAACGCAACTTAAGAAATGCGAGTTTTTCTATATTCATCTATATATATTACCATAAAGTGATTATATTCAACTCAAACAAACCAATCACTTTCGTAGAATTTTTTTCCATTGTTTTCTCCTTTGCGAGCTCGTCGATGAGTTTATCCATATAGCGAATTTCGCGCATGAGCGGTTCTTTTATTTCTTCCAATCGCACACCACAAATAACACCCATGATTAAGAATCGTAACGGATTAAGTTTTGGGGCTTTTGCGAAAAAGGTCTCGAGGTCTGAATTCTTTTTGATCTGTGCTTCCATTCCCTTTTGAGTGTATCCGGTCAACCAACGAATGACTTCGTTAACCTCTTCTTTGGTGCGTCCTTTTCTTTCTACTTTCACAATATACAACGGATATATACGTGCAAATGGCATTGCATATACACGTTGTAATTTTGCTGTATTTTTTCTTGCATGTTGTTTATGGTAGCAAAGTTACGCCCAGACCTTTAGGGTCTGGGCGTAACTTAAACTAAAAATTCTTTCTGAGAGATACATAGATACCAGCTCCGGCGACAAAACTTACAAAAAGACCCATTACAAAAATAATTGTGTCAGACATTATTTTTTAAGATATGTCGCGAGAGCTAGAAGTGACGGTACCCAGAGGCCAAGAAAGAGCCCAGCATCTTTATTTCCTGTAAACCAGACATAAATTGCGAGCAAAAAAGAAATCACCGCTGCCAACACAATTATACTTGTTCCTTTGTTCATATAAAATTAATTATGAATTGATAATAGTGTAAGTGTAACATAGAGAATAAAAATAAAAATTGTTTTCGCAAAATCTTTTTCGTAGTGACACTAATGAATTCCGGTAGTAAACATGCTGAAGCAATCGTTCCGGAGGTATGCGATTTTTGTTTCCAGTTCTGCCCAATGTGCTCCGGTTATTACCTTGCAAAATTTATCCTTCCCTTCCGACACACAATATTTTTGCGCCAGTTCAAAATACTTATCTTCAGTGTCCGCAAGGCAGGCATTCACTGGTTCGTTATTTTTTCTCAACTCTCGTTCTTCTGGAATATAACGAGCAATTTTGACTGGAATAGTTTTTTCATAATAGAGAAGTAGATCGTTGAGTAGTTTTGAGTGAGGAGAAGCAATAACTGCGTTTTGCATAGTTTCTTTTGCCTGTTCATAATCGCCCATATGCCACTGTGCTTGTGAAAGTGGTGCGTAGCAATAAGAGGCTTTCGGATTTAGATTAATACAGATTTTACCGGCTTCGATAGCAAGCAAGTATTTTTTGAGACCAATAGCCGTATACGACAACTGACCGTACGAATAATCTTGAGGATCAAGTCGTATCGACTCATTGATGACCTCATACGCTTTCTCGTACTCTTCTTGTAAATCAAGTCCGCCTGCAACCCAACGCAATGCAAGCGCTTTTTCTTTGTCGTTTTTCGAAAGAGCAAGCGCTTCTTCAGCAATTCCTAATACTTTTTTGCCTACGTTTTTATGATAAGTAATTTCCTCCGCCGAATTCATAGAGCCGCCAGCAAATTCCTCGCCAGTCACAAAAGCCCCGCGAGCCTCTAGAATTTTTGTATCAAAAGAATCTTTGTAATTATACAAACTACACAACGAGGCAAATAGTAAGAAAATGATAGAAATGTTTACGAGTGCCTTTTTAGACAATCTCGAATTAAAAACGTACATGAGACCAATAGCAAAAAACAAAATCGGGATAATTATGTAGAGAGTATGGGAAAAATCATAATTAGTGAACCCAACAGAAACATCACTTATTAATGTAAAATCATCTGAAAATATTGGTCTTTGAATTACCGGACGGACCGATCCAAAACAGACTATAAGTACAGTTACTGCAAAAATATGAACTACAAAAAGCTGTCGCTTATTTATATCGTCAAGAAATATTGACCCCTTATATATACCGTGTCTTGCAATGGAATATAATTTTCTGGCAAACGAGTAGCCTAACAAAAACAGTATTGTTCGACTAAATGCGTTGAAAAATATTGATCCGAGGAGGCCTACATTGAATTGACTATGCCCTTTCTGTACAACATCGAACCAGATGGTTGTAAACATTGTTAATAAAACAATAATAAACACCGAAAACACCTCAATCAAAATCACCTCTTTTGTTGTGATTGATATAGGTTGTTTTTCTTCTGCTGTCGAGATAGGGTTTTCGTTTGTCATTTAAATTTAAGTCTGTATCCATTCTATCTTTAATTCACCTACAGAATCAAGACCTGAATGTAATAATACGCGCGCTTGAAAAAGTTCAATCGCTTCTCGCAGCCAGCAAAAAAACCCCTTACGGGGCTTTTTTTTGCTGGCTGGCGTCTTTGAGCTAGAACCATAGTCGGTCAAGCCCAGTAAGGTTATCTTTA
>CAZPHJ010000009.1:13065-21860 GCA_964586755.1 uncultured Candidatus Saccharibacteria bacterium | reverse complement strand
AATGCCTGCGTGACCCGTCCGATCTTTTCTTTGTCTCCGCTTGCCATCATTCGCTCCATTGCAGTCGGAACAACTTGCCATGAGAGTCCGTACTTGTCTTTGCACCAACCACACTCACCCTCCTGCCCCCCGTTTGTCGTGAGTGCATTCCAATAGTAATCAACCTCAGCCTGGTCTTCGCAATCAATGACAAACGAGATTGATTCGTTAAATTTGAACATTGGTCCAGCCGTCATCAGTCTCAATTCTTGCCCGAAGATTTCAAGCATCGCCATCTCCACATTCCCCGAAGGTGTATCCGAAAGCTCACCACCAGTATGCAATTTTGCGCCAGGAAAAATAGAGAGATAATAATCAGTAATCTCTTTCAAATTTTTGTCGAACCAAAGAAACGGTGTAATTTTTTTCATTTTAGGGATGAGGGGTTAGAGATAAGGGAGTAGTAAATTAATACTCCCCAAGAATAATTCATACTACGGGATTCATCTTCAAATTTTACTCCTACCCAATCAGAATGCAAATAAGTAATTCTGATGGCTTATTTTCGCTGATTAAGCCATTATGAATGGCTTGACTTTTATATACAAAAGTAGTATAATATAAAAAAATCATTAAAAACTAAATATATGAGCTCAAAAAACGAAACAACTGGAAAAATTATGGATTTGGTACAACGTTCAAATCCGGCTGAACTCAACTTGAGTAGCCTATCGACTCCAGCTGTCGTAAAACAGCTTGTGACCGATATACTAACGCTTGCCCCAAGAAAAAAGAAGGTTCGATTAAACGATTTTTATCTTTTTTTACCGGGCGCGCCACTTGATTGTGAGATCGTTGAACGTCTCTCCCGATCATTACTCGATGATGATATACATGGCGCAAAAGAATTGTGGAATACTTATTCCGCAGAACTACGGCATGAAATCATCATCCCTGATGCTGGGGTTCTGAACACCGAACTCATTACCAAACTGGAAATCGAAGGGACTGAAATTAGGAATGCGTTTTTACGCAAACACAATATCCTTCCACCAGAAAAAACTCCGTACACATACACATACGGATTGATGACAGCCGAAGACGCAACAGAACTTGTACTTATCCTTAAACAAGTCATGAGTGTAAAGCCATACGGCAAGCAACTCATAGATGAGTTTTTCCAAGAAATTGATTTGCGGATTTTGTATCTATACGGTATGAACGAAGCAGAACAATTCGCGAGTGATGATTACGACTGTGGGGCAAACTTGCAACTTGCAATGGATTCAGGCGACAAGCTTCCCGAAGGAGTCCCCCTCCTTTCGTGGTTGCAAGAACATGTTCCATCAGTATTTGCGAGATTATGCACAGAACTTCTCAACCCAATGTGGCAAGAAGATCGTTCTTGTTTTTGGGAAAGTTGGCTTCGTCAAAATCGACCTGAAGCACGGAGTAATCATTATGAAATACCCCGTGCCGAATACAGACCAGGAAAAGACAGTCTTGGTTATGAAGATGCACTTGATGACATTTTCAGAATCAATGAAAATGAATCGAGTTAGGAACCAGATGTGCACGGGAATATCCCGTGCACATTTTTACATCATCAATTCTCACAAAAAAACATTGAAATAATGAACGAGCAAGAAGAAATAATTCAGAAAACCAACACCGGTCTTATTGTGCCGGCTGAATACCGTATTGCTGACGAGGAGATCGAGCGACTATCGACGATCCACCTGCAAGCCTTATATGGAAAAGCAAATCGTAGGAATAACCGAGAATACAAAATCCAAGATTTAGGTCGAAAAGCCCAGATTATGGCGGCTCTCACAATCAAATGTGCGGTTCTCATAGGCAAAAACCTACAAGAAATCAAAAATTACAAAATCGCGCAAGAAACAATATATAAAGCAACGGGACTATTGGAAATGCAGACCTGGCTCGAAAGGCAAGGCGGGGAAAAAGAAAAAATACTCGCTACTAGCGGTCAAGGTAATACGACTCAATCGTACCTGCAACTTGATATATTGTCAGCCGATAACGAAAAATTATTCGGTAATCTTGGTAAATTTACTTCAGTTGTTTCTGAACTCTTGAAATGGCTACGCATAGTCGCAACCCTCAATAAGTATGCCAAGGAGAACGTCAAACTTGCACGACTTGCCTTATTGGTCGGTTCGACACAAAAAATATGGAACCAGCACAGAGTGTATTTGACACTTATCATTGGTACCATACTTGGAAAAGATAAAATTGCCTTCGAGATAAGCGATATTGTTAGTCTAATAAAAAAGCTCAAAGAAAAAAACTGGGAAAAAGAATTACTCGATGCTTTGCGTTCAATCAAAATAGACGGAACAAGCGAAACACTAGCGGATGATACAGTCATGCGGAAAATAATAGTAGATTTGCGTAACCCTGAGTACTATACATTGTTTTATTTTCTTCCTAAAATCACCTTTGAAAAGGAGTCGGAACGTAAATTACTCAATGAATGTCGTATACTCATGCAGGATGCAATGACACTAGTGTTTGAACAAGATTATAAAGATCCTGCACGAACTAAGACAGGTGATTCACCGTACTTTCGGGAAAAACTCACAAACGTCCTGGCCAATAAGAAAGTACAGATAGCATATCCCTATTTACTTTTACACCCCTATATTACGACATGGCTTTCAGATGAAGAGTTGTTCCGGCTTACTTGGTTTAGCAAAGAAGATCCTATTTTTGAAAATACGGTCGGTGTCTATGATACTGACTCACGTATCTCAACAATATACAAAAAACTCAACACTCCGGTATTAGCAAAGACGATCATGGACGACATATTCATGAATGATTCACTCATTGGTATATCGTATGAATTTTTTGTAAAAAACAGATCGTTCTATAATAACGCCGAAACAAGTAATGATCCAAATGAAAAATCGATTCCTAAATCGCTTACAAAATCCCTGGAATCACAGATGACAAAGAGTATATTAATGCTCATCATCCGCACGTTTAATCCATGGTATTTTTCAAAATGGCTCAAGGAAACTGAAATGAAAAGCCGGTTGGATGATTTCAAGGATCTTTCCAAAAGAAAACTTCTGGCTGCCTATTTTTCTACAGAAGATGTGGAACGTCCTCAGTTACTCAAGAATATCGTTGAGCAATATGCATGGATACAGTATATTGACGAATCAACCCTGCGCTACTTCACTAAAAATGGAGAGCGAAAAGTTCTTACTAAACTGAAAATTGAAAAAACTCCATCGGATTCTGAGCAAAAAAATGAAGTGAAAGATGATGAGGAGGATGAAGAAACAAATACAGAAATAGAGGAAGAAGAATCAGAATAAACTAAACGGTTGGCAAATATGCCAACCGTTTTTATTTTTGTGAGTGATTACCTATTTCTCACTCCCACAAAATATGACTTCTTGACATGAAAAAACCGACCATGAAAATGGTCGGTTTTCTTTAAGGTGGTCCTCTTGTCTATCTCCAGCACGCGATTATCGCTCCCATTGCTCCCATTGCAATAAGTAACCAGCCGGATTCATACAACCACAATGCAGTCTTACGTCCCATCCAAATTACTTCGATTGCTGAAGAAGTTACAAGGAAGAAAATCCATACAAACACTCCACAAAGTACGCCTCCCCACACGCCGGAGATATTCACGGCTGATGAAGTGGATAGAATGGTGAATACAACTGAAAGACCGAGTGCTGTGACAAAATTGGTGAACAAATTGGCAATCATCTGCGGAACCATGTCAGAAAGTTTTTCATTACCAGTTGGTACAACGTTCGCAAGCTTCATCCAAAGCTTTCCACCAATAGGACCATGGAACAAAAATCCGATAATAAACGCCACAACCGCCGCCACAAGCACCGCTACAAAATTAATAGATAGCATATCGTTTATATGACTAATTGATAAATATGCATATATCGTAACAAATCTCCTTCCGTAGTACCAATACGCGCTTAAACAATTTTAGTAATCAACGCTGTGTTGCTTAAATAAAAATACCACCTCAATATATTGAGGTGGTATAAAAGCAAAATAATTGTGTCAGAATTTATGATTCACGATTTTGATAATATCCGCACCGATCGCTGTAAAAACAAGATAGAAAAACAATACAGACGTTATGATGGAATAAATCGTCCTTGGCAAAGTGTGTCTCCCAGAAAAACGACTAATCAATGCGTTTGCAATATGCCCTCCATCAAGCGGCACGAGTGGTAATGCATTTGTGACCCCTACAGCAAACGAAATGAAAGCTGCAAATTTCACCGTACGAAGGAACGTAGTACTCTCTTTGATGATGTGGTGACCAATCGTAATTATTGATCCATTGTCTTTCATCATTTGATTATGAAATCCCATAAACCCACCAGTTGTAGTCATTGCTATATCCCAAACGATAATGAAGAGAAGAAAAAAACCTACGGGTAACACAAAATGAGAAGTTATTTTTGGAAACAAGCCAACCAAAATAGTAACCCCAACCAACACAAGTGTTGTTGGATCAGTCTTTCCGATTCCCAAACACCATATCGCCAATAAAATGCCTGCAAATAAAATATTGGCGATAATTCCTGCACCAAAAATATGAATTTTTTGCGAGTAGGTGAGATCTTCTAGATAATTGTTGTTAGCAGGCGCAACGTAGGCCCCAATAGGAATAAGTTTGATATGTACTGGAGTATCACCAAACCAACGACGAAGTTTAAACGTAGCAATTGATGGTCCAAGTCCAAACAACGAAATTGTTTGGATCTTTACACCATACTTGCGCATGGCAAATGCATGTCCCAGCTCATGGGCTGAAAGACTAAGAGAAAACAAGAGAAGGCCCAAAATAAACATGATTATGTAGTTTTTAAAGTTCAATAATAAAATAACATAATAAACATAATTTGTCCATGTCTAGCTCTCTATTACTCTATACAAAGACCGCACGGCGAAGCCGTGCGGTCTTTGTTGTTTTGTGTTCCCTATAAGCTAAAAGCTTTAAGCTATTATGAAAGGTGTGCTGAAACAAGCTTTGTCATTTCGAACATTGTCACCTCTTTCTTTCCACCGAAAACTGGAACGAGTTTGTCATCAGCAAGAATGTTGCGCTTGTTCTTTGGATTCTGAAGATTGTGCTTCTTGATATATGCCCACAATTCCTTAACGACTTCTGAACGAGGCATTGGGCCCTTTCCAACGACTGCCTCGAGCTCTGCACTCAAAGCCATTGGCTTCATAAACGCTGATGTTTTTTTCTCTGCCATATATTTTACGATTTGGTAAGGTCTTCACATACAAAGACCTCCTCTAATTAATAAATACGTATATGCACTATTATATACCATATAACGGAAATATGCCTATAGCTAGAGCAACCCATTGCCACAGTCTGCCTTATGTTGTATATTCAAGCCAACCAAAACGCCCTTTTATATGTCACTAATATTAGTACCCGTACATTTCGACGGCACGTCCAATCCAAGTGCGCTCAATAAAATTCGTGCTGACTATCGAGTGTATTGTCCAAACGCAAAAACCGACGGAAAAAAGACACTCGTTTTCAGTGGATTCAATCAAATGGCGTCGACCGCCAAATTCATTTTTAGCATCGCAACGGGAAATTTTATTTTTAAGCAAACAAGCGTACTTGATGCACTCCCGACAAACGGAACCCCGGATTCTGTTTTACAGGCAAAGACCCTTCGAACCGATAAAGGTATTCTTATGAAGGCGACTCATTTCGACCCGTCGCAAGTCGAAGAGAAAGCAAAGGATTTCTTTAGCGAGGCAGTACAGAATCGCGTTATCATTGTCGGTCATAGACTTGCCATAGATACTCTCCAAATCGAGTACCAAAACCACCACAACGATGCAGAATTAACTAGATTGGTTCTCGGTGCTGGGGACACGATGTTCCTTCACAAAGGAACAATCAACTCTAGGATATTTTATGGTCCAAGCAAAACGATTCCCCATGCAAGGTTTCGAGGTGATCATATTGATTAAAAAAGTAGTGAACATTGTTCACTACTTTTTCTTTTTTTCGTTAATTGTATTTTTCCACTCATCTATCTTCTTCGGATCACCCGAAAGAAGGACAGGTGGGACTTTATGTTTTTTACCCTTATATTCAAGAATTTCTGGACGAGTATAGAATTCGCTAGACGAGACACGCTCTTCTTCAAGCGAATCAAACTTCCCGAGCACGCCTGGAATCTGACGTGCAATTGAATCAATGAGTACCATCGCCGGCAATTCCCCACCCGTAAGTACATAGTCCCCAATCGAAACATCTTGGGCTTTCAATATCTTCGCTACGCGAGCATCAATGCCTTCATAGCGCCCACAGAGCATGATGATGTCGGTGTATTTTTTTGCCGAAGTCTTAGCGTATGTGGTCGTGAATTTTTCCCCGCTTGGGCTAAAATTAATTATTTTGACTTTACTTTTTACTTTCGACTTTCGACTTTCGATTTTTCTCAAAACCGCTTCAACGGCTTTGAGAACGGGCTCCGCCCGCACAATCATTCCCGGCCCACCACCATACGGTTTATCGTCTACGATTTGAGAAACATTCCCGTCGGGCCAAACTTTCTTGTATTTGCCAGTCACGAATTTGCGCGGATTGGTAAAGCTCACTTGTACCCGTTTTTCCTTAATCGCCCGCCCGATAATAGACTCCTTGAGATAGGAATCGAATGCTTCGGGGAATAATGTAATGATATGGAATTTCATGCTAATTTTTTGTCACAACATGCTTCGCAATTTTCTTTCCGTCTTCGTCAAAATGAAATTCAGCGGTAAATGGTTCGTTCGCGAGCAGATGCGGAAGCCAATGCTTGTCGTCAATCCACATCTCATCATACGGTATTTTATCAAACGAATACCATTTCGGACTCATCTCTTCAGTTTCAACCGCATCACCCTCGAATGAGTCAATACGGTAAATCATTCCCTTCTGGTCCCAATCAGGCTTGCCAATAAAAAAGAAATCAATAGTGCCAATATGATTCAAATTCTCAACTGGGACCACAATACCGCTCTCTTCTGGTATCTCGCGAACAACAGCCTGCTCCGGAGATTCTCCTTCATTAAGCTTCCCGCCGTACCCATTCCACTTCCCCGCACCAAATCCGCGCTTTTTCATACCAAGCAAGATCTTCCCGTCTTTGACAAACATGGCGAGAGTTACGATTCGCATAACAAATCGAGTATACCACCAGTTTCCCAGCACAACCAGCGATTATTGACACATATACAGAATAATTGTAATCTAGAAATAAATCAATTCATCTTAAAAATAACAAGTTATGGAACTGAAATTCCTTACAAAAGACGCCGTAAAGCTCGGCACACATAAAGCCTTTGCCGGCAAATACAAATTGTATATTTCAACCGTTTCCGGAATATTGCTCGGTTTTACCTATGTATTATGCCTTCATGTATATTACGGAATTCAGTCGTTTGATTTTCTTGATTTTCAAATTTTCATCGTGAGTACTGCGGTGTTTAACGTTATGGCGTTATTACTATCTATGATGCCCATAGAAATGGTGACAGCGTACAACAAAAAAAACCAACGCCAGTATCTTGAAAAACTTACCGAGTATAATGAAGGCCTTAAAGAAGCACTGGTCTACCTCATAAACGACGGTTGGATAAAGTTGATGCAAAAAAACCCAAAAAGTTACAACTACCACATAGAGCAAAATCTTCTGTTGTATAAAAAAGCAATCAATCAGAAATTCTATTGGTTTTGTTCACTTTCAGATCCACTTGAAAAGAAAGATCAATACAGTTTTAATGATTTTTTCGCAAAGCTAAAAGCGTACCAAGATGCCCGTAAAGCCATTGATTGTCCGCTAGCAAATCTTGAGTTTTACATCCAGAGTCTTACAGGCCAGGATGTTGGTCGGGATAAATGGGACCTTATCTGGAATGCTGCAGCACTCCGCAATGATATCGCAGTAATGCTTGCAGATTTTCGAAAAATGCTTGCAAAACGCAAGACACTTACCGAGGAAATTGAATTTTATGGACAAAACAACGAGCTGGTCATAACAGACATGGCCGCATAACAGAATCGCCCCGAGAATACGGGGCGATTTTTTAATGCAAAATTACTTATTCATAATATCACTCACAATCTTTCCGTCTGCCATTGTAATCGTGCGATGAGCAAGCTTAGCATATTCCGGCTCGTGCGTGACCATCACGATAGTCTGGCCTTCTTTGTTCAAATCAATAAAAGTTTGAATTACCTGGTCTGAAGTTTCTGAGTCGAGGTTCGCAGTCGGCTCATCAGCAAAAATAATTTTTGGGCTATGCCCAATCGCGCGAGCAATCGCCACACGTTGTTGCTGTCCGCCGGAGAGTTGACTTGGCAGATTGTTCATACGATCAAGTAAGCCCACACGCTCGAGTGCTTTCTTAGCTTTGCGTTCCGCTTCATCAGTACTATAGCCTTGCATAAGAAGTGGGACCACCGTATTTTCAAGCGCTGTCAAAGACGGTAGGATCGCATAGTCCTGAAAAATATATCCGAGGTCGTTCAATCGCGTCATCGTGCGCTCGTTTTCAGAAACAGGCACCATATCTACTCCATCAATCAGTACTTCACCACCTGTCGGCAAATCAAGAAGACCAAGCTGATACAAGAGTGTAGACTTTCCCGAACCCGACTTCCCCGTCACGGTCAAAAACTGTCCTTCTGGAACAGAAAATGTAAGTGAATCAAGCGCCACAATCTTTTGGTCGCCACTCATAAATATTTTTGTAAGATTTTTTGCTTGTATCAT
>CAZPHJ010000009.1:0-12965 GCA_964586755.1 uncultured Candidatus Saccharibacteria bacterium | reverse complement strand
ACTATCTTCCTAAAATAGCGGATAGGGTGTTTTGTCGAATAACAATCCTCGCTGGAATATATCCCGCAATCACTGTCGTAACAAGAAGGATAAGTCCACGAGTGAGTGTTCCCGGAAGTGTCGCCACGAGAATTCCATCAGAAAATGGGAAGTTAATCGGATTTGCCGCGATGGCAGGCTTGATCAATCCAAACACAAGAATCATTCCCAAAATAATTCCAAGCGCCGCATAAATAAATGCTTGATACATATACGAGTACAGAATTGCCTTTCGATTGATACCAATCCCCTTCAAGATTCCGATAAATCGTCGTCGAGTGATAGCATTCACGAAGATCACGATAAAAATCGTAATCGACGCCACAATGAGTCCAATTCCAGAAATTGCGTTTCCAAGAATTGCAAAAGTGGTCTTGATATCTTGGAGGAATTTTGGAAATGCCTCTTCGGCAGTCTGCACGCGCGCATATTCGCCCACACCTGAATCCAAAAGGAATTGCTTTGCAGCACCAGGATCTGTACCAGGCAAGAGTTGTATCGCAATCGTTGTCGCATTCAAATCTGTACGCCCTGTCATCTTTCGCACTTCACTTGCGAGTGCCACTACAGATGTATCAAATTCATCCACTTTGGAAGAAAGGATTCCTTTCACATAATATTCCTTAGAAACATTTCCCGAAGTCACGCGAATACGAGAACCCACAGAAACATCCTTGAGTGTCTGAAAACCTGGAGCCTCAATCGGTGTAAATTCATACAACAAATTTTTTCCAATCAAAATACTATTCTGGTCTTGGGGTGTGAGATATTCTCCGCGAATAACAAATTTCGAAACACCGGAAAATTGTTCTTCCTGCACAGGATCAATACCCAAAAAAGACGCTCCTGCACCGTCACGCTTTTCGCCCGGGTTTATGGTCGAACGATAGTTTGATTCCACACGCACCGAGCCACCATAACGGACAGTGTGATATTTATACCCAGGAATTGTGGTAACGATTTTAGAAACCTCTTGCGTTTGATCAATAAATGAGCGATTCAAAAACGACGAGATCACGACGTCGCCGATGGCATACTTTTTCTGTGCATCTTCCGAACCCTGAATAAGACCGACAAGAATACCCGCCACAACAACAAGGTTGAGGAAGGTAAAAATCATCACGGCGACAATGAGCATCGTCGTCCATTTGTTTGCTTGCTTGATATCACGCTTAGCGAGATACCAGCCCACTTTCACATTTTGTGAAAATGAATTTTCAATTCGAGCTCGATCACGCATAATGTATTATTTTTTATTAACAGCTACTTTTTCGCCGACTGTGAGACCACTCGTCACCTCAATCATATTGCCATCTCCGAGTGATCCTGTAGTCACTTTGCGATCTTCAGTTTTGTTCTTCTTTTCATCGGTTACGACTCGAACATATGCACCATCATCACGTATTTCAATCGCAGCTTTTGGCACAGAGAGTACATTTGAACGAACCCACGCAAGAATCGTCATGTTTGCATTCATACCTGGTCGTACCCCATGCACAATCGCATTGTCGATGTCTGCTTTGATTTTGTAATTGACCACACCGTCGTCCGTCGTAGAAGAGGGATCGATTGCAATCACCGTCCCAGAAAAAGTAGTGTCCGGACCAAATGCATCAAGTGTCATCAACACTTGCTGGCCAAGTACGACCTTGGCGATATTTGTTTCGTTGATATTTGCTTCAACATGCAGATTTTTTACATCTTGAACAACAACAGCAAGTTTTTGTGCGTCAGCACGCTCGCCCATTTTTACATCGATTCGAGTAACAGTTCCAGATGCAGGTGTTCGAAGAATTGTATTTTCATAGACTGCCTGTGCTTGATCGATAGAGGCTTGAGCAGCCGCGAGTTCTGCAGGTCGCGCAGATGCTTTTTTCAAATTCAAATTTGCCTCAGCAGAAGCTACAACACTATCACGATCCTTCAACGCATTTTGGTAAGCATTATATGCAGTTAGGTATGAAGTCGAAGAAGTGTTTGGCAAAGAAACAATCCAGGTATTTTGAGTATTCAAATTGTCTGTATTAAATTGAATATAGAGCCCCTTCGTTCCAAGAGGAACCGGTTTGGATGTACTTGCTTGCCCTTCACCACTTTCTATTCCAGAATAAGAAAAATACATACCGCCCGCATTCGTCGCATATGTTGAAATTTGATATACACCTTCTGTTACCCCAGAATATACACCGGTAACTGATGGTGCGATACCTGTATATCCACTGGAACGAATCGGCGTGAGATCATTATTGAGGAGTGCACGCCGTGCATTTTCTACAAGAGTGTTCTGTACTTTTTTTGTATTATCGAGAGAAACTTGAGCAACAGCAATTTCTTCATCTGAGTTTCCATCGGCAACTTTCTGGTAGTTTGCCTTTGCAAGAGAAAGCGCTGCATACTCATTACTATTTCCAAGCATGGCGAGAATTTGGCCTTTTGAGACAGTATCTCCGACCGAGACCGGGATACTCTGTACAAGCCCACTCGCAGAAAAAGAAAGATTGAGGTCTGTTTGAGCTGTGACTTGTCCTGTAGCAAGTACGGTTTGTTTCAAATCACCTTGCACAACCGGCACAACAGTCACCGAACTTGGCGCAGTATGAAAAATTGCGTACAAAAGTACGACAACAGCAATTCCTCCAACAATCCAAAACCGTTTCGGGTGAAGCCCGTAATACTCTTTAATTTTTTGAAATGTGTTTTTCATAAGTACAGCTACTTTACCATTTTAAGCTTTAAAAATAAAGGCGGTAAAAAAATAAACCCCCGTATCACTTAATGTGGCGGAGGGTCAATTTTATTTTCATTTTTCTTCTGCAATTCCTGAATTTTTTCCTTGAGTTTTCTGTTCTGGAATTGTAGTTTATCCACTTCACGACGTAGAAAACCATACGATTCTGGTTCGCTACCATTTATGCGTAGATCAATATCCATAGGCATAAATGGCTTGAAAAAGAGATACTGAGGTTGAAATTTATATTTCATACGATTTTTTTCTTACAGTATCACAAAAAACAACTCTGTCCAAAAACAATCTCCAAAAAATAACACCTCGCACAGCGTGCAAGATGTTATTTTTAGCATAATTAATCAATTTCAGTTTGAAAAATATTATTCTTTTGTACGTCCGGCTTTCGAACGATCATTTTCGGTAAGCAATTTTTTTCGCAAACGCACAAAGTGCGGAGTAATTTCGAGATATTCGTCATGATTCATGATTTCAAGACCACGCTCGATACTGAGTTCCCATGCAGGCTTGAGATACATCGCTTCGTCAGATCCAGAGGCGCGCACGTTCGAAAGTGCTTTTCCTTTGATCGGATTCACCATCATATCTTCACCTTTCGAAGTGTTACCGACAATCATTCCTTCATACACATCAGTATTGTGTACGATATACATAACTCCACGATCCTGAAGATTCCAAATAGAAAATCCTGCCGCCTGGCCCGAGATCATAGAAATCATAGCTCCCACTTCTTTCTTTTTGATTTCTCCCGCCCATGGCTTAAAGTCCACAAAACGTGATGCAAGAATTCCCTCTCCTTTTGTATCAATTACAAATTGGTTGCGGTATCCAAGAAGTCCACGAGTAGGAATTTCGATGAGCACACGAGTGATACCGTCCTTTTCATGCATTGAAGTAAGGAGTCCACGACGTTTCGTAAGTGTTTCAATAACCGCACCAGAATATTCGGTCGGTACGTCGATCGTCGCTTCTTCATACGGCTCACATTTCTGTCCGTCAATTTCTTTGGTAATCGCCTTTGGTTGAGAAACTTGCATCTCAAATCCTTCGCGACGCATTTGCTCAAGAAGCACGGCAATGTGCAATTCTCCACGTCCAGACACCTGAAATGTTGCTTCAGAATCGAAGTCTACGCGAAGTCCCACGTTCACCTGAAGCTCACGCTCAAGACGCTCGCGAATTTGGCGTGAAGTAACAAATTTTCCGTCGCGTCCTGCAAACGGAGAGTCATTCACGAGGAAAGAAAGTGTGATTGTTGGTTCGTCGATTGTAATCGTTGGAAGAGCTGCCACAGAATTGTCTCCAGCAATTGTTTCTCCAATATACACATCAGAAATTCCGGCAATGATTCCAATATCTCCTGAAACAAGCTCCGATACTGGTTCACGCTTCTGTCCGATGAAAGAAAACATTTTCGTAATCTTTGCAGTACGAGTCTCATCGCCGTGCTTCACAAATATTGTCGTTCCATCTTTGATGGTTCCGTCATAGACACGCACGATTGCAAGACGTCCAAGGAATGAGTCATACGCGAGATTGAATGCTTGCGCACATGCTGGCGCATTTACATCACGAGTTGCAGATGGCACAAGTTCCAAAACCATATCGAGAAGCGGTGCGAGATCCTTTGAGTCATCAGCGAGCTCACGCTTTGCGATTCCCTGTCGTCCGATTGCGTAGACAGTTTTGAAATCAATCTGTTCATCATTGGCGCCAAGCTCAAGAAAGAGTTCGAGTACTTGTTCGTGTACACGCTCTGGATTTGCCGCAGGCTTGTCGATTTTGTTGACGATGACGATTGGCTTCAAACCAAGCTCAAGAGATTTTTTGAGCACAAAACGTGTTTGTGGCATTGGACCTTCTTGTGCATCGACAAGCAGAAGCACAGTGTCGATTGAGCGAAGTACGCGCTCAACTTCAGATCCGAAGTCGGCGTGTCCAGGAGTGTCCACAATATTAATTTTCACACCCTTGTACTCGAGCGAGCAATTTTTTGAGTAGATAGTGATTCCACGCTCCTTTTCAAGATCGTTCGAATCCATCGAAGACGCAGTCTCGTCGACAGCTCCAGTAAATTTCAAAAGAGCATCAGTAAGAGTAGTCTTACCATGGTCCACGTGTGCAATAATTGCGATGTTTCGGATATCAGCCATAAATGTTGGTTTGTTCCCTCTCCTTTTTAAGGAGATGGTTAGGGTGAGGTAATTATCCTCTCTAGATAAAAATAAAGCCCGCCAGGGCTAATTACATTTTCAATATAACACTATTTTTCAAAAAAGGCAATTAAAAAACAGCGCCTGGATTAAGGCACTGTTTGGGTAAAATTACATAATCACGGAATTTCTCTGTGCAAGAAAATTTTGCCTGTTTTCTCAATCAACATTTCAGGCCTACACCATTTCATTTTCCACATATTTGTTCTTTTCTTTTTTGTTTCGCTTGGTACACGTGGCCAGTGCCACGACATGCAAACAACAATAATCTTTCCTCTGTTGTTCTCTATCAAAAAATAATTATTTTCTTTGAACGAAAGCAATCCTGGACTGTTTTCACTACTTTGGTTTTTTGCAAGATATTTGATCTGAAGCGGTGTGTAGATGCATTCAGAAATAATATATTTGCCCGCAATCTTCTTGTACAACTCTTCTGGAAGTAAATCACAGGCAAGTTTTGCATAAAACACCTGCCTCATTTCCGTGGAATCATATTCTTTATACAAATCTTCATTCAAACGGCCGTGATACTTAAACGGAGACCCGTTAAGAAGCGATAGTGTTTTCGCCTTATTCAAAGACGGCAAAGTCATTACAGATTTTGATTCTTGGACAAAATCTATTTTCCCTTTTTTCAGTATTTTTCGAAGTTCATCTCCTGACCGTAGCCAATAGAGTAATTCCCCAGGCGAAAGCTCAGCAAGAATTCCAAGAAACACCGAAGATACGTCAAATACTTTCTTATGTGAATGTGCCATAACAGATTTTTTCTTCACACTATCCTTAAAGCAAATCCTTGTCAAAACAAAAAAGATAAAAAAGGTTTTGAATTTATCGTCGACTAAAACCCTTGAATGTTGTAAAATGGCGGTCATGGAAGGTCCACATACCCCAAACAATAATCAAAATAAAAATGAACAAAGTTCTTTTATTTTAGATATGGATAATATCGATTTATTAATGAGAAAAATGCAAGAAAACAATAAAATTTCTCGTTATTTTGTTGATCCACTAAAAAACACAAAAGGCAAAATGTTTTTATGCACTGTTTGGATAAAAACAAAAATACGACCATCACGAAGAGACCAGAAGGCAAATTTAATAAATCGACACAGCGAAACTAATAAAACTTTTCTCATAAGCGAGCTTGAAACAGTTCAAAATGATGCTGTTATTGTTACAAAAAGTTCGACGCCTAAATCTATCGAAAAACAAATTTCTGATATCTTGCTTGGAAAAAATGAAACAGAGGATAGAAAAAGTGAACCGATTGAAAAAGGTGCACGGAACGAAAGAAAAATTTTTGAAATTTTATCTTTCTTGCAAAAATCAGGAATTCTCACTTTTAAAGAGGCTACCTTAGAAGAAGATCTCAAAGCAAAACGGGATTTCTTGATAGAATATAAATCGTTTGTAATACCACTTCAAGTAAAATCTTCAAAAGCAGGTCAAGAAAAACATGAACACAATGATTATGGAGTCCCTTCGATCGCAGTAGAAGATAAGACAGAGAAAATCCTTACTGAACAAATAATCCAAATACTAGAAGCCTATACGACCACAGGAGAAATTCTTCACTTATAAGAACCCTCTGACGTGTCATTTTTATTCGTCAAAACCGTCTCTTTTGGTCTCAATTCCTAATTCTTAATTCGTAATTGAATATGTAAAAGAAAAACCCACCGAAGCGGGTTTTTCTTTTACATATTCTTTAGATCTTCCATCGCCTCGTCGAAACTTGCTTCAACACCAGCTGCCTTTGTTCCGCCTTCTGGTTCGTTGATTTTAAGGTTTACGCGAGAGTTGTTCTTCATTCCGATTACGCGGAGAAGAGTTCGGATTGCCTTAGCAGTGTTACCTTGGCGACCGATAATCTTGCCCATATCTGCTGGAGAAACGGTGAGCTTTACGAGAACACCCATTTCGTCCACTGTTCGTTCGATTTTAACTTCGTTGGGATTGTCGACTAACGCCTTTACTACATACTCGAGAAACTGTGTATCTGAATCCATGATAATCTAACTGAATTAACTTACATATAATAGAGCAGTGAGTTCGACAGTACTGCTTGGGATGAGTATATCAAATTGTGATATAAGTGTGCAAACAAAAAGCCACGCACCGCGTGGCTTAAAATTCAATACTGACAATACCTATAATTCAAACTTCAAGTCTCCTACTTTCTCAGCAAAGTTAGGCCGATATCCTGCATACGACAGTATGTCTACATAAATCAAAATCCGGTAGATATTTGCGCGGAAATTTTTGTCTGCCGGCAAGATTCCAACTTTTTCGAGCGCCTGCTCTGCAAAAATACTGTGTCCAGAATTTTGAGGATTATACATAGCTTCGTCCAAACCCGTCTTAGTTAATTGACGAAATTTTTCAGGATCGCTTTTATCCATTCCTTCATTCATTGCAATAAGAAACTCTTTTATGGCATTGATCTGCCTCTTTTTGGGCTCAATATCGTCGCGGATATACTCATATGCTTTTTTGGCATCGTCGGCAAATTGATTAATCAAACCAACGGCACATTCAGCAATCTGTTCTAATTCGCTTCGTACAAAAGATTTAGCCACCAAAACAAGAATTTCGGTATTTAGTTCGTAGCTCGTGTATCCGCCGTTAATTAGGCTATGACATTCCTTTTTAAAACCGGCAGTGCGGCACATCATGTCAAAAAATCCTGCGGATTCAACTGGTTTTTCTTCAGCAAAAAATGCTTCATACAGAGAATCAACACAATACCGAGTGAAGACAGTCACCGTATAGCAATGGCGTGTACGCAGCTCGTTTGCATAATAATTAACGACACTTTCAGCTTCAGCGCCTGAGTTGAGAACACTTTCGGAAATTTCTGGCATTTTACCGAAATTAAAAAGTGGAGAATCAGTGAGATTCTTCTCAGCAAAAAGAAAATCAAGGCCAATAGCCTGAATTTGGGGTGATTCATTTACTTCTGTAGTCATAACGTGATTTTTGTTTCCTACACCTTACAACAAATATTAAAAATAGCAAGTAAACAAAAGAGCGAGCGACTTTCGTCGCTCGCTCTTTTGTTGTATTTGTATAACTTTATGAACTTTACAAACTTGATGAACTTTCAACTTGCCATTAGGCAGCCTTGAGTTCTTTTCGCTTCTTTGTAGGAGACTTGCGAGAAAGGACGTTTTTCTTCTTTCCTTCAACAAGCTTTTTTGCGACGAGGAAGTTGTAAACTGTGCCAGATGGCTGTGCACCGACACTCATCCAGTGCTTCACGCGGTCTTCTTCGAGGGTTACAATTCCAGACTTTGGGTTGTAAGCACCGAGGATTTCCTGGAATTTACCAGACTTTGCTGCGTTTTTGTGGTCAGTCAAAACAACGCGGAAATGTGCCTCGTTTTTGCGACCTATTCGTTGTAATCGGATCATTAACATAAGTACTGCCTATACTAACAGAAAATATAAAAAAGGCAACTATTTCTTAATTCGTAACCAAATTGTAGAAATAGGCGTCCCTTTGCGGGACAAGTTTCGCTTTAAAAATAACAAAAGGCAGTAAAAACTGCCTTTTTAATAAATGTTCCCTGTTTTATATCTTTTTTGCCAAACCTTTCTTTAATAAAAAAAGCCTAATACTGTAAATCGAAAAAAGGCAGAGTGCAGTCTCTATTGTAGTAGCAGTCGCTACAAATTTGAATAAAGGGAAACCTGCACCTTTAAAAAACGAGAGGAATATAATTACCACAGTGAACGCAATGGTGAGTAAGGAAATAACCGACGGAAGATACCCCACTAGGTCATATCTTTCAGTTTCGTCATCAAGAAAGCCTCCTACTTTATCTTTAGAAATTTTGAGCCAAAGCATTTGTGTCATTCCGAAAAGTACCAGTGAAAATAGTGAGTGAGACACTGCAATACCAAGTGCCAAAAAAACTGCGGAGGCCGTAGATAAGCTTGCAAAATTTTTCATAATTTTTAATTGAGAGGTGAAAAGATATTTTGTTCACTTTATAATACCAGTGTAAAAAGTCAACATTCGGTATATAAATGAAAAAAGGCAAGTTTCCTTGCCTTTTTGAATAATTACATCAATATTTATATCACCACTTCCTTTTTTACAAGCCTGACACTGTCAAGTAGGAGCGCATCATGCAAATAAGTACAGAATTTAATATAACCGTTTCCATAAGCCCAGTGATATATTCGTGTCAAAGCATCAAGTGTTTCTGGTTTTTCTTTTTTTAGAAAACAAAACAATCCTCTTTTGAACCCATCGAGAAGTGCAGATTGAAGATTAATTGATGGCACATCTTTCTTATCTGTAGAGGCATTATATGCTTGAACCAAATCGTAATCGTTACCTTCTTTTAGATATCCATATATACGGTTCGCCATATAATCTACCATAAAGGGAGTCATCGCTTCTATGATTGACGGACAATTTTTGCAATATACCTTTGCACGAGGTAAATCATTATCTAAAAGCGCCCAAGCCGCATATTTTATATAGTTATTCACTCTATTTCGCCAAGCGATCATAATAAGAAGTACTATAAGACCAACAAGTGCTGCGCCAAGAACAATGACGACCGAAATCATTTTTTCATTATTTTCCATATTGATTATTTTAAGTGTTTTCTTTTTACATTATAACTTATTTTAAAATTGTCAATATATTCGAAAAATATGCTATAATACCCAATATGAAAAAGCCTCACAGAAAGGGACAGTCTCCGAAACGAGCCTCGGAACCCAAGAAATTAACCTCTTCATCCCCTCATATAAAACATAAAGAAAGCAAATACATCGAAGGTACCTTTGTCGTACTTGGACGTGGCGGCGGTGTCGTCAGATGCGAAGAATACAAAGATGGAATCCGCGTATATGAAGAAAACGTCAACACGGCTCTTCATGGCGACGAGGTCAAAGTCAAAATAATTCAAAAGCGTCGCGAAGAAGTTGTGGGCGCGATCACCGAAATCGTTCTCCGTACAAAAACCGAATTCACCGGCGTCCTTATCGAACAAAAAGGCAAATACTTTTTGAAAGCGTCCGACCCAAAAATGTACGCACAGATCGAGCTCGATAAAAAGGGCTTGAGTCCGGCCATTGTCGGAAAGCGAGTATACGTCGCCATGAATCCTTGGACTGACGCAAAAGCGACACCAACAGGTCGTGTCATCAAAGTGCTTGGCGTACCCGGCGAACACGAAACCGAAATGGAAGCCATCGCACTCGAGCGCGGATTCACCGAAAACTTTCCCGAAGAAGTTCTTGCAGAAGCAAAAACAATCGATGTACGTGGAATCACACCTGATGACTTGAAAGACCGCCGCGACTTCCGTAACATTGTTACCTTCACTATCGACCCATATGACGCAAAAGATTTTGACGATGCAATTTCCGTCGAAAAATTGGAGAATGGCGACACCGAAATCGGAATCCACATTGCCGACGTTTCTCATTATGTACAGCTCAAAACCGAACTCGATCGAGAAGCCCTCGAACGCGGGACTTCCGTATACCTTGTCGACCGAACAATCCCCATGCTTCCACGCACACTCTCAGACGATCTCTGTTCCCTCCTCCCGCATGTCGACCGACTCACAATGAGTGCGGTGATTACATTTGACGCTGATGGCACAGAGAAAGGTGCATGGTTTGGACCCACAGTTATTCACTCTGCCGAACGCTTCACCTACGAATCTGCGCAAGAAGTGATTGATGGTGCTCCACACAAATACAAAGACGAGCTCATGACGGCCGCGCGCATCGCGCGCGGCCTCGGCCGTGCTCGAGTTGCAGAAGGTGCACTCGTTCTCGAACAAGAAGAAGTCAAAGTACTCATCGACGAGCAAGGTCGTCCGACAAAAGTGGTCAAAAAAATCCGCACCGAAAGTCACACACTCATCGAAGAACTCATGTTGCTTGCAAACCGTCGCATCGCCGAATTCCTCGAACGTGGCGGAAAAGCCAAAAAACCAAAAGGAAATATTCACGAACTCAAAAATGTCGATAGCGGAGAACATTCCGTCATCTACCGCATTCACGACCAACCAAGTGAAGAAAAGGCGGAAGATCTCGCCTTCTTCATGCGCTCGATCGGCCATCCACTCCCTGTTCGCAAAGACGGTTCGCTCGACCCGAAAGCTATCGTCAAAGTTCTTGAAGGATTTGAAAATGGAGATCTCAAGCAGACAGTGCTCACGTTTGTGATTCGCAGTATGTCCAAGGCGATTTATACCACAAAGAACATAGGCCACTACGGATTGCAATTCGATCACTACACACACTTCACCTCACCAATTCGCCGATATCCCGATCTCGTAATTCATCGTCTGCTTCGTTACGCACTTGCTGGGAAGCCGGCTCCTGCAAACGCACGCAAAACATACGAGCGCATTGCACGACTCTGTTCGATGGCCGAAATGCGCGCCGCCGATGCCGAACGCGAAAGTGTGAAGCTGAAACTCACCGAATATATGGCAACGAAAATCGGTCAAACCATCACGGGTATGATTACCGGTGTCACCGAATGGGGCTTGTATGTACGCGACAAAGAAACGACAGCCGAAGGTCTTGTCGGACTTCGTACTATGACTACCGAATCATTTACACTCAATCCAAAGCTTGCAACAATGACCGGATCAGTTTCTGGAAAAACATATCGCATTGGTGATACAATAATGGTGAAGGTAGTCAAAGCAGATCCCGAACGACGACAGATCGATTATGAGATAGCATAGCTATCTGTTTGGGTCATCCTGAACTTGTTTCAGGATCTAGTATTTAACTCGTGGATCCCGGATCAAGTCCGGGACGACACGATTACGTATCGACTTTTGACTTTATGACTTTATAAACTTTCGACTTAATCATGAAGCGCCACAACGACAAACAAATTTTGTACTCCCTTATTTTCGTCGGACTTCTTGCCGGGCTTTTTGGACATTATTTCGAAACTGGAAAAATTACTTTTTCAAATAGCAACGGAATCAATTCCGCCGCCGCCCTCCTCGCCACCGAACAAAATTTAGTTTCAACAACCCCAGCTCCTTCTTCAATCTCTCTCGGCTTCGTCGGCGACATCATGCTCGATCGCGGAGTAAAGAAATCAGTCATGAATACTATGCAAGGCGACTATACAAAACTATTCGCGTATACTGATTTTCTCAAAACGCCCGACATTATGTTTGCCAATCTAGAAGGCCCGGCATCAGATCAAGGCAAAGACAAAAAGAATCTGTACTCCTTCCGCATGGATCCAAAATCTCTCATTGCCCTCAAAAATTCAGGTATCGACGTAGTCTCTTTTTCTAACAATCACGTCGGTGACTATGGCCGTCCCGCATTCGAAGACACTCTCCAAAGACTTCGCGATACAGGTATTCTTTCTTGTGGAGCCGGAATGAATCGCACCGAAGCCGAAACACCGGCAATTGTGGTGCAAAACAAAATTAGAGTTGGATACCTCTGCTTTTCTGATGTAGGCCCGGCAGATATGGAAGCGACTGATTCCAAGAGTGGAATTCTCCTCGCAAGCAATCCTCGTTTTGATGACATTATCAAAAGTGCTGCCGAAAAAGTGGATGCGCTCATCGTGTCGTTCCATTTTGGAGAAGAATACAAGTCGATTCACAACGGACCACAAGAAGCACTCGCAAAAAAGGCCATCAACGATGGCGCGGTGATGATTGTCGGTCATCATCCTCATGTTCCGCAAGATATCGCGTACTACGATGGCAAACCAGTGATCTACAGTCTGGGCAATTTTATCTTCGACCAATATTTTTCGAAGGAAACAATGGGCGGACTCTTCATCACCGCAAATCTCATAGGCAAAAATGTTTCAGATGTCACTTCTCATCAAACCGTGTTAAGCAAACACTTTGTACCGAGTCTAGTAAAGTAAACCGCGAAAAACCCTGAAAATAAGTCTATTTTCAGGTTTTTTTTGCAATCTTATTGCCCATGCATAT
>CAZPHJ010000008.1:0-21865 GCA_964586755.1 uncultured Candidatus Saccharibacteria bacterium | reverse complement strand
AATGAAACCTGGATTAGATTATATTGGAGTTGGAGTCGGTGCATTCGTCATGAATGACGCTGGTGAATTTTTGTTAATGAAGCGAGGAGAGAAAGTTTCTACTGAGCCAAGTGCTTGGGCGCTTCCGGGTGGCAAAGTTGATTTTGGCGAAACAATGAAAAATGCAGTGACTCGAGAGGTCGAAGAGGAGCTTGGGATTGTTGTTAAAATCACAAATCAATTTCCTTCTTATGACTATATCGTTTTCGAAGAAAATCAGCACTGGCTCACCAATATTTTTCAAACCAAAATAATTTCCGGAACACCCGCAATTCAAGAACCAGAAAAATGTTCAGAAATCGGCTGGTTTACTTTTGATACTCTCCCTTCCCCCATCGCCAAAATGTCACAACAAGCAATTGACAATTTATTGTAATATGCGAAACTTTCAGCACAACACTATATGATTCTATCTGATAAAAAAATTCTCGAATGCATCGAAAAAGGCGAAATCGTCATTACTCCTTTCGACCCAAAAAACATGGGTGGTAATTCGTACGACGTCCATATTTCTAAGCACCTTGCTCAGTACGTCGACGGAATGATCGACGCCAAAAAACACAATCAAATCCGCCATTTTGAGATCCCGGAAGAAGGCTATGTGCTCCAGCCAGGACAGCTTTATTTGGGTTCAACGCTCGAATATACTGAGACACACAAACATGTGCCATTCCTTGAAGGAAAGTCTTCTACAGGTCGTCTTGGTATCGATATCCATGCCACAGCCGGCAAAGGCGACGTGGGCTTCTGCGGATTCTGGACACTCGAACTCTCTTGCACTATCCCCGTCCGCATTTACGCCGGTATGCCAGTTGGTCAGCTCATTTATTACATCGTAGATGGAGAAGTAGAGCGACTTTACAGCAAAAAAGTAAATGCAAAATATTCTGGACAAGAAGCTCTCCCGAAAGAATCCATGATGTGGAAAAATAGTTTTTAAAAAGAAAAGCGCCCATGGGGCGCTTTTTGTGTAATACAAAAAAATAAATTAAGCAAAGAGTGTCGCATTTCGCATAATTATCTTCATTTTTTCGATCGGAACATGCTCCTCTCCATCAAGAGTAATATAATTACTTTCGGACATTT
Source organism: uncultured Candidatus Saccharibacteria bacterium (assembly GCA_964586755.1). Classification (GTDB taxonomy): domain Bacteria; phylum Patescibacteriota; class Minisyncoccia; order Phycocordibacterales; family UBA9973; genus CAITQP01. The sequence goes on along the minus strand of CAZPHJ010000008.1, from coordinate 20,740 downwards.
CCTCTACTTTGATATTTGAAGAAGAATTTTTAATATCCTTATACAATCCATACAAAGTCGGACAAGCATTTGCGATTCCTACCTTTGTCGAATGATACAAAACACACAGAGTGTCTCCTTTAACAAACTTTCTAATGTTGTTACACCAACCAAGTAGGCTATTGTCGTCAACATGCTTACGGAGCCATTCATTCACAATTTGATGATTGTTTGAATCTATAGTAATAGTTACCAATACGCCATTTTTCATAACGAAGAGATTTTACTAAATATACCACGATAAATATTGTAAGTAAAATACAAAGTGCGTGCCTGATTCAGCAGAATCACCTGCTGGGTTAAGGACGCACACTTTTGTATGTTTAGACATACAAAATTAGAACTTAGAAAGTTGAAACTTCTATTAGCCCCGAAATCAACTTCGTTGATTGGGCAAATAAAAAAACCGCCGGAGCGGTTTTTTTATTTTAGCCCTTGATTTCAATTCCTGCCTGACGAGCACTTCCGGCTACGATTTTCATCGCACCTTCAACGTCTTTGGCGTTGAGATCTGGAAGTTTCTTTTCGGCGATTTCTCGAAGCTGAGCAGTAGTAATACTCCCCGCTTTTGAGACATTCGGCTTACCAGAACCCTTGGTGATGCCTGCTGCCTTAAAAAGGAGGCCGGCTACTGGTGGGGTTTTGACAACAAAATCATAACTGCGGTCTTCGTAGACTGTAATAACACATCCTACTGTATCACCCATCATGTTTGCTGTAGCTGCATTGAACTTCTGAACGAAGTCACTAATGTTCACACCAGCCTGACCAAGCGCAGGTCCAAGCGGTGGTGCTGGCGTTGCGCGTCCGCCGGCAATTTGTACTTTTACTTTTTTAGTTATTTTCTTTGCCATAAGGTTTAAATATAAGGTTTAAGCTGTTGGGTTCAAGTAGAAGCCTAAAACCATAACAGTGAGAACATAATAACAGAATATCTTAGAAAAACAAGGCTAGAAATTTTGGGTGACTTACACCCTCAACCTGACACCTGGAGTTTTAACTACATCTTCTTTACTTGAAGGAAATCGAGTTCCACTGGAGTTTCGCGACCGAACATGGCGACAAGGACACGAACTTTCCCTCGGTCATGATCTACCTCTGATACCTTTCCTTCGAGTTCCTTGAATGGTCCATCAGCAATAGTCACAAGGTCTCCCACCGAGAGGTCGATAGTGTGCTTTGCGCTTTCAGTATTGTCCATGGTCTTAAAGAGCGCAGCGACTTCGTCTTTGTTGAGTGGAACCGGGTTTACACCCGCCCCAACGAATCCGGTTACACGAGGAGTGTTACGGACTACATACCAAGAATCATCAGTAACAATCATGTCTACAAGGACATATCCGGGATACACACGTTCTTCTGACTCAACACGCTTCCCTGCTTTAATTTTGATTTTCTTCTCCATTGGAACAACCACGTTGAATATCTTGTCTTGCATTCCAAGTGACTCAATACGCTGCTTGAGATTTCGAAGCACTGCGTTTTCATATCCAGCGTATGTGTGGATCGCGTACCAACTTCGATCTCCTTGTATTTCTTGTTTTGCCATGGGTTTAAAAAATTAATTGTTAATAAAATTAAAAGCCCAATAGTTTACTGAGTCCGTACTGGAACAATACATCAAATGCCCCAAGTAAGTAAGCAACGAGAACAGAGAGAATAATCACAGCCACAGAATAAGCTATCGCCTGTTTACGGCTCGGCCAATTTACATGCTTTAATTCTTCGCGTGTTTCTTTGATATAGGTAATGATACTCATTTTAGGACCTTCGTTTAATGGCTAAATTAAAAAGCCCGCGGGGGCCTTATGTATCCCCATAGTACCGCACTATATCTAAAAAGTCAAAAGGTGTGCCGGCTTTCGCCGGCACACCTTTTCTATATTCCCTAGAGCCTAAAGCCAAGGTTATCTGATTTCGTAAGTAATCATTACGCTTGAGGTATAGGTATTCTCTCCAACCGCGAATTCTGGTGTTGCCCCACCCACGCCCTGAGCCATATCTTTTGCGTACATAGGCATTGGATAAGCTCCGCGACCATTTTCTGAGAATCGAACAATGCGAACCAAACGGACGCCAAGATCCTTCGCCAAGACTTCTGCTTTTGCCTTCGCGTCAGCGATAGCCTTCGCGCGAGCTTCTGCATTGACCGCGTTTGGATCATCAACGGAGAAATTTGGACCACTGAGGCCGGTCACTCCTTTTGAACCAAGACCATCGATAATCTTCCCGACTTGTGCAGTGTCACGAATTTTTACGGTAATAGTGTTAGAGACAATATAGCCGGTCAATCTCGGAGCTCTTCCACCAGAATAAGAATAGTCATATTGCGGATTAGCACTGTAATTAGTAGTTTGAATATCTTTCTCTGCAATTTCTGAAGATTTCAAAAATGCAATTGCATCGTTTGTTTTTTTGGTGACAACTTCTTGTGCTTCATGGACTGTCACACCCTTCTCTTCTACCGTAAAACTCACATTGGCAATATCTGGTATTGCAAACGATTTTCCTTCACCGGAAACATCAATCGTAGTTGCTTTTGCAACATCAGTCATACGATTCATATTCTTAACTGCACCCACAAATTTTACACAGACAAGCAATGTCACAAGAATCGCGAGAACCATGAGTATCTTGCCCATACGTGTAGCACTATTTTGATCAAAAAAGGTATTCATATGTCTAAAAAATAATTATTGATAATACATTCACTGCCAATTAGTTGGGAATACTGGCATTACTCGTACTGAGAGTTGGATTCATCATGCCATAAATACCCCAGGTAATTCCTGAGAGTATGAAGAGCAACACAATGATAGTAAGAATTTTTTTCTTCATACGATATATATCACTATTGATTGATAGCAAGGAGCTCAACGTCAAATACAAGCGTTGCATTCCCGGGAATCGGTCCATACCCATTTGGTCCATATCCGATACTCGCTGGAATTACGAGATGGCGTTTTTCCCCGACCTTCATACCAGCTACTCCTTCATCCCAACCAGAAATCACCATGTGTGCTCCAAGCTTAAATGAAAATGGCTGTTTTCCAATACTCGAATCGAAAACCTTACCATCAATAAACATACCCGTATAGTGAACCGTTACCATATCACCAGAAACTGCGGGAGTTCCTGTCCCCTCCTTTATAATTGTCATCTTGAGTCCACTCGCCGTAGTTGTTTCTATTCCTTCCATAGAATTTTTTGGTTGATTTGTAATGGCTGTAGTATTCGTTTTTACCTCTGTACCCTCCTCATAATTTTGATTTGTTCCAACATCAATTGGTGCTGTTTCCTTTGGATGATAATTCTTTTGTGTGTACACAATAAGTACGACAAGAATTACAATTGCGATCAGAGTAATAATTGTTTGTTTATTCATGGTATTTCAATAATTAAAGCTTGTACGAATATAAGAATACCACAAATGAGCCTCTTTTGCATTCAAAAATACGCATGCTGGAATGGCATTTTTTATTGCGTATTTTACTCCTGGTTATTATTTTTTATCTACTCCATCGAGCAAACACCCCAGCAGGCAAAAGACGATTGCTGTCTGTTTCAGAAATTGCGAGTTCTCCACAATCGGTACTACCTCCATACTTTTCTAATAATCTTTTTGCATTATTTTCGAGTGTGATTGGCGAATAGCCAGCAGTATATCCATTCACGATTACTGCGACTGGATTTTCTGAGAGAACTTGTTCTATTAAGTTAAATAATTCATAAAAATCTTTCTCAATTTTCCAGAGTGTTTTACCCGATCCGTGACCGAATGCTGGAGGGTCCATGATAACCACGTCATATTTGTTTCCACGCTTCACCTCACGACGCAAAAATTTGAGTACGTCATCTTCGATCCAGCGCACAGATGCATCTGCAAGACCAGAAAGCTCGGCATTTTTACGAGCCCATTCGATTGCTACCTTTGAAGAATCTACATGGGTAACTTCCGCACCAGCTTTAAGCGCAGAAAGTGTCGCTCCGCCTGTATACGCAAATAGATTCAAAACTCGTGGTGTTTGGTTTTTGGTGTCTGGTTTTAGTTTTTCGCTCAACCAAACCCAATGCGAAAGCTGTTCGGGAAAGAGCCCTACGTGCTTAAAGGAAGTGGGGCGAAGCTCAAGATTTAGTCCCCCAAATTCGATGTTCCAGTTTTTTGGAAATCCATTTTTGGTTTTCCATGTACCACTCGCTCCACGTCGCTCAAAACGCGCATCAGCATCGTCCCATATCTTTTTTTCAAGTTTTTTTTCCCAGAGTGCTTCCGGGTCTGGACGTGCGAGGGTATATTTGCCAAATCGCTCAAGCTTTTCTCCTTCTCCGGAATCGAGCAACTCATAATCTTTTTGTTTTTTTAGTATTTCTATCATGGGGATTTACGAATTAATTTTTTGCCACTCATCAAGCGGACGCGTAGGTGAACCTGGACTCGTCTCGCTCGTATTTTCTGAAACATGCATCTTGTTATCCAACGAATGATATTCTAGCAACAAATTTCTTCCTGGATATTTTTTGTTTAATATGGTTTCTTGCTCAAGTACCCACGCATCATCCGGTCGGCCATCTTTTCCTAAAACATCATTTGGTGGACTCACAAACAGATTGAGTTCATTTGAGGTATTGAGTGCATCAGGTCGTTCAAACATATCCATAGTATATACAAATACCTTTCGATGTCTAACATGCAAAAGACTCCCAACCAGGGAGTCTTTTTGAAAAGAAATTATGTAATAAGACCAGTAAGTATTGCAAACAAGAAAAGTACCCCGAGAAAACCAAGGACTGGATGAAGTCTGTACAAAACAATAGTCGCAATCACCATAACCGCAAACGGTACATACCCGACCGAGCTAATTGCTCCAAGTATTGTTTCCCAAAGATGTGTAAGTGTTGTCATATGTAGAAAGTATAGTGTATGGCGTAGTAAGTATCAAGAGTAATATACGTAGGATTTATTTCTTGTTTTGTTTCAATTGCTTATCAAGATAAGTCTTAAAACTAGCATAGTCAACGTATCCCCCAATCAACTGCGTTCCAGTAATAAATGAAGGTGTTCCATTGATTCCAAAATCTAAACCTTGTGAACGTGATTCCTCCATGAGCTTCGTATACGCATTGTTGTTTTTCTTCACATCAGCCTCTACTTTTTTCGCATCAATTCCAGGAATTGTTCCAGTAAGCTTTACAACACTCTCTTCATCACCAAACCCATTATTTACTCCGTCCTGAGCAACAAACATTGCCTCTCTCCAAGTAAAGTATTGGTCGGGATACAAATTCCAAACTGCACGATCATAGAGACCGGCAGTGGTTGAATCCGGACCAAGGAATGAATAATCCTTGAACACGATTGCAACATCACCGGTCGAAACATAGTTCTTTATAATTTCCTGAAATGGCCCTGTTTCAAATTTTTTACAATACGAACACTGATAATCAGACCAGTACGCAACAACTACTTTTGCCTCCGGATTACCAATGAACGGCTCGTGAGAAAGCGAAACATTCTTGATGTCGACTGACGGAGCTTTCTTTGTCTCGCCTGATCCCTGTTTCGTATCATTGATTGAATCGAATGTACCGTGAATAATGCATGCACCAATAATAATAGCGATTGCAATTATAAGACCATTGATCAAAACTGCCTGTGTCAAAGAAATTGCTTTTATTTTTTGTTCTCCCGATGGAGCACTCTCCTCTCTGGTGGTGTGTTCTTGCATAAAAATAATTATTATTTGTAATAGATACTAATACACATGTTTGTTTCTCAAGGCTAATTGCAACTCAGGATATTCGGTATCATAAAACTGAATAATGTTGCTCAATTGATTCATCCTCATTGTTATTTCTTGAATCTCCTCTGGTTTTGTTTTTCGAAGTTCCTCAATCTTTTGGTATTCGTGATCTATAATTCCTGCGATATACTCACGAATAATTTTTGTTACCTCGGCATGATAATTATGATCTGGAACTTCTTCGTGAGCACTTTTTGCAAGAGCCGTCAGGTCATCTTGTACCGTGTTTAACTCTCGAAGCACCGTAAGCATTTGGATATCGCGTGCCTTTCCAAGCTCAATCGAACGGTCGATTATATTTTCGACCGATATCACAAAATCGCCAAAAACCTCTTTGGCTTTTTGGAGAGCTTTGTCGTCTGCTTTCTGTAGCAAATCATTGCCGGCATTGTCTGAATACATATAGAGATTATACCATGTAAAAGCCCAATCAAAATTGGGCTTTTACATGATGCTCACATATTCATATTACGGTCGACGAAACCAGTACCAGAAGCCGCCAACAAGAGCAAGTATCCCCGCGCCGACAGTAACAAAGAGCGGCACTGGAACCCTACTCCCTTCTGCACTTGCAGTCAGTAGATTCGATTCAAAATTATTTTGTGCAAGAGTGTCTTCAAACGGAACGGGTGACACTTTATTTTCTTGAGCAAAAACGAGCTGCATTGGATTTTGATTTACCACACGTTCTGTTTCTTTTTCCAATTCTTCTGGTTTTGGTTCTTTTTTAATTGCATCATTCTGCAATTCTATAATTTCGACTTTTTTTGTTTCAACGAGCGTGTCAATCTGATTGATGGTATCACTCTCATCGTTCGTATTATTACCGCCAGTGCTTACGCTTGGTCGAGCAACACCAACCAAAACTGCATCCCATGATTTTCCAAGCACTGCTGGAATAGCATAGCTCGTCGCCCAAATCCTATTTTGTAATGATTCGGAATTCAAAGATGCCGCACCATCAGATGCCTGTATGCCACCAAAATAATGTACCGGTGTTTTTCCGTTGTTTGTCCATAACACATTCAGTGTGTTCATTGCCTGAGTCGCCCAGCTTGATGATGATACGTTTACCCAGCCACCATCCCCACTTTGATTATTTTGTAAATACGTACCCGCTTTTGTAATCGATTCTAAAACACCAGGCGCACTCGGAAATAGTGAGAGTGCTTGGATTGAAGCCGCTGTCATATCAACGCTTCCATCCCATGATCCGTTTACTGATTGTGCATTCACTATATATTCAATCGTTTTTGAAATTTCTAAATCACTTGTCGTATACCCTGCTTTTGAAAGTACAATCAATCCAAAAACATCATCGTTGATTAAACGTACGTCCCCAATTTGAGTGCCATCAAAAGACTGAGTGATTGCTGCGATATAATTTATGCCGTTATATGAGTACGGATTTTGTCCAAGTGCGAGCAGTGCCATTGCGCGGCGTTCATTATCGGTTACGAGTGAGTAGAGCGTGTTGTGTGAAGAAAGATACGAAAGAAGAGAATTGCGAGAGCCATCAGAAACACCACCTGCACCATAGGCAACCGCTACCCAATCAGTGTATAAATCAGAACCGCCAAAAGAACCATCACTCGACTGTACTGATTTCAAATATGTAATTGCGTTTGGCACACTGAATGTTGTCGAAGTAATCCCACCACCACCTCCTCCTCCGACAGGAACAGTATTTACCGTAACCGCATATGAAGGAAAATAATAATCTTCCACAATACCAGCATTGTAAGATCCGGGGTTCTCAATTGTTATAACTGCACTACCGTTGGAATCGACAGGATTCGTTGAAATAACGATCGGATTCCACGGGTCGGATTCATTTGGTGTTGTTATACCGACAGAAACTCCGGTTAACGGACTCCAGGTATTATCAATATAATTATATTTTTCTGCGATTGCGGTGAGTGTACCTCCTGCAGAAATTGTAGTTGTACTAAAAGAAATCTGGTGGTTATTTCCAAAATAAATTCCAATAGTCTCTCCACCTGTAAGTATTGTTTGATCAATACTCGTCCATGGTGTTGTACTGCCGACTGCATACTGCCAATTATCGCAAAGCTCTGTGCCTCCAGTCGGAGTAATACATTTGAAATAAAAAGCACCAAACGAATCATAGTAAGTAAGATTTGAAAGTGTAAATGCACCACTTGTAGTCTCAGCATCTTTCACGAGAGCAAGGACGCTTCGAGTGCTTACTGTATGAGGATTTCCGTTCACATCACTGATTGTTTCTGTTCCGTCATTAGGTAATGGCACTTCTCCTTGCCAGATTAATACATCTCCATTTCGGACAATGATTGTTTCGGTTGGAGCTACAACAACTACGGGAATGACTGTTATTGTACGAACTACTGGTGTCGCAGGATTGCCAGCATCATCAGATACGGTATACGTTTCTGTATATACACCAAGGGTCGCAGTATCTACTGTTCCAGTCATAACAATATTCGCAGTAATATCTCCATCAACATCATCTTGTGCAGTCGCACCTGCACCCGTATAAGAAGTTCCTTGTTCTATCGAAACAGAAACATCTCCAAGAAGTGTAATTGTAGGTGGTATTATGTCTACAACATCATCAGCACGAACAACATGAGTAAACCCAAATGCGAATACAAACACAACTCCGATAGCTACAAAAAAATTCTTATTCATCCGCCAAAATTTTTTATTATTTTTCATACCGTTCGTAATACAATTTATTGATAAAAAAGTTTTCATAGAGATTTTAAAATTCGGGCGGACAAGTAATTAATTCAATCTCCATTCGATAACATCCCCATCTTTTGGAATGTAGGTAGACACGCCGACAGACGCTTCTTTGCCATTAATGTAATACAACAAATTTTTTCCAGGAGTCATATGCAAATCACCAATATCACTCACAAAAAATCCAAGTCCTGAATATTCCTTGCCTGTAAATGTAATTAATCCTTCCTTTTGCGCTGAGATTAGCGTGTCATAAAAAGGTACATTTTTGAGTAGCGGGATCCCTATCCCCTTACCTAGAATTACTACGGTGACAGACGAAGCTGGTGTTTGGTTTTTGGTAACTGGTTTTAGTTCTACTTCTTTTTGAATAACAGTCGTCTGAGAAACGGATTTGGGTGGGGCTGGTTTTTCTTCCGGTAACACCCGCTCTGCGATTGGAATAGTATGTGGAGCAATGAGCGTTTCTTTTTTGGATATCGAATAAGCCAAAGCCCCTGCCGTAGCAAGAATGAGAATTCCAAAAATGATGACTGGTGTATATTTTTTATTCACCCGCCAAAACTTTTTACCCAAATGTTGATTGGGAAATTTTGTGGTTTCTGAAGAAAAATTGTTCTCGTTGTTGTTCATAATGAAAAGTTTAGGAGGGTAAAAAAACAAAAAACTCCCACCGAGGAGTTCATACTTGGGCATGCAATCGCATACTCATTTTCCTGCTCGGGACGCACCTATTCGTGGTTGGTAATCGGACTTCCCAAGTAGATTCTTGGATCACCGTAGCGGCACTGTGGAGGATTTTCACCTCGCTTCCCCAAACACAAATTATTCTTTTATTAACTGCCCACGTATTCTACACTTCCATCAGTTTTTCGCAAATGGGGATAATATATCTACTATCCTCAAAAATAGTTATTGATACTTAGGTGATTCCTCAACAACTCCAGCCACATGATTCGCTTCGCGGGCAAAGGCGTAAAAGACGCTTGAGAGGCGGTTGAGATAGGCACGAGTGAATTCACCCACCGGTCGGGTTCCTTCTTCCTGTACGGCGACCACACGGCGTTCTGCACGGCGTACAATCGTGCGACAGACATCGGAAAGTGCGGCGAGTTCAGTACCACCTGAAACGAAGAATGTGGTGATGGGCGGGAGCGTCTTTTCGATACCATCAATTATAGATTCGAGCCATTTGACCTTGTCTTCGACAATCGTTTTCTCTGCTCCAGCAAGTTCAGCCTGGACAATGAAGAGGTCTTGTTGGATACGATTGACCGTATCAGCAACCTGCATTTCTTGCTCTGGAAGAAACCAGACTGCATCACCAGCTTTCAATTTCAAAAGACCAAGAAACGAATTGATTTCGTCGAGCGAGCCGAGCGCCTCAGCAATAGCCGAGCTTTTTGAAACTCGTTGATCACAGCCGAACGTTTTAGTTGTGCCTCCGTCCCCTTTTCGTGTGTAGAGCATAGGATTAGTTAGTAGTAAGTAGTTAGTAATTTGTAGAAAATACGAGTGCATACTTTGAGTGCCCGCACCGCTTTGCGGTGCGGGCACTCAAGATGTACTTTTTATTTTGTATAACTTTACAAACTTTATGAACTTTATGAACTTTATGAACTTTCAACTTTTCTATACTTCGCAGACACCAGCTACACAGGCAAGTTCTTTCTTGATCTCAGTCTCATCATCTTTCTCGTACGTAACAATCTTTGAGAAGTCGATGTGACTTACTTGCTTGAGAAGTTCTTCATATTTTTCTTTGGTGATTGCTTCGTATGGAGCGAGGCGGTAGACGTGGTTACTGCGAGGCAAGAATGAAAGTCCTCCAACGATATCCCAGTTTTCGTACACCCAGTTACCCACCTTGAGCCATTCATCATCCCCGACAGACACCGTTACAGATGGATTATGTTCAGTATAATTTGTCTTTACCACTTTCCAGTGTTCGAGTTGCGTGATTGCATCCACATCGTCTTTACAGATTGCGCCATCTGGTGCTTTCACTGGGAATTCGAGAACGAAGGTTGATGCATTTTCCATTGTCTGTCCGACTTCTGGATAATATGGCACGCCTTGATCGCGAAGCATTTTGAAGAGTGCGTCTGTTCCCGAGATACGAATACGACGGATATAGTACGGAGCATGACGAGGGTGCATTCCACTTGAACAGTCTACAGTCTGAGATGCAGTTCCCGATGGCTTCACACAGGTAATACAGGTAGATTGTGTGATGCCGAATTTCTCTGCGTACTTTTTGTTGACCTTGATCGCTTCATCTTTCAAACGAGCGAGCACCTCAGGCTTACGTGCAGTACTACTATCCCACTGACCAGTGATCGAAACTCCGAGCAAACGTTCCTTTTCACAATTCTTTTTCCATTCTTTTGAAAGGTATGGGAAGAATGTGAGTGTTGATTGGTAGGTTCCGAGGATTGTTGCGATGCGAATCTTCTTGAGCAATGTTTCTTCGGTGTCTTCGGCGCGAGCCACAACTTCAGAAAGGTTACAGAATTGTTTTGACTGAAGAATGATTTCTCCACAAGGGTTGGTTCCCCATGCTGGATAGATACCACCTTTGAATTGATCGAGGCGACGCTTTGGAAGTGTCTTTGCGAGACCACCACGATTGAAGATTCCACGCTCACCTGACTTTGATTTCACAAGTGCCACCCATTCATCGAGAAATTCTTCTGTCTCTGGCTTTGATTCATAGACAGCAGAGTTGTTGGCGAGCATACGCTGTCCTTCGGTGAGGTAGAATTGTCCTTTCTTCGAATCACGAATCGCTTCATCATCGAGATCAGAAAGTGAAATCATCGCACTTCGACGTACTCCTCCAGCGACGACACAGTCTCCAATCTTACAAATGATGTCGTGTGCATCGAGGTTTGAAAGGTGACGTCCTTGTCGGCGTAGAATTCTCTCACGAGTAAATTCAAGGAGTGATTGCAATGGTCCAGGACCAGAACTCTTTCCGCCCATAGTCTTGAGACGCGCACCAGCTGGACGAAGAAGCGAAAGATCAAATTCAATATCGTTCCCTTCGTACCAAGTCTTCATACCGAGAGAAAATGCATCTGCCCAACCTTCTTTACTGTCTACGACGTAGTGCGTTGGAAGTTTCTTTCCTGTCTGCATCTTGACCTGAGGAAGTGCTTGAATGTTGCGACTCTCGACAGACCATCCTACTCCGGTTCCACACATTGAGATATACATAATCTCGGCAAAGTCTTGGAATGATTGTGGGGCGATGAATGAACAGTTGTATGCACAAACATTCGTGCGATGCGCGGCCTTGCCAGAGAATTGCAAAAGACGCATTGAAGGAAGCGCTTCATGATTGAGAATAGCTTCGCGAATTTCAGCATACTCACCTGATGAAAGTTTTGAGCCGAGATTCTCTTTCATAAACGACATATAGCGGTCGACTGTTTCTATCCACGTTTCGCGGCGACCCTCCTCACTCATCCAGTTTGAATATGACCGGTAGTACACAAGCTCAGCGAGCGGATTGCGGAAATATTTTTTACTCTCCGCTACGAGCTCCTTTACTTTTTCAGGCACAAAAACTCCAGCCTTACGCTTCTGTGTACGTTCTTCACGATACAAGATATATGCCTTGGCAGTGATTGGGAATTTAAGTGTGATGAGTGATTGCTCCACAAAGTCTTGTACACGCTCCACATGTGGCACATACCCCTTTCCTGATTCCTGCTTTTGATGAGCGAGTATGTGAAGTACTGCTTCTGCCACCTTTTGCGCATCCTTCTCTCCCCCTTCTCCTGTTGCACCAAAAGCTTTAAGTACAGCCCGCTCAACTCGTTCGATTGAGAATGGAACAACGTTCCCATCACGCTTTTGAATCAAAGAAATTTTTTCAGATAAACCTTTCTTTACAGAGCTTACCGCCTTTGCAGATGTAGTAGCCTTTTTTGCGACCGGAGATTTTGCTTTTTTTGTATTTTTTGTTGCCATGGAGATTTATGAGAGGTTAGTAAGTGGGTTATTAATAATGAGTGAAGCACTTTCTATGGGTTTGGGTTTTTGATATTGCTCAATCAACCGATACAGTGCTGGACTAACAAAATATGCAAATGAAATATTTCCTACAAGGTGAAGTGCGGTAAATGGAATCTGTCCAAGGAGCGCCACCATAAATGTCTGATGAAAAAAGATCGGACCTACAGTAAGCCCAGTAACTGCGTCGTACAATAGTGTGGCAACAATCGCAAAAGACACATAGGTTTTGGCATTATTCGCTTTATTTTTGAAATGAAGAGTAGCGCCAAGACCCAAACATCCATATGCAACTGCGGTAACGACTGTCCAAACACCAACATGATTGGTCGCCATATCAAAGAGTACGATACTCGCGAAGCCAAAAAAGAAGCCGGCAAGGGCTCCATAGGCGCGCGAGAATGGCATCTGCGCAGAAAGTATTGGTTCTACATTCGGAGCTCGAAAAGGAAGAAGACGCACCAAAAAACAAGCGACAAATCCGAGCGTATACACAAACCAATTACTTTTTTTCATAATTTTAACATCTAACGGGGGCAGTAAAATACACTTATCGATATTGATGTAAGTGATATATGTAACCCTCGCCCGTTTCCAACTTATAATGAGTGACTTATGCACCGAAACAAAGGCACCGAACTCCGCACGGGTGTATACTATTTTCGGTGTCTAAATCTAAAACTGTTTGCATAGTATACATCCCCCATTCGCCCCCGTGCAACGGTGGATAACTCGTTTTTTCTCCTGTTTTTCGAGACTGTTTTTTAAGCTTTGCATTGTAATACTCAATAACCACATTCGACTGGTTATAAAAATGTTTGTAAAGTGAAAATGTACTCATTTTCATCCTGAACTTGTTTCAGGAGCCATTAATTTACTTAAAAATAATTAAAAAAATATCATATGTCGCACGAAATAATCATTGAAGAGTCTCCTCTATCAAAATTCTTATTCTCAAATACAAAAATGGCGTGGTTTTGGCTCATCGTTCGAATCTATGTGGGCTGGCAGTGGTTTGAAGCAGGCTGGGGAAAGATCCACAGTGATGTTTGGGTAGGACAAAACGCCGGCGGTGCTCTCACTGGCTTTGCAAATGGTGCACTCCAAAAAATGTCAGGTGCCCATCCGGATGTTTCAAGCTGGTATGGCTGGTTTTTGCAGCATGTAGTGATTCCGCACGCTGGTACATGGTCTCATTTGGTTGCTTGGGGTGAACTCCTTATCGGTATTGCACTCATTCTCGGTATCCTTACTGGTATCGCAGCATTCTTTGGACTCTTTATGAATCTCAACTTCCTCCTCGCGGGCGCTGTTTCCATCAATCCAATCCTATTTGTGCTCAGTATTGGCCTCATCCTTGCCTGGAAGGTTGCTGGATTCATTGGACTCGACTATTTTGCACTTCCAGCACTCGGCACACCATGGCATGGAGGTAAATTATTTGGAGGTAAGGTAACAAACAACTAACGATCAAACCGGGTTTCAACTCAAAAGCCCCGCCCTTGTAAACAGGGCGGGGCTTTTACTATTTTTAAGCCAAAAGAATTAACTCCTTTCTAACAACATAAATGTTGTTAGAAAGGAATGGAAATATAAACTATCCAACTCATCACTTTTTCTTATTTAAACGTTATTTTACAGTCTATCTGCATCTCAAATATTCAAATATGAAAATAATGCAAAAATCTATTTTTATTTTTTTCATAAATTCATTGTTGTTTGAAAGATCTAGGGTAAAACTAAGATATGCCCTCATACTCAATCAAACAGAAAAACAACCGTTCAACACTATCCCCTGAAATTATGCAGGAGGAGCTTTCTTCAACTGTTTCAGATTTTACTGATTTTGCCCTTCGGTATCCGCGAACAAAAAGCGTACAACTCTACACAGATTTTTTGAAAGAATCCAAGTCCTTTGGGAAAAAATCACGCAAACAGATTCGAAAAGCGTATCAGAACATCTCTCACCAAACGAGTCTAGTCGAAAAAAAATTTCATCTCAAGCGATATTTCGATGCAACAATTGAATACGTCCAAAAAAATGGAGCGAGGATTCTTGTCAGCATATTGATTGTGGATGTAATTTTACTGTTCTTCTTTTTCTTGTATTTATACACACCACTTTCTGCAAGCCAGGCAGATATCATCCATAGCCACCTTGTAGAGAAAGCATATGCAGATGACGCATCCATTGTCAGCAAGACTATACCAGCCGGCGAGACTGGAATATTTGCATCGTACCTTCAATCAGAAGGATTCGCAGTATCCGCTGGATACCAAACAAGAAAAAATGGGCTCACTGTTCCCGGAGCAGTTGTCACAGCAGGCAATGACACGATGCTTGTTTTTGAATATCCAAATAGTAGAACTGCAAGCAGTGAAGCATCGTCACTCTCTCAAACATACGCAAAAAAATGCAGATGCTATGTGGGCAGACCAAGTGCACATTTACACAAAGAATAATCTGGTTATCTACTATCTCGGCACAAAAAGCACACTCACAACAGCACTCACAAAATATGCGGGGATTTCACTGATCAACCAAGAACACGAAGTTGCAGAAAAGATATAGTTTTAGATTATTTATAAAACACAAAATGATTCATCAGCTTCTTGCGGAACTTTTCCGCCTTTTTGTGATTGCGCTCGATTACCACCTTCGATTTTTTGATACGACCGATGATTTCTTGTAGCTCCTTTTCAACCTCAGGTTTCCATACGGAATATTTTTTGTATAAGTGGTCAATTTCGAGTGCGGTATTCTTGTCGAGGACTGTATAAAAAACATAATCTCCAATTACCGTGATACTCGTATGTTTTGGCAAGCTTGCCACATTTTCATATGCAATCTCGAGGCCATATTTTTTATTTAGATTTGTCGTAGAAGTATCGAGCGATGTATTACCTCCAACCACTTGATACACCTTCTTCTTGTTCGTTTGGATCCACACATACAACTGCTTCTGAATGTCCGAACGAAAGAGTGACCAGAACTCGTGTGGGTTATAGAAAAGCACTGGAGCATCAATACTCTTGGCAAGCATATAAAAGTAGTGCACCCAAAGAAGATCGAGGTCGAGGATGGATTTGAAACGGAATATCATGGTGTCCCCTTCAGCAAGTGAGAGGAACTGCTTTGAAGACTCAGCAAGATAGTTTGATTCCACACCATCCACAAATCCCTTCAGTTTATTGAGCCAGACACCACTTAGGATAATAGTTTGTTTATTTTTCGTCACCACTTCCTCAGACAAAAGCTCTCGGAGCGCCTTATAGAACGCCTGCTTGGTCACGGGTGTCTTTTTCTGTACACGGTCAAGCAGGACCAAACTATCGATTGGCCCTTCGGAGAGAATTGAGACAATCATTTCATTTACCTTTGGTTTCGAGCTCAGAAGCATATATCAGAGTATAGCATACAGTAAACTTAAAGTTTACTATAATATCATTAAATGCAATATTTCTGACAATCTGTCAAATATCCCCTATCATACTCGGTGAAATATATTGTTTACTTAAAAATATAAAAATGGAAACAAATCTCGCACAGCAATACACTGACGGAATCGCTGAAACGTTTGCAAATAGTCTTGGAGAAATGAATCGTTCATCTGTCGATGATTTCAAAAAAACACTGGAATCAATTCTTGGCAAAAAAGAACGGCATGCGATCGACCTCGGCTGCGGACCAGGAGACATGATTTCCCACCTTCAGTCACTTGGACACAAATGTATGGGAATAGACAGTTCTGCTGATATGGTGGCACTCGCTCGGAAAAACTCTCACGCACGCATTATTCACGGAGATTTTTCAAAAACACTACTAAAGCCAAATGAAGTGGATTTGGCCATATCAAAATGGGCAATGCAAACTGCCGAACACATTGAACCTGTTTATCGCGAAGTCGTACGAATCCTTCGCAAAGGCGGACATTTTGTATTCCTTGTTGTTCACCCGTTCCGGCAATTCATTGAGAAGAAGGATCCAAAAGCCGACTACTTTAAAAAGGAAATCGTGCATTCGGAAATCTTCGACCGGCAAATCACTGTTCAAGAACCATCACATACGATGGCTGAATATCTGAGCGATTATTTTCTTGCTCACTTTACTATTTGTTCGATTCGTGAAGCCGCAGAGTTCCCTGCCGCCGAAAGGATTGGCGAATGGAATTACCCAACATATCTCATCATAACCGCACAGAAAAAATAAAATATATTGTTTACTTAAAAAATCAAAAAAAATGAGACAAGAAATGATTGCATTCTTAAAGAACACTTATTTTAAGTATATGCTGGCTAATAATCCTGGATATAACAAGCACTGGGAAGAAATGAAATTCTCTATGGAAATAATTTCTCCTGAGAAAGTAAACTTTGATGCTAGGATCGCTGAACATGACTTGTCTACAATGGGCAACTACACGATTAATCCTGAGACTTCTTTGGTTAATTGGGCAGATGTTCCAGAAGAAAGCATCAAATCAATTTCATTTAGCGACTTTTATGGTAAGCCGAGGGTTGAGTTAATTAAATACTTAGCCGAGAAACATGCTGGTGAGTTTTCAATTGTAGGACTCGAATATCAAAAGTACTTGTTTGCAAATAAGGACAAAATCCCTCAATGTATAAATAATTTAAGGGAAACAGCAAATTTTGTATTTTTGGGTTCTTGCTTATCCCCCAATATGGGTGGGTGGGCTTTCCCTTCAATGATCTTCAATGGTGAGAATATGAATTGCTCGCTAAGTAGTATTAATGGTCGTTGCGGAGAGTCCGGAAATGAGTATATAATTCTTGTTAAAAAATTCTGAAATCAATAATTAAAAAACCACCCTTGCGGTGGTTTTTATTTAAGCTTCTTGAATTCTTCCCAACTCATCACTCGAGCCCACCATCTAATTCCGGTTTTTTCCAAGACTGCTTTTTTATCTTTCTCTTTTCCGCTTGCATGGTCTACTGCTTCAATTATCACAATCGGTTCAAATCCTCTCCAGCGAAATTCGGCAATTGTTGAAAGCACACAACAATCAATTGTAAGCCCAAAAATCACAGGCACTACCTTGCCTGGCTTGCCGATATTTTTATCAATCCATTTTCCAAATGCTTTTGAATCAGCGTATGGCAATCCGGGCTTGAGATTTATCTTGCCGGCATTTTTTCTCATCCAAATCGGAGAATTCATACTCTTCACCCAAAGTGATTTTTGCAATTCTTTTGGAATAATTGATTCATATCCCCAACTACCCGGATAACACCCATCTCCGCTGTCACCTGGGCGTGGCTGACGATAATCAGAAATTATTTCATTTATTTTTATATCTTTCTTTAGCAAATAAGGAAAAAGCTTTTTTTGAATAAATGAAACCGAAGGCTTCGGCGTATAAAACTTTCCGCCTTTCGAAGCAAACTCGTTTTGTATATCTACTGCTACAAATTCATATTTCATATTATCTATAATACTACAATTGTAATTTTGTCGTGCCGAGCACGTGCAATTCCGTAATCGCGCGTGTGAGAGCAACATACAGGAGGTCCTTTTGGATTCTTTTTCGTTCTTCGATATGGGCAGATGAGACCCCGGCATATTCTGAAACAGTGAATGCTTCTTGGTTGATTCCAACGATACAGACCAGGTCAAACTCCACACCTTGCGACTCTTGCATTGTAAGCAAGTGAATATTTTTATTTTCTCTAAATTCTTTTCGAAACGGTTCGAGATATTCGGAATTTTTTGCAATCACACCAATGCTTCCCTCTTTGTATTTCTCAATATGATTTTTGATGTGAGCAATTTCAGCGAGTGCATTCCCACATATTTTTTCTACAACCTCCGGTCCTTCTTTTATTCCCTCTGGAATTCCAACGGCATATCCGAGATTTTGAATATACGAGAGGATATTTCGCGTATTTCGATACACCTTATCGAGTCGGATGTTTCGTTCAGGCTTGATCGATTCAGCCATGTCACTCCAGTTCTTAATTGTTCCAAGATACACTTGCTGACCCATATCACCCACATATAGTATCGATTCGGTTCTATCGCTCACACACTGTTTCAAAATAGAGAGTTGCTCGGGAAGATAGTTTTGAAATTCATCAATAATCGCCAGTGAATACGAAATATCTCGTTTTTGAATCTTCTTTTTCATTACTCCCTTCACAATCGAATTGTATTCTCGCACTACTTCAAATTTTCCAAACTTTCTTAGGTGTACATGCAGTAAAATAGTGAGGTCGAATCGGTCGAGCTTCTTTTCGATTTTTTGCTGACTAAAAAGTGCTGTGCTTGTCTTTGTAAAATATTTTTTGTACCCACGCAAAAGTGTCGCCAAAGGATCATTTCCATATACAAACTCACCTTCTCGCAATGCTTGCAACTTTTGATATTCATACAAATCCTTTTCTTCTTCGGTATTTCCGTAGCGATCCACATATTCATACCCGTCGAGCCGAAGCACCGCCATCGCCCACTCCGAAAATGTGAGGATCGATACCCCGTGAATTCCAAGACCCGGCAAAAGATGGGAGAAGTAGTCTCGCGTTCCTGTGTCTTGTACGAATACAATAATTGAATCCGTAGTATAAAGCGATGCCGTGTCTGGTGCCTGTGTGAGATACGCCACACGGTGAAGAGCGAGCGTTGTCTTTCCAGAACCGGCAGGGCCGGAAATAACGAGCGGATACTTGTAGTCGGCACGAATAACGGTGTCTTGGGCCTTTTCCATTTGCGCCACGATTTCCGGCAGGATAAATTCTGATTTTTGCTTTGTGAAATGCTCTTGATAGACAAGATTGCGTGGCTTGCCTTTTTCTTCCTCGATAAAGAACAGAACTTTTCCGTCAACGATCATGTATTGCTCCTTGCGAAAAATGGTCATCTTTTTAATTTCGCCATTTGGTGCGGTATAGGTAATAGGTCCTGGCGATTCAAATCGAATCGAGGCGATTGGTGATACCCACGAATAGAGGGATTCTTCCACAAATTGATGTTTGGCAAAAAAGTATTTCTTCGTTTCGCCGGTGAATTCGTCCAAAACTTCACACTGTGTGAAATATGGACTTCCATGCAATCTTTGCAATTGTTCCAAGCGATCCACAGCATATGCCTTAAGTTGCATATATACCAATTGATCTCCCGGCTGCATGGAACCGATTTCCTTCAAGCTTTTGTTGGCTGTAGCTTTTACCACTTCCATATCACTAAGAAGCTTGCCTTGAATATATGCAATGTGAGAACGAAGCTTTTCTAATAGATTTTGTTTGTGTGGTTCCATTTTTTTTGAAAAAGGCAACAAAAAAACCGCTTTCGCGGGTTAGTAAGTGCTTTTTGGGCTGATTTTATTTAGTAGCTTATAACGACATATAAACATGCAAAGAGTATACCAACACATAGAATACTTGGCAAGGGGTCAGTAATTTTTGGCAAAAGACCCATTTTCGGGTACACTTTGCGCATGTTAAAAGAATTCAAACAATTTTTACTTCGCGGAAACGTCGTCGACTTGGCAGTCGGTGTCGTGATCGGTGCAGCATTTGGTACCATTGTGACAGCACTCGTTACCGATCTCCTCACTCCACTTATAGGAGCAATCGCCAAGACACCAGACTTTTCAAATCTTTCATTTGTTATAAACGGAAGCAAGTTTATGTATGGGCATTTTCTCAATAGCCTTATCTCATTCTTACTCGTTGCCGGATCAATATTCTTCTTTGTCATCAAACCAATGAATCTTCTGATCGCTCGTGCCGCCAAAAAGAACCCAGAAGCTCCCACACACAAAGAATGTGCCGAGTGTTTGAGTAAGGTGCCAATCAACGCAAAACGCTGTGCTCATTGTACTCAACCTGTAACGTAATGATATCGAACAAAAGACCGCTCTAATGAGCGGTCTTTTGTTCGATGGGAGGATATCGGTAATCGGTCAGGAATAATTTTTTCGCCGACGCTCAAAAATTTTCACGACCCTGCCTCGGCAAAGACCACTGCTGTGGTCGGCTTCGCGCCTGCGGCTTTCGATTCCCGATAGTCTAGGCCAAAAATACACGCCATAAGCGCTCCGCGTTTATTCTGTTATTTTTTGGGAGGCTATCGGGAATCGAACCCGAATCGAAGGTTCCACAAACCTCAGTGTTAACCGTTACACCATAGCCTCCAT
>CAZPHJ010000007.1:9235-27487 GCA_964586755.1 uncultured Candidatus Saccharibacteria bacterium | reverse complement strand
ATATTTTGAATACTCATATTCAATTGCAACGCCTCTGCAATCTTATTCCGTTTCAAAAACGGATACTTCTCGATGAATTGTGCGATTCGTTCTGCCAATCCAGGCCTGGAGACATACGAGAGTGTTCCCGCAGCATTGCAACAATAGATCCAATTAATGTTATCAGCTCGTTCCTCTTCGGAAAGATTGCAGTACTCTTCCATCAGATCAAAACAAACTTCAATCATTTCTGCTATATACAGGTGCATAACAACCATCTTCAATCGTGAACGGATTGAGACGATTTTCTCGTAACACTCCTTCATTTTTTTGTTTGCCATGACAAGTAGGGTTTGTTTCCTTAAGCGTATTCCTTTCTCGGATTTTGTCAAAACAAAAAACCCTTTTAAGGTTTTTTGTTTTGACAAAATATTCTTTTTTAATAATAAAATGCAGCGTTACAAAATGACGGTAAATCAACAGGACTATCTTCACGAGAAAAGATTTGCTCACTAGTACTGTATAAACACCACATATTATTCTCTGACCCTTGAATAGCGATTCCCCAAACGTCGGGATCAACATAACACTGATAAACATACCCTGATGGCATACCTCGAACCAACTCATCCAAACTCTCTGGAACGCCTGAGCCAAAAAGTGTACCTGCTTCATCACAGTTTGTAGAATTTGGACCGTAACTTCCGTATGTTGTTCGGTACAATTCAGCTTGTGTTCGCATCGAACTCAGTTGCGCAAGCGCTTTTGAATCATTCGCTTTTGATTTTGCGCTACCAAGCGAAGCAATAATAATCGTTGCAATGACTCCTATGATTGCAATCACCACAAGAAGCTCAAGAAGTGTAAACCC
Organism: uncultured Candidatus Saccharibacteria bacterium; assembly: GCA_964586755.1. Lineage (GTDB taxonomy): Bacteria > Patescibacteriota > Minisyncoccia > Phycocordibacterales > UBA9973 > CAITQP01. Next base: position 26,637 of record CAZPHJ010000007.1, on the reverse strand, counting down.
TGATATCGGCTTAGATATTTTCATATACATACAGTATAACTTTCAATCAAAAAAATAAAAAGCACGCTGGATAGCGTGCAGTTACTAATCTTGTATATACTTCCTTAACCAGGATGGAATTGGGTACTTTGGGTCATCACCGCACACCCCCGATACTCCATCAATATCTTCGTATATCACACACGATTCTGCGTGACCTTCTGCAACAGATTTGATTGTATACAACGTTATACCATCAAGAAATTGGTTCGGTGCGAGTTCCACTCGCAAGTCATAGGCGGGATGGTTACTACGACCACCAAACATATTATTTACATTGGTTCCCATAGCTAAATCATTTTCTTCATCGTATTCCTTTCACAGAATTTGTCAAAAAAAGAAAACTCCCGTTCGGGAGTTTTTTACAAAATGATCAATAATACTTTTTGTTGTAATACGTTAATTCCAATCTTCCTTCAGAGCCAATATTGGGGTTGCCAGTATATAAAGTAACACCCGAATTAATTGGCTTTTCCTTCTCATCAAGCTCAATAAATTGATTCTCATCGAGACGTTCAAGATTTGCCCTCATCGCAAGAATGGTAAGATGGTGTGTTATTACCAACACTCGTTTACCAGCAAAATCACGTGTTACCGTTGAAAGCCATGACTGATTACGGAGCCGGACATCGGGAACATTCTCGCCCTGAGGATGTCTGTATCGATACCTTCCTTCCTTGTCATACAACAATTTCTGCTCTGGAAATAATGATTGGAATGCTCTCCAGTCACCAAAGATAGTACCGAGACCATGCTCCTGCTCACGAATACGCTCTTCATACAAAACCTTTACTTCTGCAAGCTGTGGCCAGCCGCAAATGATATGCTCTAGTGTTTTTTGAGTCCGAACGTAAGGAGAACAGAAGATAACATCTGGTATTTCATGCAGCTCAGAAAGTTTTTGACCAGTCACGAAGGGTTGCTTTCCATCAGAGTCAGCAAGCTTGGTTTTTGAATCACTCTCAATAAGGGCATATTTTTTCGCAACCTGACGTGCAAGCTTTTGCGTTTCTTTTGAGTCATGACTTTTATCCCATGACGCACGAAATTTTTTATACAGCGAGTCTGCATCCTTTTTCTCTTTTTGAAGATTGTATTCAGATGTATCGTGACGTATGAGCATAATCCACTCCGGCCACTTCATTTTATTTTTCATAGTATATGTTGTTTTCTTCACCATACAGGGAGAAGGATGGTATTGTCAATCAAGAAACAAAAAACTCCCGGTGAGGGAGTTTTTTGTTTCTTGATTTTATATTTACCAAGCAAGGTGTGCGAACGCTTTGTTTGAGTCTGCCATTTTCTTTGTATCGTCTCGCTTCTTGATCGCTGCTCCTTCGTTGTTGAAAGGGTGGTAAAAATTATTCTTTCTTTTTCATTGGAATTATAACGGAGTCCAATGTTTTAAGCTCATGTTTATATACATCGTTATTAATAAAACCAAGGGTAGTATGCAAATTATGCTTTGAAAACGGCACAAAATTTTCTTGCGATTCTACTTCTTTCAAATACTCGTTTGCCTTTAAACGGATAGCATCTATTTCTGGAGATTGTACCAATACAAAATATGTTGTGTTTTCACCATCTTTCACGGACCCGATTGAACCCAAATCAAATACAAACTCCTTTCCTGTTAGTTCTTTTTGCATAAAATTGGCAAGTTTTGGATGCGCGATAAGCTCAGGAGGTCTTATGACAGTGACATGATAAATGTCTGGCCCATCGCGACGCTCTTTTGTTGTTTTAATTTCCTCAAATAATTTATTGCCGAGATGTGCTTTCAGCTCTGCAAGATATGGTTCAATATTAGGCAACGGAACACTCGCCCCAAAATATTTCAATCCATTTTTATCTTCCATTTCAAAGCCAGGAAGAACCAATGTCATATACGATTGTTCCTGTGAATTGTTATATCGTTCGGAAGCATCAGTGTTTTCCGTTAATAAAGCTTTTTCTATTCCTTTTGGTTGATTGAAACTCATGCTATTCTTCTGTTTTTTCTGAACTAGGAAATCTTCAACTCTTCTGTAATAGATTTTTTATTCATCTCGAACCATTTCAAGATATTCGTTTTATTCATATCTTTTTTTACTCCTTTCTCAAAAATATGTCCCAAAATTTCAAAAAGAAAGGTAGCATCGTCAATGGTCATTGTGCCACTTTCGATTTTTTTCAATATTTGTCTTTTTTTTATATGTTCGCTTTCTCTTTCCTCTAAGTCACGCTTATGTTGTTCTTCCATACTAATTTCGTCCTCTTTTTGTTTAACTTCCACAAATGCGCAAATTTTTTCGTACACAGGGAGCATTTCCTTCTCCAGTAAGGAGGTATCGTCTATCGTTGACTCCCATCCCGAAAAGTCAATTTCCTCTGAATCAATATTTTCAAAACCTCCTATATACAAACGGTCCTCAAAACCCGTAAGACGGAAAACACCTGTCTGATAATACTTGTTTAATTTCTCGGCAAGTTTTGTAAGTATGGATGATTCAGAAACTTCAATTTTTTCGTGAATAGCATTATCTGGATAAGAATAATCGTCAAAAGAAAATTGCATCTTTACAGGGCACGTATGTTCAGTAATAATCTCTTCTATCTCAAGACCTTCAAAATCTTGGTTGAAATCTCCGGGTATATTAATCTCAGTCCTTTGAACTTCGCATCCTTCGACATTTCTTATATTTTCCTTGCGCCACTGTTCGTTTCTCTCGTTTTCCCACTGCTCGAATTCTTCAATCTTCAGCTTTGCTTGCTTCTTGATATTTTCACTGATAGACGACCGCGAATTTTCAATTAACTCCCTCAAATATTTGATCTGAGGATTTAGAGAAATAAATTTATTCCATATTGTTTGCTCAAACACTTCATCCTTCTGTGCAATATTAAAAAGAGATCGCCACTCGTCGATGGCAAGATTTGAAACTGGAGTATAATTAAAAATTTCCTCTCGAAGAGCTGCCTGAACGGGGTCACTCCCAGATAAATCTTTTAGGAGACTCAAAAAATAGTAAAAATCAGACATACCGGAACTTTCTTTAAAAGCTTCCCATGATTCTCGTTTTAGCGAGGTATTATTAAAAACAAACACGTAATCGGAAGCATTTTGGGTATCAGAATCTAGAAGCATTTTGCCGAATTTTTCTCTACATGCCTGAGGATCTTTCTCGTTGCCACACAAATACTGAAGCTGATGCCTTATCTGACCCCAGCTAGGTTTCTCTTTTTGTATTTGAGAAGCACTACTATCCACGGATAAATCGTCTTTATTCTCTTCCGGAGGTAAGTTTGAGTCAGAAAACTTCTCCCTTAAATTACCTAGATTGTTCAGGCTATATTTTTCCACCATACAAGACTATCATATAACGTACGAATCATAAACGCAAAAAGCCCTAAAGGGCTTTTTGCGTTTAAAATCATAAGTCTTTTACCAAGCAAGGTGTGCGAACGCTTTGTTTGAGTCTGCCATTTTCTTTGTATCGTCTCGCTTCTTGATCGCTGCTCCTTCATTGTTGAAGGCATTCATGAGTTCTGTTGCGAGCTTGTCTGCCATTGGCTTTCCTTTTCCACCGCGTGCAGCATCGATGATCCATCGGAATGCAAGTGCCTGCTTTCGTTCTGGGCGAACTTCGCGAGGAACCTGATAGTTTGCTCCACCGACTCGGCGTGAGCGAACTTCGATTGCTGGTCCGACATTTCGGATTGCTGTGTCAAATACTTCAATAGGATTTTCGTTTCCTGTCTTTTCCTTGATGATTGCGAGGGCTCCGTATACGCACTTTCGTGCTGTTTCTTTTTTACCATCCAACATGACGTTGTTGATAAATTTTTCGAGGCGCTCTGAACCATACATGATATCAGGGGTTGGGATATTACGTTTTTTTACTGGTCTTCGCATAGTTTACTTCTTTACTGCGGCCGCCTTTGGACGCTTGTTACCGTAACGTGATCGAGCCTTGCGACGCTTTTCAACACCAGCTGTATCGAGTCGTCCACGAACGATGTGGTAACGAACTCCAATGAGGTCCTTCACGCGTCCACCGCGGAGCATGACGACAGAGTGTTCTTGTAGGTTGTGACCTTCACCTGGGATGTATGCAGTAACTTCCATTCCATTTGAGAGGCGTACGCGGGCGATTTTTCGGAGCGCTGAGTTAGGCTTCTTTGGAGTAGTAGTAGTTACCTTTGTACACACACCACGCTTAAATGGTGATGGGTAGAAGATTGGCTTGTTTTTAAGCGCATTGAAACCGCGAGACAACGCTGTTGCTCGAGATTTTTGTGTCACTTTGACACGGCCTTTTTTTGCTAATTGATTGATTGTTGGCATTTGTAATTTTTGATTAAAAAAAGCTGAATCCAACTAGTGCAACTCGAATCCCATAGACTTTAGGGTTCCGATCTAGAGTGAAACCAGACGGGCATTACTATACATAAAGACCCCGAAAAAAGCAAGCTCGGGTAAACTCTAAATTTCAAACTCTAAGCCCTAAAGCAAAGTGTTTGTTAGAGTTTAGGGTTTAGATTTTAGAATTTCGCGTTTTCGCCGGTGCTCCTCTATGAAAATGCGAAAGGTATTCCAGTAATAAGTGTGAATAAAAATCCGATTGCTGGGACAACATGTGGCCAGATAAAGAAGATAAACACGAGAAGGAGTGGTAGAGACAAGTACTGCACCTTCGACTGAAACTCTAGTGTCTTAGGCGTTTCCGGAATGAGAGCAAAAAGGATCTTTGAGCCGTCGAGTGGCGGGATTGGAATGAGATTGAAGAGCGCGAGAAGCAAGTTGACCAATACAATAGTTCCAGCGATCGCTGCAAACGCAGGAGCTGCCGATCCAAGTATTCCAGCAAACCGCATAGCAACGCCAAATACGACAGCGAGTCCAATATTTGCAAGAATACCCGCACTCGCGACAGCTATCGTCCCCCACTTTCTATTGCGAAGATTCGCTTCATTATATGGAACAGGTTTTGCCCAGCCAATCAAAAAACCAGCATTGGTGAGAATGAGGACAAGCGGAAGCACGATTGAGCCTATCATGTCGATGTGCTTAAGCGGATTCATTGTGAGACGACCAGCAAAACGAGCCGTCGGGTCCCCCTGTGACTCAGCTGCAAAGCCGTGAGCCACCTCGTGTACCACAACCGACATAATGAGTACGATTACATAAAATAGTGAGTTAATTCCTGACATAATGAGTAGATTGTAGCTGTTAGCTTATAGCTGCTAGGAGCATGGGATTGCATTCCTCCCAGCTCTATGATAGCATGGCTTTACTTATATGAAAGTCTGCGCAATTACACAAAAAGGTTCGATGATGGCTGGAGGATACTCCAACCGTACTCGTGCTACCAAATTCAACCCGACTGGAATCGTCCGCAAGTACCCAAACATCCAGAAGAAGCGAATCTACGTAGCAGAACTCAAGAAGACATTTGTTCTTCCTGTTTCAACACGCGGTCTCCGCACGATCAACAAGCTCGGTGCCTACGCCGCCCTCAAGAAAGCTGGAATCATTATTTAATCAAGACAATACAAAAGCCCTGCGACGTAGTCGCAGGGCTTTTGTATTGTCACAAAGAAAAATTCAAGACATGATTAATCATGTTATACTTTCGTATATTATTAGTATTTTGTGTTTTGCTCTAGCGCCTAAAACCTAAAGCTTAACGCCTAGTTACAATGGATTATTTCACCGCAAAAACATTTCAAATCCCCGAACTCAAAGGAATCTCTGCAAAGAACATCGAAGAGCACCTCAAGCTGTACGCCGGCTATGTAAAATTTGCCAACTATATTCAGAATCAAATCACCGAGCTATCGAAAGATAGTGAAAAATGGGCATACGAGCTCGGCGAACTCCAACGCCGCTTTGCCTTCGAGCATGACGGTATGAAGAATCATGAAATATATTTTTCTCAATTCGAAGGCGGTCCAAACGTGCTCGGAGACGGCGCACTCATGGAACAAATCAAAAAAGATTTTGGTTCATACGATGCATTTCTTGCTCGACTCAAAGCTGTCGCCCTCACTCGCGGAGTCGGCTGGGCAATGCTCTATTACTGTAGCGAAACAGGTCACCTTCTCACCCAATGGGTAGACGAGCAGCACATAGGACATTTGAACGGCCCAAAATGCATCCTCGCGATCGATGTTTGGGAACACTCCTACGTTGCCGACTATCAACCAAGCGGTAAAAAACAATACATCGAAGATTTCTTCACAAACCTCAACTGGAGCGTTGTAGAAAAACGATTCGGAAATTAACCACAAAAGGCTGTCCGTCGGACAGCCTTTTATAATAAGCGTTTTTTCACGCATTATTGACTTTTTAATCGTAACATGCTATAATATTTATGAACCATTAAAATAAAAACATGAAATTAGTATTGTTCATTTTTTTCGCATTGATGTTTTTTGGTAGCATTATTACTGGGGTGGTAGTCCTTATTCCCAAAACAAATAACACTACCTCGGATACAGTATTGACTGGCTGTATTCTTGCCTTCTTCATTTCTTGCATCGGATTGGCAAAAACAGAACTTGCTGTAAAAATTAATAATTAATACAGCAACATTTTACTAAAAAGCGCTTCAATACCATGGGTTATCCTGGTTGATGAAGCGTTTTTTCTTTTTCCTCACTGTGATTTTTCCACCATCGATGTACCAGCATCACAATAATTCCGTACAGCGACAAACAAAGAAGCACCGGCACATGTCGCAATGTCATTGAGGCAAGCGGAACTTTTGCAAAGAACGACACTGCCCCAGTAATGTAATGAAGCAGGTGTAATGTCACCCAAACAAGCGGATATGCGAGCCCCATCGAGAATAATCCGATGGTCCCGGCAAAGAATCCTAGTACCATTGCAAACGGAATCGCTGGCAAGATGACGATATTTGCCACGAGTGAGATAAATGAGACTGTTCCCATTTTATATAAAATAAACGGCACAACACCGATCTGAGCACCGAGTGTCACCGACATAAGTTCACGAAGCGGCAGGATGAATAGTACTTTTTTAGGCACACGCCGAAATTTTTGCTCCAGTATTGGCGTAATAAATATGATGCCGAGCGTTGCAAGGAATGAAAGTTGAAAGCCAACATCATACACAAGATATTTTGGATTCCAGAGTGTCATGAGAAGTCCGGCAAAGATAAGCGCTCGAAACGCATTATACGTACGTCCCTTTGTGCGAGCAAAAAGTCCAATGAGTGCCATAATCCCCGCCCGTACTGCCGACGACTGCATTCCTGTCATTATCACAAAGATCATGATACACAGTCCGCCAGAAATGCTCGCAAATTTTACGGAAAAACCAAAGATGTCGACAAAAAGATCCCGTAGGGCGTTCGCAACGATTGTCACGTTGTACCCTGAAAGCGCAATGATATGAATCGTCCCTGTCGTAACCAAGTCATTGCGAAAATCTGCATCGATTGCGCTCTTCTCCCCAAGATTGATCCCAGCGAGCAAACTCGCGTCCGATTTTGGAAACACTTTTTCAAAACTCTCCAATATTTTTTGCTTGATTGGCAAAAGGTGCGCAACTATCCAATTGCCATTGCCGGACGAAACGACCTCTACTTTTGCATGTCGAATTTGGTACAGAATATTGTCTTTATAGAGATACGATATGTAATCGAATTCTGTTCCCTGGTCGGTCATGAAGTTCTCGGGTTTCTGAAGTAGCCCAGTCACCATGACTTCATCACCATAGGCAAGCTCTGTTCCCGGAGCTGTTGTAATTAAGATATTTACGTTCTTTCGGGTATCGAGCACGAATTGCAAACCGGAAGCTTTTTGGGTTGGTTCGTGGGCTACGCCGGTGATGGAAACTTGTGTACCAACTGAGTTTACAAAGACCAAAGAATTAGGGCGGCTTGCGTTTAGACGCAAGCCGCCCAACAACATCGCAAACAGAAAGAGTCCAGCGAGTACAGCTTTCAAGCTGTTAAGCTTTTTAGCTTTGAATACAAAACTCAATATAAATGCGAAAAATCCGAGAGTAACAAATACATATGGTGAAATCGGTCGAAATGCTTGGAAGACAATCCCCGACCCAAAGCCGAGAATTAGTGAAAAAAATATTCCATCTAATATGCTCGCTTGAGCGTTAGGTCTGTCCATTCTTGTATCAAAGCACCCTCCTCTTCTTTTGAAAACACCTTTTGATACTTGGCACCCTTCTTCCCTTTTACTCTCGCTTCACACTCAGGCCAAGTTTTATGAAGTTGAATCAATCCTCCAATCATTGAGACGTAAGAAAATGCAGCTTTTGAGTTAGACTTTCGACTTTCGACTTTACGACTTTTGACTTCCTCATCTATATCGAACACTCCTCCGCCTATCATCTTTTCATAATCAGAAAGTGAACCTTCAAAAAATTCTTGTTGCACATGGTCGGCCTCATTCGTACAAATCTCATCTACGCGTTCATTTCCGCGAAGGCCTGCGTGGCCAGCAACTTTTACCCAATCAATCTGATGTTTCATTTTGAGACGAAAAACGAGTGCTCCAATTTCTTTCCACAAGTCTTGATTGGAAACATCACTACCATCTTTGGTTTTCCATCCATTCTTCTCCCAGCCATACATCCAGCCCGTCACACCCTGAAGCAAATATGCCGAGTCTGTATGAATTTCGATTCGGCCATCAAGCTTGCGAGATTCAATAAAACGCAGCGCCTCCTGTGCCGCCGTCATCTCCATGCGATTGTTAGTCGTGTGCTCCTCTCTCCCGCCCAACTCCCAAACCTTGCCCCCTTGGCCGCCAAAATTTTGTGCCAAAATTACGGCGGCCCATCCTCCCGGACCCGGATTCCCTCGTGACGACCCATCAGTAAATACAGTAATAGTATTATTTGCCATATATTCCCTATTGTATAAAAAAAACCCCCACAAAACTAATGTAGGGGGCTGTTATTTTACTTAATAAACTATTTTTGCCCAGGCAAACACTTCTTGGTAACCTTGGGAAATCAAAGTATCAGACTTATTGACCAGAGAAGGCTGATAATGCTCAGAAAATTCCCATTTCTCGCATCCCTTACATAAGACTACAGGGACGTAAGTGGAGTCAACCTTCTCGTATGTTCCGTCATCAAAGTCGGCATACACTTTTATTTTTTCGCCGGTTGCAATAAGTATGGCATCAAACTCTTTTTGACCACCACAGCCAATAAAAATAAGTGCCCCTATATAAAGAAGGTGCAGAAAAAATCTTTTCATAAAATGATGTTTTTTCCACTTTACTGATTTTGTTACCGTATGTCAACAATCCTCAATCGTATCGTCGTTCGTCCGGCGAAGTAGGATTTTTCAAGAGTAGCGATCAAATTGATTGAATCCCCTACTTGAATTGGTTTCGCAAAACTATTTTCATCAGCAAAAAATGCGATGGCAACTTTCTCAGACGCCGTGCTGTCGGCGAGCGTGAGTTCTAAATGATTCTTTTCTTTACCGAAGAGTTTGATTCGCTTCACAACCACATTCTGAAAAAGAAATGTTGGCTTTGGATTACCAAGTCCAAATGGTGCGAGCTGTGTGAGAAGTGCTGAAATCTTTTCATTAATATCAGAAAGTGTGAGCGTAGCATCAATCATTCCCGCGCTCACCACACCATCGTTCTCCATCGTTTTAAATATGGTACAAAGTTTTTCTTCCAAGAAATGTACTGAATCTTGAGAAACAGAAAATCCTCCAGCGAGTTCATGTCCTCCGAAATCGAGAAAGTGTTCTTTGGCTGTCTCCATCAGTCGTACAACATTCACCGCACCGTTTGAACGACATGAGCCTTTCACCACAGTGTCACCGTTTGTTCCTTCGCGCCCCCATACGAATACGGGTCGATCGAATTCATCCATCACCTTGCCTGCCACAAGACCAAGAATACCCACACGCCATTTTGGGTTGCCGATCACAATGATTGGACCGAGCGTGCGTTCGGCGAGTGTGTGCTTCACCTCTTTCATAATTCCAGCGACGAGCGTTTTGCGTTCGTCATTGATCTTCGTGAGATGTTCGGCAAGCGCACTAGCTTTTGCAGAATCACGCTCTGAGAGCATTTCAAATGCTCGCATAGGACTATCCATACGACTCGCCGCGTTGATACGAGGCGTGACCATGAATGTGATGTCATCTTCCACAATCGTAGTCTGATCGATATTGAGCTTGCGCAAAAGTTGTTGTAGTCCAGGACGTGGGGATTTGCGAAAGACCTGCATACCAAATGAGGCAATCGTTCGATTCTCACCCACAAGCGGCACCATATCTGAGAGTGTTGCAAGACCAGCCATATCAAGAAGCCATTTCTCCCACCCTTCATTTATTTTGTAGTACTCGCCATACTTTTTTACGAACGCCTGCACCAGCTTGAACATCACGCCCGAACCGCAAAGCATCGGTTCTGGATACTCGCCAAGCTTTGGATTAACAATCGCAAATGCTTGCGGGAGAGTTTCATGGGGCAGGTGGTGATCGGTCACAATGACATCGATTCCATTCGCCTGTGCCTCCGCAATGTCTTCATGATTAGTCGTACCAAGGTCGATCGTGACGAGCAATTGCACTTCTTGTTCAATAAATGCCTCAATTGCATCGCGATTTAACCCATACCCTTCTTCGTGACGGTCTGGAATATATACACTGAAATTCTCATACCCAATCTTGGTAAGTAAGTCATGGAGAATGACTGCACCTGGAATCCCATCGCAGTCATAATCGGCATACACCACAATCTTCTGCTTGGCTTCAATCGCTTCAAAAATTCGCACGACCGCCTTTTCCATGTCATGCATGAGTAGCGGATCGTGCATGTGTTCGTCATATTTCGGCTTCAAAAAGCGTTCCGCGTCTTCTTGTGTCACAATCCCGCGATTAAGAAGCAGTCGAGTGAGAAGCGGATGGAATCCGGCGAGTGAGTGATCCCCTTCGGCAATCTCTGGAATATGGTCAAAGTTTTTCTGCATAGGCACTATTCTAACATGACACCCTTCTATGCTAGACTTATTTCCATGAACGACACAAATTGTATTTTTTGCAAAATTGTTGCGGGTGAGGTTCCTTGCGACAAGGTATATGAAGACGGACAAACAATAGCTTTCCTAGATATCAAACCAGTCAATCCTGGACACATACTCGTAATACCAAAGGAGCACCACTCAAATATCACACAAACGCCTGACGAAATACTTGGCGCAATGATGAGCACCGCAAAAAAAGTAGCACAAACGTTTCCGACCGCACTTAATACAGAACACTACAATCTCGAAATTAATACTGGTGCGATTGCCGGCCAAGTTGTATTTCATGCACACCTCCACATTATTCCCCGCTATGCGGGCGATGGATTAGAACTCTGGCATGGCAAACCATACGGAGATGGTCAATCACAATTACTTGCAGATAAAATAAAAAACGCCCTAATTTAGGACGTTTTTTATTTTTGACATGGTGTGTAAATAGTGTTAGAGTTTGCCCGAAGAAATTCCTCTTCATTAAAAACATCTATATGAAATCAATAGCAGTATGGGTGCTTCGGCATCTCATTATTCCTGTTGGCTTCATATGGTCAACAGGATTTTTCTCATTACTTAGTTCAGTCGACTTTTCTGACAAAGCGCCAAGAGACGCCTATCACACGTTTACCAACGAAGAATTAGCGACTTTGGAAATCAACCCCGCAAACGCTATTGCGTACTGCGATACATTAGTCGCCCTTCGTACTCGCCAAGTTGAACAGACGGGTTATTATAGCCCGATGGATTATTTCCGTGATCTAAAGCAGTTACGTATGTTTGAAACTGTATACAAGGACTCACTCGATCGTTCAACAATGGGAAGATTCATCTATATGAACTGTGCTTCCTCAATGGGAGCAACCAACAGACTCTGTAATCTTCGCGACAGTAAACAAAGTGTGGCATGGAATCAAGCTGATTTGGAAAATGCACGACATCATTGGTTTCCACTTGAAGCAAAGAAAGATGCCGAAGCAAAGAAACACCCAATGCAATGGTGGAAAGATTTGTTTTCTCCCATTTTTGGGTGGATGCTTCGCGTATATCTCCGAGGACTACCATTTGCACTTCTTATGTTACTTATCTGGAGAAAGCGAGTTCATAAGGATTGTAGAGAAATAAACTGGCAATATGAAAAAATCACAAAACCAAAATTGATTTCTGGCTTTGCACCACTTTCATTGCTTATGTCACTCATACTTTGGCCAGTAATATTGTATCTTGATATTCGTAGTCGCATCAAAGAGACACTGTACCGTGCCGAACTTGCATCTCGAAGAAGTGAAGTGCTTTACCTATTTTCAACGGCTGATCAAAAACTTTTGGAAACGGGTAAAAAGATGTCTCTTCGCGAATTCCGTGCTTATCTGGAGAGCATCGGCAGAGTGCGAAAGCATTCATTTGTCCTCGTGCTTGCCGTTACACTGCTTGTCAGTGCAAGCCCACACATCGTTGCGCCAGTCATTGCAGTTCAGACTTTTACAGAAGCAACTGTTTTGATGAGGCCAATGCGATCGGATAATGATGTTGGAAAAGTCCCGCTGTATAAAACGGAATATCATTCGTACGAGGCAATCATGCCTCAAAAGAATGAAGCGGAACCGGAAATTACACAAAGTATTCTTTATTTTTACTTCATTGAAATAGGTCGAATCCTCAAAGGATTTGCCACCATCAATGATGGAGTTCCAAAGGTTGCAAATCAATTTCGACTGAAACTGATTTCGTAATTTAAAAAAACTCAAAATGAAAATAATACTTTTGGCATTACTTTGTGTTTTGCCAGCGCAACTCTTTGCACAGATAGAGTTAAAAGATTCTGTACACCACACAGAAATGACCGTGTACGCCGGCACTCTTGCTGGACCAAGGGTTCTCCTTGAAAATGCCAAAATTTCTGGCATATACACGCTCCGTGTCGGTGCGACAATTAACTACGCACCAGCAAAATGGATATCCATTTTCGCTTTGGGAGCCGGTGAAGTGGCTCAAATCGACACGAGCACGATCATTACTCCATTCACGCTCTTCGCAGTAAAAGTCCGGCCTATCAAGGCGCTTACGATTACTGTGGGAAAGATAGCTTCTCCTATGACCGAACTACGTCCAATCCCAACTACAGGGGCTGGCCAATTCGAACCTTGGACAAAAGCCCGCATTCCGGGCTCTGCACTTGGCGGAAAGGCTTCGTTTTCTTTAAACAAAGACTTCTCCCTTACCGGAGGAATATTTGCACGAGGACTTGAATCTTCTTCCGAGCTATCTGTGGGAAATTCGCACATCAGAGTTGCTGGATACTACATGAACCAAACAAAAATGCATGGTGGAGCACTGCAAGTGACTTATCCGTATGTTTCAAACACGATCATGTATAACCACAATCAAAATTGCGGAATGGTGAGTATAATAACGATACCCAAGACCAAAGGTGTCGCAGTCTATTCTGATATTGGGTTCAACCCAAACAATTGGAGTATGATTCGAGGCGAATGGGGGTTATTTAAAGCATTCTCCATCAACACAATCTTCGGCCTCGTCGGTGCTGGATATAACAACGAAATGCAAAGCTTAAACGGATATGTATTCATACACATCTAAAAGGCAAAGCCCCGGACATCCGGGGCTTTTTTAATTCTATTTTCTGAAATTTTTATTTGAGAGCTTTGATTCCAGGAAGAGTACCCTTTGCCATAAATTCAAGCGCCGCACCGCCGGCAGTCGAAACAAATGTAAATTTGTCGGCCATTTTCTTTTTCTCCACAAGAACAGCAGTATCTCCCCCTCCAATAATTGTTTCTGCTTTTGCACTTGCGAGTAGTTTAATTACTTCTTCGGTACCTTTTGTATACCCACCTTCGTACCAACCCATCGGTCCATTCCAAACGATGAGCTTTGCTTTTTTGATAAGTGTTGAGAGCGCATCAATGCTTGGAAGTCCGATGTCAAAGATAGATTCAGCGTGGCGAATATCGTGTATAGAAACCGTCTGCTTTTTCCCATCTCTTTCAACCACAACACTCTCTGGAATTATCAGTTTTTTATTCTTAAGAAGCGTTTTGAGAAGTGGTGCTTCGGAATCAACTTTTGATTTTCCAACGTCGATTCCTTTCGCTCGTAGAAAATCATCTGCCAACCCTCCCCCAATAAATACATGATCTGCTTCCTTGAGATACTTTTTCAAAAGTGGAATCTTGGTTTCTGCTTTTACTCCTCCCTGAATAAAGAGGAACGGGTGCTTTGGCTTAAGGAGTTTTGATAATTCCTTCACTTCACGCTCAAACTGGAATCCGGCATATGAAGGAAGAAGCTTGGGCAACAACACAATCGAAGCATCGTCACGATGAGACACAGGAAAGGCCTCATTTACATACACATCACCAAGCTTTGAGAGCGCAAGAGCAAATATCTTATCACTACCCTTTTCTCCAGGATCTTGCCGAAGATTTTCAAGCATGACAACATCACCACTCTTCATTGACTCAACCACACTAAGTACTTTTTCTCCAAAAATCTGTTCCACAAATTGAAGCGGTATCTTCTTTTTTAATTCGAGATACACGGGTCGAAGCGATTCCGATGAATCACGTCCAATGTGACTTATCAAAATCACTTTTGCTCCTTTTTTACGAAGAAAATCGATTGTTTTGAAAGCAACAATAATACGTGTAGTATCGAGAACTTTTGTTTCATTAAGTGGAACATTGAAGTCCGTACGTACAATCACTCGTTTTCCCCTGATATTTTTTAGTTCTTTAACAGATTTCATAGTCTAGAGCTCATTAGCAGCTTTTAAAATAGTAAGAAACGATTTTGAATTGAGACTCGCGCGCCCAGGAAGAAGTCCGTCAACATGACCAGCCGAGAGAAAGCCGGACGCTGTCTTCTCGTCCACCGATCCTCCATAGAGGATGGTCACTGCTTCAGCATTCGCACCGCCGTATGCATCAGTGAGTACTTTTCGAATATACATATGCATCTCTTGGCAATCCTCTGGTGTCGCATCACGACGATTTACAGTCGTAGAGATAGCCCATACTGGTTCGTACGCAATAACGATTCTTGAAATCATGTTCTTCGAAATTCCAACGAGGCATTCTTCGAGCTGAGTTTTTACCGTACCGAGGTAAATCATTCCATGGTCACGGTCACGTTCCCCAACACAAAGAATTGGTGTGATTCCAACTGCGAGCAATTGCTTGATTTTTTTGCTTATAAATTCATTTGACTCACCAAGCTCGCGTCGTTCCGAATGACCAACAATACAATATGTTACTTTCAAACTAGCAAGCATTGATGCTGAAACTTCTCCTGTATATGCACCTTCCTTTTCGGCCGATACATTTTGAGAAGAAAGTCCGAGTCCGGTAGATTTCAATTTTGAGAGCTCAGGCAAGTACACAAAAGGGGCTGCTATTACAGCTTCCACATTCTTGAATGAGCCAACACTTTTTTTAATAGCAAGGAAACTAGTACGAGCAAGAGCGACTGTTTTTGGATTCATCTTCCAGTTGCCAACGATGAGTTTTTTCTTTCGCATAAGGTCAGTATACCAGTTCAAAGCACAAAGCTAAAAGCCTAAAGCGGCCATACGTGTGTAAAGCTTTTCTTTCAGCTTTTAGCTTTGTGCTTACTGTGTCTCCTTCCACGAATCCACAGTATATGAGCCTGATGGACCAAGTACAAAATTTACATTTGCAAGACCAGAATCATAGGTGAGGGTTGCATTATTAGACATGCTAATTCTATTGGCAATAGCTTCTTTTGCACCCGCAGTATTTGAAAATACGATAGTACCATTCGGAGCTACCAAAATAACTGTCCCGGCACTATTTGCAACATTAATAGCAGTTGAGGAAGACGAGGTGGTAAGCATCATCATATAACTCCCCGTCGTTCCAGACCCCGCAAAAGATGCCGAGTTTGAAGTTGAAACAGTTCCATCAGCAATAATCATACCGCTTCCTGACCCATACCCAGACGCAAGCTTCACAATGGCCGAGTTTGAAAGAACAATATTTCCTGTTACCCAAAGAGTTCCTGAGAGTGTGAGGACGCCACTGTTGCTTACGTACAAATCTCCAACAATCTTTTTTGGACCAAGCGTAGCCGCTGAAGTACCAGAGAGAGAATAGCTACCGGTGAGAGTTCCGCCAGCAAGTGCATCCGCCTTCCAGTCAGTTATTTGCGATGTTGAAATCGGAAAATTGAGCGGTGTTGGATCACCAAGTGACGTGTTGCAACTCTTGTTGTTTCCACTCCCTGTCTGACAATAGAGACTTCCTGCAATCGTTGACCCAGTGACTGTATGCGCCCAAGCATTACCAACACTACCGGTCCCAATTGTCATTCCGCTGATTGTCGAATTCACACCGCCAAGTGATAGTTTGAAAAACCCATCGAGTCCAGAAGGACTCGTATTATTCCAGGTTGTCGTTCCATATGTTCCCGTTTTTCCAAGTCCACTTGCATATCCAGCACTATTTGCACCCCATATATAGTAGTTTGAAGAGTTCGCACTTCCATCGAGCACGACCCAGTATGTCGTACCAGCCGTAAGCGTCACATTCGGAGAAAGAGCAACCGTCGCCCAACCGTACGATGTAGTTACCGTTGAGGCAGAAATTGTCCCAGTAGAAAGAGAACTTGAGGAAGGCTTTCCAGAGGAGTCGCTGGTGATTCGCACAGTGAGATTGCTCGGACTACCGACTTTTTTTATATATACCTCAACCTGTGTAGCAGTATCAGAAATACTTGTTTGAAAACTCTGTGCTGAATCTTGAGTAGCAGAAGCGTTTGCAAACGTAATGGAATGAGAGGGTGTACCTGTGTCATTCGTTTGGTCAACCACCTGAGTACTCCGGTCGGCAGCAAAAGCAGTACCTGTAATTGAAGCACTCCCCGATCCCGAAATGTCGCCATTCGCGTACACATTACCGATAATCTGAGAAGAATTTGCCATAGAGAGTCCTCCGTTTCCTACTTGCATCCCATAATTAAAAGAAACTCCAGCTCCAGTAGTAACGACAACATCGACAGCTCGATTAAAATTGGAAACGTCACCAATACTGGTAATTTGTTTTTGACCACCACTCAGATTGGTGATTGTCGTTACCGTAGAAGAACTCCCGAGCACAAGAGTAACACTTGAAGGTAGCGTCAAATTATTTTTTAAACGATAGAATGCATCTTCCGCTCCAGACTCAGACAAAAAATAACTCTGTCGTGAGGTGAGTGCATCATTCGCAATTTTATACTCGCGGGCTGCTGGGCCAGTGAGACCAAGTACAACAAGCACCGACGCCAAAATAAAGAAAATGAGTGAAATCATCATCGCCGC
>CAZPHJ010000007.1:0-9135 GCA_964586755.1 uncultured Candidatus Saccharibacteria bacterium | reverse complement strand
GTACCAGAGCGGTTGGACTGTAAGGTCATCTCAACCCGCACAGCAGTGTCGTTTGTAGTTACTACGTTTCGAAAAACGAGTGATGTGACAGTAATCTTACTTCCAGTCAAATCACGTGCAGTACCATCCGTACTATCGGTTATCTGCAACACCCCACTCGAGAGGCCAAATCGTACTGTTTTTGCAGAACCACCACTATCGAGCGAATTGAGCACCAGGACTCCAGGACTAGTTGCAAAAGTACTCGATCCGGTACTTACGCTCACCGCTCCGCGAATTTCACGGGTCATACGCTCCATTGCAACCTGTCCGGAATCTAAAAGGTCATTGTTGATTCGTGTTCCATTGTACCCCCTCATCATTCCTAGAAGTGACCCAATAAGCATTGCTGAAATAGTAATAAACAAAGCACAATACAAAAGTATCTCTATTATCGTAAAACCAGATGATTGTGAGAGCGAAGGCTTAATCATTGTAATAACTAAAAAATATTTAAGATATAAAATTGCAGTGATTTTGAAACAGTAGCGCCAGTGTTTTCAACCCAAGAAACAGTCACCGTCACCAATTTTGTACCTGAGTCAGTAGTTCCAGAACTCGCAATATTACTCGAACCATCGCGTGTTACCGCCGAAAGGACGACTGATCGAGTATATTTACCTACGATTCCATCAGACGAGGTAGTTGTTAGACTCCATGTATTTGTACTTGTATCGTATTTTGGGTAATACGTCGTACCAACAGTTAAACCCGAAATATTTGTCCAAGCACCATCTCTTCGAATTCGAATAACCTCAGCCCCTTCTTCTAGAAGAACTGCCGCCTCATATGTGTTGACTGAACGATGTGAAATCGCCAATGCTTGACCTGCGACAACAATGACTGAAAGCAACGAGACTGTCAGAATCGAACTTGCAACCAAAATCTCCACAAGACTGAATCCTCGCTCGCGTGAAGTACGCGCAGATTGAAAGCGTTTCAACCCGAATTTGTTTTTTTGAATTATATTTGTATTTTTTCGCATCTGCTTTATAACTTTACAAACTTTATGAACTTTACAAACTTCTTAGTTACTGCTCGCAACCCCTGTCTTCGACAACGTAATAGTTTTTTGACCGACAGTTGTAGTACTGTCTTTTATTACAATCGTGCCATATTGATTTGTATCACCAGTCATTCGTGCAAATACAACATCGGTTCCGCCTCCTGCAATCGATACAACAGTGGTGATACCACTCGGTAATGCAACTATCTTATTTGTACTTGCGCTCGAATACGTACTACCCGTAAACAATTCCAAACTACTACTTCCCACTCGAACCCCGTATTGATTTCCACCATCAGCAGAAAGTGTTCGAGATCGTGCTTCGTTCAATAAAGCTATAGATTCATCAACAGAATTATCAATTTTCTGTTTTTTTGCAAATGAACTTACTTGCATTGCAACGATTGTAGAAATAACCACAATAATCGTAACTCCAATCAAAGTTTCAATAAGAGTAAACCCAGCAGAGTGTCGTGAAGAAGCACTATAAGTACGTGACTTTGCCACATAGTCATAATCTAATGACCGGGTAAATCCGTTTATTCGTTTTATATTCGTGTGCATACAATCTTTATTATACACAATACGGATGTGTAATTGTTGTTACCCAATAGCACTCACCAATCCATACATTGGAGAAATCATCGAAATAGCAAAGAAACCAACGGCTCCTCCAATAAACACCATGAGCACTGGCTCAATAATAGTCGACATGTCTTTGGTCTTTGCATCCACCTCTTCTTCGTAATAAATCGCAATGTCTGAAAGCATTTGTGATAATGCACCCGTCTCCTCTCCCACCGCGATCATTTCTCCCATCATCACTGGATACAAATCTTGATTGTCTTTAAATACAGAAGAAAGGGATAAGCCTTTTTGCACGGCGAGATTAGCCTTTTCAATAACTTCTCGATAATGCACATTCTGTAGAACCTCCTTGGTGATCGTGAGTGCTCGAGTCATTTCCACACCAGAAGTAAGGAGTGTTGAGAGTGTTCGCGCGGTGCGAGCCGTGTTTACTTCCTTAATAAGCATACCTATCGCTGGAAGTTTGAGTGTAAGAGCATCAATTTTTGGTTTCAATTTTTCAGACCGAAAGATATACATTCCTCCGACGACAATCACCCCAACAACGCCCAAAAATATAAACGGATGATTCGCCACTGAATCCGAAATGAATATGACAAACTTGGTCGACGCAGGCAAAGCGGTTCCAAATTCCTTAAAAATTTTCGTAAGTGTCGGCACCACAAACATGAGCATAAGCGTGGCAATAATAAAGATAGCCGCAACGATGATTGACGGATACATCATTGCACTTTTGATTTTGCGATTGAGGTCATATGTCTTCTGCAAATTGACACCAATATCACCAAGCGTGTTGGATAAGTTTCCTGACTCTTCGCCAGCACGCACCATTGAGACCATGAGTGGACTAAACACTTTTGGAAATTTCGCAAAACCATCTGAGAGAGTCCCGCCTTTGTCTATTGTAGAAAGCAATCCAACAAACACGTCCTCGAGTGCAGGATTTTTATTTTGTTTCTTGAGCACTTCAATTGCGCGAAAGAGTGGAAGCCCTGCCTTGAGCATCCCAGCAAGATTATGTGTAAAAATTATTTTTTCATGCAATTTCACTTTGCCAAAAAATTTGGCAAATTTATCCGAAAAACTTGTTTCTGTTTTGATTTCAGTTAGAGAAAGAGGCAAGATCCCTCGATCACGCAATTCTTTAGCAGCAGTAAACCGACTAACTGAATCGATTGTACCTTGTGAAATTTTTCCTTGCGCGTCTCGCGCAGTGTAAGTGAAATTCATACTTATATAAAAGCAAATATTTCAGAATTTATTCTGAAATAACGCGGAGAACTTCTTCCGTTGTAGTCTGCCCTTGCACCGCCAAAAAGAATCCATCTTCGATCATGGTCATCATTCCCTCCTTCTTTGCCTGTTCTTCAATTTGAGATTGCGACGAGCCCTTTAAAATGAGCTCCTTGATTGTATTTGAAACCTCGAGAACTTCGTGAATCCCCACGCGTCCTTTATATCCATCTTCTGATTCTTCATTTTTCTTTGCTCGATATAGTGGAATCGTATCCCATGTTGCATCGTCAGCTACGACTTTTTCTGCCTTAAGAAATGTGAGTACTCGATCAAGGTCCACAATCTTTCCAATCGAATCAATCTCAGCCTTTGTCGGAGTATACTTTTCCTTTATTGAAGTGAGTTTGCGTACGAGACGTTGAGCGATGATAGTCTTGACTGTTGAGACGATAAGGAACGGTTCGACCCCCATATCGATCATACGTGGAATCGCACCGGCAGCAGAATTGGTATGGATTGTCGAAAGTACGAGATGTCCAGTGAGCGATGCGTTGACCGCAAGGCTTGCCGTTTCTCCATCACGAATTTCTCCCACCATAATGATGTCTGGATCCTGACGAAGCAGTGTACGAAGCCCATTAGCAAAAGTGAGTCCAATTTCTGGCTTAACTTGCGTCTGATTGATGCGAGGCATTTGATATTCAATAGGATCTTCTACGGTCGAAATATTCACGTCTGTAGTATTAAGCAAATCAAGTACAGTATAGAGTGTTGTAGTCTTACCGGATCCGGTTGGTCCAGCCGCAAGAATCATTCCTGTTTTCTTTTTCATTGCAGTATGAATGCGTTCAAATGCTTCTCCGTGAAAACCAAGCCCTTCAAGAGAATACCCATGCGAATTTTCACGAAGGAGACGCATGACAACTTTCTCGCCATAGTATGTAGGAAGTGTTGAAACACGAAATGAGACTTTTTCTCCTTCATTGCTGATTTTGAAACGCCCATCTTGTGGCAAACGTTTTTCATCAAGCTTCAAGTTGGAAAGCACTTTGATACGAGCAACAATTCCCGGTGCCACATCCTTTGGAAGCGTCATTGCATCATGCAAAATACCGTCAATACGATATCGCACAACCATCGCATCCTCTTCCGGCTCAATATGAATATCAGAAGTCCCTTGGCTCACCGCATGGGCAATGAGCGTGTCCACGATTTTGACGATTGGCAAATCTTCAGCAAGCTCCTTGAGATCCTTTTCGCTCTTTTCAGATCCTTCATCATCATTTTCAGCTTGAACAGAAACGGATTCTTTTGAGATAATAGTATCGAAGTCGGCTTTCAGACTTTTTTTGTATTGTTGCAATGCACCCTTGATTGAAATCTCATCCGTGAGTACAGGTATAATCTTGAGTCCTGTTTTCTTTTTCACAAAGTCAATTGTGGGCAGATCATCCACGTCGAGCATTGCCACTTCAAGCGTGTTGTCGGTCTTTTTGAAGGCAATGACGTTGTTTGTGCGAGCAATCGGCTCAGGAATGAGTGAGAGTGTGGCAAAATCGATTTTTTCAGTACCCAAATTTACAAAAGGGATTCCAATAATGTAAGCCTCGATTCGTTTCAGTTCACTCATCTTCAATTTTCCAGCAGAGACGAGTGCGCTTCCGAGATTCCCTTTATTTGATTGCACTTCTGGAGACTGTTCAACATTTGCAATATCAGTCGGCGAAACAAGTCCGGACTCTACAATAAACTTTTTTAATTGGGTGGCATCAATTTGCATAACTATATACATATAGTATATCAACAAAACACAAGAACATGAAAACAAAATTAAAAAAACCTTACACAAATGTGTAAGGTTTTTTTACAAACAGAAATTAATAAGGGAACATTTTTCCAGCACGCGGATTAGCCCAAACATAGTTCCCTTCATCCTGAGACGATCGACAATACTGATATGGAGTGATTGTGCCTTCGTTTTGATAATAGTTATCACGCCAACCAGATCCTGGTCCCGCCCAAAGCCAGTTGCCTGAGAGAGAGGTCGAACTGGAGAGGCCTGCACAAGCACGATACGGTTGACCAGCAGTACCACTGCGAGCATCACCTTGTGGCACAACCATGTACATAGTATTAAACGCATAATCACCTGGGTGTTTACAATTCGTACCATCCTGACGACAGACACTCTGTCCACCCACCGTAAGATTTCCGCTAATATCTGCGTTGCCAGTGACAGAGAGTTGGTTCGTAGGAGCTCCTCCCGTACCAAGACGAAGACCTGTTGAAATGATTCCAACACCAGATACATACAAATTTCCGCGACCGTTGATCACTCCATCCACATCAAGCTTATGAAGTGGTGCAGCGACTCCGATACCGACAGATCCAGTATTATTGCTGTAAATGTTTGCTCCTGAAGTCGTCCACTGAGAAGAGCCTGTTGTTGTGCCTGTTCCTGTACTCGTTGGACATCCTGCTCCGCTTTGGTTACAAACAGGATAACCTCCCACATAGAGCCAGTGCTTTGTTGTAGTTGGATTTGATCCAAATGGACCCTTCACCACAACCTGTCCATCAAAGACTGCCGCAGCACGACTGAAGCGATATCCCGCTGGTACACTTTCAGAATCTGGACCATCAACATACAACATCGGTGCCGGTGTACCTGACGCCGAAGTATAGATTGATGATGACAGTGCGCCGATTGAGGTTATACCTTGCAAGAAAGTTGATCCCCAGTTTGAAAATCCAGTTGTATCAGTGATTCCGTTTACTGTAAGTGCTGATCCTGGAGTCCATCCTGAAGTTGGCATTGGACAAGGAACAGATCCGAGCGTGAGCTTGCCTGGTTTCCATTGTGCAGTTCCACTCACATTGACCGGTGCTGCTACGTTTCCAGCTGGTGGAGTACTTCCTGGTGCAGTCCATGTTGAACCTGAACCAGACCCACTTCCACAAGGATCAGTGTATGTGGTGGTTACCGTAGCACCTCCGGATGTCGTACCACTACCGATTGGACCTGCTGCTCCCACAGCCCCAGCCATACCAAGAATGACACTGAGCGAGAGAACTATTTTTGCGCTGTTTGTAATTGTAGATTTCATTGTTATTTAATAATTAGCTGATAAATATGTATTTACGTTTTTCATTTTATTTTCTAAATCTCTATCCATGGTGGTCGAACGCGACCTCCGGGACCTCCCGCACCTGGCTTTGCAATCTTATACGTTAATGGCGAACAAATGATTGGTGTTCCAGTATATCCTGAACCAGACTGTGCTTTGACCGTGACAGTCTGCGAAGCGGGGCTTGATGGCATCGTGCCAGTGAGTCCAATCTTTGCCGTATCCGAAATCGTTCCAATGACTGAAGGCGTGATTGTATTGGTAATGTTTGCAGTTCCAGTAGTTGGAGTCATTGTCAGATACATTGTGGTTGGAATAGTAGAGGAACTCAATCCTGTCCATGAAATTTTGATTGTAGATAATGAAAGAGATGGAAGCGGATCACCAGGAGTAAACACATCAGTCGCACTTGTGAAATTATCAGTATCAACAACAGCACAAGATGGCGGAATAATAACGACTCGAAGTGTTTTTACAATTGGAGCTCCTCCAATTGTTGGAACACACGACATCGTAAATGTACTATTGTCAGTAATGAGTCCAAAAATTTCATTGTGTGTTCCGTCGGATGCTACTTTTGATGTACTGGTCCATCCAGTATATCCAAGTCCTGATGTTGCCGTACATGAGCTCATTTGATTCGTAGTCCAGACAAAATTGATTGGTGCACGATACCCAACAGAAACGGTTGGTACAGTTCCACCCGGAGTAATTCCAATAACCCCGTTCGCTGAAAAATCGAGAGCTGGTGCAGCAGGCTGTACGGTGACAATGACTGTGTTAGTCACCGTCGCAGGAGTTGCGCCGATAGCACTCGTACAAGTAATAGTATAGCTGTATGTTGCCGATGTTGTTGTTGAAGTATTTGCTGGCACTACGACAGCAACACCTGCACTAGCACTAATTGCAGGCCGTGCACCTGTCCAATTTCCAGATGCTATACATGGTGTAGTGGTTGTAGTATCAAGACTCGATGAAACCCAAGTAAGATTTGCGGTTCCGCCAGCCGAGCTCATCGTGAGAGCATCTGATCCATCAGCTTTGATGTCTACCATCGGTGTTCCAATCGTTGGAGTCATGGTCACGCCAGTGAAATTCACCCAGCCGACGTTTGTAGACCCCCAAGCGAATCCTCCGAATGCTCCAGTAGTTGGATTTGCAGTGACTCCGTATGTTGCACCTGTCGCACCTGATCTCAAACTAATACATCCATCAGCGCCAGACCCTGGAGTTCCAGACATCACCCAGGCAAATCCTGAAATAATTCCATCCGTTGCGATTGTCGGAGCAAGAGCGCAATGCGCAATTACCTGCGAAGCATTAAAACTAATCCATCCTACGTTTGAACTCCATGCATACCCTGAAAATGCACCCGTTGTTGCATCAATCGATACTGCGTAGGGAGAAATGGTACAAACACTACCTCCGACTGAATTACCTTCAAGACAGTTTGTGCTAATCCAGCCGACAGTCGAACTCCATGCATATCCATGCAATTCACCACCGAGAGTCCCTGCAGCTTGAGATTTTTGGGAAAAAGCGACTGTAATTCCAATAGCGACGGTCAATACCGTCAAAACAAGCCCAAAAACATGAAGGCGTACTTTCTTTGTCGATAAAGTGTGCAATGTATTCATAATTATTGTGAAGATGACGACATAATACTATCAATAACTGATTGTTTTTCTTCAAGAGTGACTGTATTGTCGGGTGTAGCTTTTTTTTGAGAAGGTATTGTACTTTCTTTTTGGATCTGGTCGAGTATCGGACGTTTTGTTACATTTGTGGTTTCTCCATACTGAATCGACTCATTTGCAATCTGATCAATAATCACGGCACGCTCTTCGTAGAGTGAAGAACTGGCTGGTCCAAAATTCTGATACAAAAGCCACCCAACGACAAATGCCGCACAAAGAATAAATGCAACAGCTACCATTCGTCGCTTTTTTACATCTGAAATCGAAGAAGGAACACTTGAAGTAGGTGTTTGAGAATCCATATACTATATATAGTACCACCTTTGCAAAAAATTTATTTATGTTTTCGGGTGTGGAAAACCAAAACTAGTGAACAATTTTTCTTTTTTAGTATTATTTGACACCTTTTCCCCTTCGGAGTATACTAATTCTGTTACCAATTAATGTATTTGCAGGTATGTCGGCCATTTTGGACCGGCAATTTTTTTATCAAAATTTAATAGAGCCTACTACTTTTGCTTTCGTAACAATGAAAGCTTAAAAGCTAGAAAGCTTAACAGCTTCCCATGTTAGACCTCAAAGCCCTCAATATCGCACTCGATCAGCTCGAAGCTGAAAAGCATGTGCCTCGTGAAAAGATCATCGATGCCATCGAGCAAGCACTCGCTGCTGCGTACAAAAAAGACTACGGAAAACGTGGTCAGATCGTTCGCGCGCATTTCAACCTCGAAACTGGTATCACTGAATTTTCTCAGATCAAAGTAGTTGCCGACGAATCAACCGTGTACTTCATCGAAGAAGGTGAAGACGCTCCAGAACTTCCAGAAGGAGACGAACGCGTTCGCTACAACCCAGAACACCACATCCTCCTCGAAGATGCTCGCATCATGAAATCTGATGCAGTAGTCGGTGAAGAAATCGCATTCCCGCTTGAATCAAAGGAAGATTACGGACGTATCGCAGCTCAGACCGCAAAGCAGGTCATTATCCAGCGCATCCGCGAAGCAGAACACGGCGCAATCATGACAGAATTCGGTGGACACGAAGGCGATGTAATCTCTGGAATCATCCAGAAATTGGAACGCGGAATCGTCTACATCGAAATCGGACGCGTCACTGCCATCCTTCCAAAGGAAGAACAAATTCCAAACGAATTTTATCGCCGTGGCGAGCGCATCCGTGCATATCTCTATGCAGTGGAAGAATCTCCACGCGGAGTTTCGCTCAAAGTTTCTCGCACGCATCCAAAATTCATCCAAGCTCTCTTTGCACAAGAAGCTCCAGAAATCGCATCAGGCACAGTTGAGATCAAATCAATCGCCCGCGAAGCTGGTGCTCGTACGAAGATCGCCGTCTATTCTGCCGATGAACATGTTGATCCGGTTGGATCATGTGTGGGTCAGAAAGGAATTCGCGTGACGACAGTCATGAGCGAACTCGG
>CAZPHJ010000006.1:26079-28469 GCA_964586755.1 uncultured Candidatus Saccharibacteria bacterium | reverse complement strand
TCGAAGTGTAAGTGAGTTCCTGTTGAACGACCCGTTCGTCCGACTTCGGCAATCACTTGTCCTTTGCTTACTCTCTGTCCAGCAGTCACAAAAATTTTGCGTGAGTGAGCATAGAGTGTCTGCACGTTGCGACCGTTTATTGTGTGATTGATTACAATCAATTGTCCGTAACCAGTATTGTATCCTGTTGCCTGAGCGACAAGCACGACTCCATCCGCGGCAGCCATAATCGGAGTTCCAGCCGGAGCGGCAATATCAATACCAGTATGACGAGCGCCGTGAAGGTCTTGAGAAAATCTTCCGCCAGCAATCGGGCGAGCCCATACATCTCCGAGATCAATAGCGCCTTTGATATAGGCAGGAATTTTTGCAGTCGTTGTCTTTTTTGAGGATGGCTTTGCAGGAACTGCCTCGTTTGATTGAGGAACAATCAGCGTGTCACCAATCTGAAGATCATCATCAATTGAGATATCGTTGTTCACCGCAAGCTCGCCAATTTCCACCTTGTACTTTTTGGCGATCGATTTGAGCGTGTCATTTTTGACGACCGTATGCATGATTCCAGAGATAGGGAGGATATTGAGCACAGTACCTTCCTTGAGAACGGTTGTGCCTGAAGGCAGGTTGTTGAAAGCAATAATTGTCGTCTTGGTCACGTCAAACATCTTGGCAATCGAAGAAAGCGTGTCACCCTTGCGTACCACATATACGGAAATCTGACCGCCATTTTCTGGAGCTTCATCGACAGCACTTTCGTTCCCGACGGGACCAATCGAAGGAGCAAGGGCGGCATCATTGATAACCACATCACCAGCCCCCGATGACTCCTTGTCGAGCATTCCTGGTCCTATTGAAGCCATCGCAAGTGGCATATTTTGAGAATTGGAAACCTTACCGCTGGTAGATGGTTCCACTGCAACAGCTTCGGCAGATTTAATAAATTGAGAAAAAACCGAAGCCTCGGCAGAAACGGGGACAAGGATTAGAGTAAAAACTAACGCTGCAAAAACAATACTCGAATCGAGCATTTTCTTGGAACTATGTCGCTCTCTACGTAAAACCTTTATTTCACAAGGTTTTGTGGGTAGAGGGTCGTAAATTTGGGGTTTTATAAGCCTATTCGAAGTGGCCGGAAAGTAACAATCACACAAAACCATTTAGATATAAGGTTCTTTTGTTATTTCAGCCGTTACAATCAGTCAGAAGGTTATTAAGCCTTATAATATAAGGGTTAATAACAGTAGCCATACAGTGCGCGAAGTACTATACTATATATAGTATATAGGGGAGCACTCGCATATATAAGGGTAGCTCTGACCACCTCCCGAGTCAACCGGGTTTTTGTATAAAAACACAAAGTTGACATTTTGTATATATTATTTGATTATATAAATATTCATGAAAAAACTTGAACAAAATCAGGGCAACCCGGCTTCTCTCGAACAAGGAATGGCCGAATCCTCAAAAGGCGACCCGTCTTCATACGATGCCGAAGCAAGTCGCCTCCGCAAACAGCAACTCTTGGCCAAAGCCAAGGTTGAGAATCTGCTCATCAAATACCTAAGCCTCGCAATGGGGACCAACGAAAACCTAGCACGCACCCTAGAGGAACTCGACAAGATTGAGGTCCAAGCCAGAATGGAAATCGACCGAGCGGTTGCCGAACACGGCGAAAGAGTATTTACCGGACCAGAAATTGACCATCTTATGGGCCAGTTCAAGAAGCATCGTCCAACGGAAGCCAATGTATTTCCGAACGAGGGAGTTATATCTCCACAACCTGCGCAAAAAGAGGCGGTTGACGCTCCGCTTTCTTCATACGACAAGCTTGAGTCATCATGGCTCACTCGAAAAATGAGCAAGTGGCTCTTTAATAGAAATCCCGAAACCACAGAACGAGTAGTACGACAAGCAAACGAAGAACGAGAACAAATCGCCCTAAAAAAGAATTCTCCCGAAAAACAACAAAAAACTCTCGTCGAAAGCTATGTGGAAGAACGTCCCGGTAAGCTTAGTCTGGCTCATAGCGGTGCGGGGGAGTATGACGAAGCCCCAGCGCAAAAAAAACAGAGTCAGGAGGAAAAGAATATTCAAAATTACGTTTCTGAATTCAAAAAATGGAGAGATCTTATCGAAACCAATCCTGACCAAGCACGGCTACATCGCATACCGTTTCTTGCTGAAAACACAAAAGAGAAAGCTATCCAGGCATACATCAAATCAGGGAGCAACAATATTGAGCTCCTTGCAGGACTTAATGTTGATCAAGAAACCATTGATGCAATAAAAGAACAACAGGAAAATCCCAAAAACGAAACAAAAAAGGAATCATGGGTAAACAAAATAAAGGATGCTGGTCGCAAATTTATTACTCGATTTGCGTTTCTTAC
>CAZPHJ010000006.1:0-25979 GCA_964586755.1 uncultured Candidatus Saccharibacteria bacterium | reverse complement strand
AGTAGCAAAACCACGCACCCTAAATGAGCTTATCCAAAAGATCGACAAAGACGAGAAGCAAGGAATCACCAGAACACCAAAGCAAAAAATAGAAATACAAAATGCTCCAATAAAAGATTGGACTAATCCAAATCCACCAAACGGAAACACCCCGCATCCGACAAGCACGTTTGAGACGCCTTCAACAAGCAGTGGAATTAAGGTTTCTTATCAAGACGAGAACGGTAATTCACTCGAGACTAATACTGCAAATAAGACTCCAGAGATTGTCTACACTCCAATGCCAAAAAAGGGCACGGAAAAACAAATTGAAAAAACAACAAAAAATGAACTCGTGCAGTCACCAGTAATCACTCAAGAAAGTACCGTGGTTACCCGACGCGACACTGTGGGCATACCAGCAACTGTTGAACAAATACAGCACGACCCTGCAATAGTTGCTCCAGCAAGTGCGAGTGATACGGAATTTTACTTAAACAAAATTCCATTCGAAAAAACAGAGCGAGACCCTCTTCCTGTACCAGAAGGATGGAGCAGTAAACCAATCGACACAAACATTGTTATTGAAAGAGGCGCGGGGTTCAAGAAGGAAGGTTGGAATATTCATGAATACAGAGTCCGCGACATTGATGGATATGAGAATATGCCGTACTTCTTTTGGAAAAAAATGGATTCAAAATTATGGGATGCATTTAAAAGCACTCCAGGTGCACTAGAAAAATACATCAGACTATCTGAACGCGAGGGCAAGCAAGATCCATACGTAATTCAACTTTGGGATGGTAATACCGCCACAGAATATATTGTGAACGAAAATGGAAATATATCTGCCGAACCAAGAACTCGCACTGTTACACAGCCATACTTCGGAGAATTCACCGCTTCTCTCTCAAAAAATGAAAATGGAGTAATTTCGATTGAGGGAAAGAATTATGCATCATTGAACGAGCTCGAAAAACAAGTGCTTGATATGACCATCACGCAGACAGGGAAGAGTACGTTTACCGTATACTCGTTTCACAAGAACGGGGTTGCTGGAGGAGGCGAAGTATTTGACGGCAATGAATTTGTTATCAAAGAAATCGGCCAGATTAAAAAAGAAATTCAGGACGAGCTCAACCGAATCCGCCAAGAAAAAACTATTCCACTCCATCGTGTAGAACGAAACGTACTCGAGGATGGAAAAACGGTAATCAAAGTACAGTGGCTTCCCGATGAAATACAAGACAAAAAATTCATCGAGAAAAAGGTAGAGACGGTTACAAAAAAGAAGTTGTTCAGGAAAACAACAAATACTTCATCCACGATTAAGAATCGAGTAATGAAAGTACGAGGCAATACTGCTAAAAAACCAAACGGTGCAGTCGTATACGATTATTCACAACAGTAATAAACAACAAAAAAACTTGAACCCAGGGGTTCAAGTTTTTTTGTTGCTAATTTAATGAGCACCATGTGTTTTTTCTCGCTCAGTTTCACTCTTTGTGTTCCAATTCTCCATTGCCTGATCGATCGTTGCTGGATTTTCTGCCATCATTGTTTTTACAAACAAGAAATTGGGGTCGGTGCGAAAATCAATTGGATCATGTGGACCACCGCCATTTTCCCAAGATTGCACTTCGTTCATTTTGCTTTCAAGAAAAGCAAGCTTATCTTGCACTTTACCCCAAGTACCAAGGTCCATACGTCTCCAATTTTTGGCATCATTGATCCATCGATAGAATCGCATTGTATTGTTTTGAATGAAAGCATGAGTATTCCCTGTAAACTCTTCAAGGTCTGGACCAATTCCATTATGAAAAATTTCTCCTTGTTTTTCGGGGACACTCTCTTCGCCAATATCCATACTTGGTACTGGTGCTCGACCAGTAAAACCTCGAACACCTTCTTTTGATACACGGGGTGCATTTTCTACAATGATGCGTGGTCTTTTTATTTTACCGGTAGTAAACAAACTTGTTTCCTTAATTACCGGAATATCTGCATTCACAACACCAAGATTCTTTGGAGCATTCTTTCGGGGGGCATTCGAAGAGGGGACTATTTTAGTATATCGAATTGTGTCTCCCTTTTTGCGAACAGCCTCAAAATCTTGCTCAAAGCTGCCGTCTTCAAGTTTTCTTGTTTGCGTCATCTTCAGGTCTGGACTCTTAATATCTATAGACGTTGTCGGTTCTTTGAAATATCCTTCATGAAACTCAATTGGGTCGCCTACTTTTGGAGCAAAAATATTATTGACTACAGTATCCCCATTTTGGATATCGGTATACCGAACCCCTTCGGTAATAGGCTTACCATTCTGGGTAATATTTTTATAACCCGAAACATCTTTCGTGGTTATCCATTCATTGTGAGTATTTTTCTCAACATGAGCCGCATCTCCACTCTGCGTTTGGGCATCAGCGCTCATTCCAGAAAGAGTAGCGAGCGCTGCAAGACCGAGAGTCTTGAGCTTGTTTGCTTTAGTAATTTTGGAAGTAGGAACGCTGGGCATTCCTGTTTCCTCTTCTTTTTTTTGGTTCCAAGATTCTTGCATATATATAGTATACGGGAGAGGGAATTACATTCAAAATAATTCCTCTTTTATACATTATATATAAATATATAGTATGGTATTCTGTCAAAATACAGTTGCGCTACCTATGTTTTTACAAACGCCGTTGTTATACTATATGTAGTATACATTTATGAGAAACATATTTCTCTCCACATTATGACTATCCATTCTCCAGAACCAATAGCACCCACTGCCAGAATTCGCTCTGAAGGTATTCAGGGCAACGGCAACACATACCGCAAGGGTGATGTGATTCGCCTTCCTGATGGATTCACCACTTACGACTGGACAGACAGTGAAAGAAAAAATGCTCAAGCAACAATAAAATCGATAACATCCACAGATGCGGGAATTATTTTTACCCTAACAGTAAAAGCTGGTGATAAAAAAATTGAAGGGACAATCGCTTCGACTGATCCGTTTTTTGACCTGGGAGACAATCCGGTATTACTCGACAATAAAAAACCAAGGTTGGTATCAAAACCAGATACAACACCGTCACTATCCAGTAGCATGGTCACTATTGAAGGTATTTCTCTTGATGAAAATTTGTCATACTATGAAAATGAGGAGAATCTCCTTGCCGAAATCGAAGCTATAGAGGAAGAGCGTCAGCGCCTTCGCGATGAGATTATGGAACTTACCAAGATGCTTCCCGTACCAGAACAACTTAGGATGGATAAAGAAGTCCGCCAGGAAATGCTCGCAACCATTCGCAAGGGAATTGACCGTGTTGTCATTCACGGAGGAATGACAAGATACAAAGAATACGAAACCGGCAAGATGATTGCCGAAGCAGAAAGCAAAACCACTCCCGAAATTGGTGAACTCATCAATATTATTCAACCTGACCATGACGTACGAGGAGCTCTTTGGCTACTTCAGCAATTTGAACAAATCACAGGCGAAACGATATACAAACAAGGATCTTTCACTGAGAGCGTTCCAAAAGGCATGCAAAAACAAGAACCTTTGCGCGATGGGGAGGACACCATCCTATATATCGACGTGGGGCAAGAAAATTTCTCGATTCAATCAGGTTCAACGCTCAAAGAAAACTTTCTTGATCATCACAATACAGACAAAGAACGTCCTACCTCTGCCACAGAACTTATGTTCCTTACTCTTTGTGAAGAACCGAAGTTTTATGAATATGTTCAAGCAAATCCTTGGATTCGAGACTTTGTGTTATATATGACCAACTTCGACAATCTTACCTATGTGGACGAAAAAGTAATCGGTGGAACACGAAGAACGTTCGACGAAGGGAAGTATATAAACATGTGGCCGAAATCCCTCTTTGGGATGATGCACGGTTCAGTTGCCAAAGAATCTTTGCCAATCGAGGCTGTAATCAAAGCATTTGAAGAAAAAAGAAATCCATGGAAGCCATATAGTGATGATGAAATTGCTTCGGGTATTCCATACAAAAAAGCTGATGGCGAGGAAGCAGTTTTTGATGCAAAGAAGAATATCAACCAGGCAAATTACGATGTAAGTGCCGCGATTGCCGGTGTCGGCAGATCTGAACGAGCAATGGAAATACTCAAGATTTCTACTCAAACTCCAGAACTTGGCAAAATCATTTATCACAATTTTCCTTCGTACACGAACGGCAAAGGCAAGGTTGAAACAAACAAAATACAAAATAATCTTGCATTTATTACAACCAAAGCACTCGGGTATGATACCTACATCTTATATAATCCGACAGAAAAGCGATTCTTTATAAACTCCACCAAAGATCTTGAGCCTATCTACGAAAGACTCAAGGAAAAATATCCAGGAACTCGACTTATCCGCGGGGTGATGATATTTGCCCCAAAAGACTCGGAAGAACTCAAGGATCTAACGGAAAATGAATTCTTGCAGACGGTTGGTTTGAATCAATAATATATGAAAATGCCAGAGCCAAAAATTGAAGACATTAAAAGACAGATCGCAGAGCGTCAAAAGCTCATTGCAGGTCTTGTCGATAAACGTGAAGAGCGTTTGGCTTTTATCGAATCTGCAAAAGGTGCTAAAAAAGAGTGGCGTGAAAAAGTGGCAAAAAAGAAAGAATTGGAAGATGCCATCGCGCCCTTCAATTTAAAAATTGCAGAATTAACGCAAGAAATCGAAGAGCTCAATAGAAAAATTGAGGAGCGAAAAAGCATTCCTGTCCCAAAACCAGCAAAGGTAATCGAGACCGAGCCTGCAATCGAGACGCTTGATATTCAATCAATACTCAACAAAAGCATTCAACTGCACAATGCAGCAGTGGCAACAGTTGAGAGAATCAAAAAAATTCCAAGCAAAAAAAGATCTAATGCTGACAAAGACCTCAAGCACCGACTGGAGAACGAAGAGATTTTTCAGCTAGCTCTCAGAATCGATAAATTAAAAAAACTCGATGAAAAGCTAGTTCTTTCAACCTATGAACTTGAAGATCGCCGAAACAAGGAGAGCCTTTTGCAATGGTACATTGTCAGTGATTTTTCAGAAGAAACAAAAAAACTTCTTGAAGTGAACGACTGGAAGTATGCTGATGATTTTTTTAATACTAAAGATATTCCAACTAAAGTATTTCCTGAAATCATTGACGCTACAAACAATCTTGATATTGCATATATCAATGGTATCCAGATTCAAGTCTCAAACAGAGATGCAATTACTAAAGATGGGCAGGTTATTATCAAAGATCCTAAAGGCCGCTTTAACGTGCTTGGACCAACGGGAGAAATAGTACCCGGAGGTGCAAATCTCAACTATAACGACTCTGATGTGCTCGCAAAAAGACTAGCGACCGAACGCCAGAAAAAAATAAATGATGATTTTAAAAATATTCCGAACAAAGACAAGTGGAACGAGGGTGAAATCAAAAAACTTATTGAAAAAATAAATGGAGAGATTCGAACGTATAAAGTCGAGAATAAAATTCCACTCGATCCTGTTGTCATTCCACCAGAACCCGAGCCTATTGTACCGGAAATAGACACTATTCTTGAAGATCTCGTTACTAAGCTTGACCAAAAAGAAGGAGAGCTCGCTACTACCAAAAACGAAGCGTCTCCGATCCAGGCAAACCTCACTACAATCACGGAGGAAATCAACAAGCTCGTTTTCACATACAAGTTTAAAGACTCTGATCTTATAGACAATCCGGTGATAAAACCTGCGCCTATTGTAAAAGGCGCAATGCCAAAAAGCACTCCTCTTTTTGACGTGCGCGACAACAAGGGACGATCTCCTCGTACCAGCTCCACCAGTGATGGCATTACAACAACTTTGGCAAATCCTGAACCTCGCAAACCAACATCTACCACCCTAGATAATTCAACGACATATGTTGCCGTAGTACCAGGAACCCCATCGAACACTCAAACTGTTGAAACTGTTTTGGATGTCGAATGGAATAAATATATAGATAGAAATGAGGTTCCGGATGATCGAATCAGAGAAATTGCACGTAAGCGAATTGCGGGGGAAGCACTCACACCACGAGAAAATGAAATCGCACTCAACAACGTAAATAAGATTGCTGCAGTTGAAGGAGAAATCCGTTCACAAGAATCATCTCAAGATTCTGTAACGACACCTGATTCAACGCAAACCGCACCAGCAGTACTTCTAAACAATGAGAATTATAAAAAGTTCAAGGCTTCATTTAAAGCAGAGCACCAGATGGATGGACTCGACGAAATTATCGACAAGCTCGAGCGTGTGCCTGGCTTCAATGATCCAAGTCTTTCGGAAGGGAAGAGAATGCTCATTGCTCAAGGAGTAATCGACAGTCTTCATGAACACGTCGAAAAAGAAGCTGCGGAAAAAATAAAGGAGAAGATGAGTGCTCCAAAGTGGGCAAAAGATATTCCTGTCGTTGGAAAAGTAGCTGGACTCTTGCGAGGCATTGGGAACAATTTTCGTAAAGGATATCTCTCTCGTGGATACAAGAAAGAATCTTTGATGGATCTTTTGCATGGAGAAGACAACGCGCAAAAATTCCTCAACGAAAAAGGTGGAAGTCTTATCAAGCTCTACTCAGACCTCAAACTTGACGCAATTCGGGAAGACGATGGGTCTGTATATATAGACTACGCAAAAATTCTTGAGGGTAATGACCGAACTCCTCAGGCTCTTGCTCTAAACAAAACAGCAACTGAGTTTTCTCGTATTCCACAATCATGGAGTATCAAAGAGGAAGCAACACCAAAACAGTTTGCAGAGTGGCAAGCAAAGAAACTTGCATTTGATCAAGCAATTCAAAACATGGCACCTGTTTTCAAGGCTCGCGCCGAACAAGCAGAACTTGGAATGGATCCAAAAGATAGAATGGGAGGAGAAGCTCGCGGAGCGCTTGACGCTGGACTTACCAAGCGAATGGTGGAACTTGTCGCACAGCTCTCAAAAAACCCAAAAGCTGCCGAAGAATTACAAGCTACTGCAACTCAAAACGGATGGGACAAAGTCAAAGGATGGCTTTCTGATGCAAAAAGCGCCTATCTCAACCAAAACAGAATTCTTTCAATGATACTCGGTGCATCCACACGACTCGGAACACTCGGAGTCGTGGGAACCTCTGCCGTTGTTGCAGGTACAACATTTGCTGGAGTACCCGTGGCATTGCTTATGGCTGGAGCGGCTGCCGGAGGTCTTGTCGGATTTACATTTAGAGGAGGAAAGATTGCAAAAGAAAAACTCATTGCACAGGCAAAGGAACTTCGAAATCAGAAGCTTGCTAACAAAGAAAAACCAAATACAGCCGCTGCAATGAGCCGTATTGAACGCCGCACAACAGAGCTTAAAAAAATTACGCAGGAGCTCACCGCGCTTAATGCAAACAATGGAAGCGCAATCGAAATCGCAAACAAAAAAAATCAACTCGAAACCCATCTCAAGTACATTGGGGACAAAATCACAAAAGGAGAGATGATTTATGGTACTCCCGACGAAGCATATGCTCGTCATGTAAGCCTCATGCTTGCAACCCAAGAAGCAGATATTGCAATAGCGCTCACAAAACATCTCGCAACAACAAAAGACAGTGCTTGGAACAATCAATTTCAAAGCGCCAATTCAACTGGTGCACATCGTGAAAACTTACTGACTGCAATTCAAACTAGCGAGAAAAAAGGAAGTATTGCGGAGCAAATCAAAACCGCACAAAAAGCAGCAGAGTGGAGACAACGAGCAGAGAGTATGGCTATTGGCGCAGGTTTTGGTACGCTCGGTGCATATGTGGCAAACTTTTTTCATCACACAGAGACACCGGGTGGTAAAGGCGACGGAGTAGATCCTACAAATACCACACCCCCTGCTCCAAAACCAAACACAATCAATCATCCAGATCTCATAGAACCAAAACTCACACAAAACGATATTGAAGGCTCTCTCTCACACGTAAAAATCCAGAAGGGTGAGGGTGTGGGTTCTGCACTGCTTCGCCTTCGAAATACACCATCATTTAAGGCGATAGAACAAAGCAATCCGAAACTTGCCGAATTCTTCAAGGGTAATATTTGGCAGGAAGCACAAAAGCTCCATGCATTTCGTCCAGGAAACACTGAGGGGGATTCACTTGTTGTAGGGACAGGTTCAGAATTAGGAATCTCACCAGATGGAGATATTTATCTTGTTAATACACTCAAACCAGGACACCCTCAATTACTCGGACATGTAGATCCTCAAACCGGAGAATTTACCGAAGTACCGCCAGACAGTGAATTCCATTATCGAAGTCCAAGACACCACACTTCAGCTGAACACCACCACACTAATCAAAACCAGTCGACCCATCCAGAGAACAATGAAGAAGGTCCGGATAGTGTGAAAAAACCATATCCACATAATCGCGAGGAAGGACCGGATACTACTGTGACCCCAAAATCACCGAGTGATAATGAAGAAGGCCCGGATAGTGTCAAAGAACCCTATCCGCACAACAGCGAAGAAGGTCCTGATAGTGTGAAAAAACCATACCCACATAATCGCGAGGAAGGACCGGTGGCAGGAAATACGGCTCCTAAAATAAAAAATGTCGAAACCTTCACAAAGTCTGATTGGAACCGAGTGCACAATATTTCATATCGAGATATGCACGACGATTTGAATCAATATTTTGGAAAACGAAATCTCATAGGAGAACCTTCAGGAGGAGAAAGATCTCTCATTTATAAGAGTCTATCAAACCGGGATGCAGGATCGATCATAAAGCATTTCAAACAACACAGCAATGAATTCAAGCCGGAAGTGCAAAAGTTCTTAAAACACATACAAGCACTCTCTGTAGCACATTCGCAT
Organism: uncultured Candidatus Saccharibacteria bacterium; assembly: GCA_964586755.1. Taxonomy (GTDB): domain Bacteria; phylum Patescibacteriota; class Minisyncoccia; order Phycocordibacterales; family UBA9973; genus CAITQP01. The sequence continues at coordinate 17,143 of CAZPHJ010000006.1, read as the reverse complement.
GTTTCTCAGTCTGGAAAATTTGGACAATATGTAGAAAATCTTTACAAAGCTGATGCAACAGAATTTGTTGCCAAGAACCCAAACATTGATCCAAAATAGCTTCCTCCACAAAAAATCACTCCCTTCTAGGAGTGATTTTTTGTGCGTTAGCTTTGTATTTTCTAGAAGCTAGCAACTAGAACCTAGAACCTGTATTATATTTACTCATGAGCACTCACGATCTCTCTCATCTCAACCCCGCACAACGCGAGGCAGTACTTCACACCGAAGGACCGCTCCTTATTGTGGCTGGTGCAGGCGCAGGTAAAACAAAGACACTCACAGAACGCATCGTGCATTTAATTTTGGGTGGCGTTTCACCCACAAACATCCTCGCCGTAACCTTTACCAACAAGGCTTCGGGGGAAATGCGTGAACGAGTCGAAGGTGCGCTCATAAAAAACCGAATTGAAGGACTTCCAACCATTACGACTTTTCACAGACTTGGCGGAATGATTATACGTGAGAATGCTCAGTATTTTGGTCTCACAAAACACTTCAGTATTTTTGACGAAGACGATGCCAAGAGTATCATTCGCGAATGCATGCGCGAGTTTGGTATCGATCCAAAAGTTCTCGACCCAAAACGCGTGAAGCACATCATCTCCTCCGCGAAGATGGCAGGGGACACACCGGACACAATGACAGATAAGATCGCGAGTCAATCCGAAAGCGACGCCGTACGCATTTGGCGAAATTACGAGGCAAAATTACACGCATCAAAAGGGGTGGACTTTGACGATCTTATTGTCAAAGCGGTCCGGCTGCTCGAAAAGAATTTAGAAGTGCGCACAATGTATCAAAACCGTTTTCAGTACATTCATGTAGACGAGTACCAAGACACCAATGAGATGGAATATCGTATGGTGAAATTGCTCGCCGGTCCGAAAAAAAATATTTGCGTCGTGGGAGACACCGATCAAAACATCTATAGCTGGCGTGGAGCAAAAATAAAGAACATGCTCCATTTTGAAAAAGATTTTCCTGGAGCTCGTACGGTCTTCCTTGAACAGAATTATCGTTCAACTTCTCGTATCCTTGATGCTGCAAACGCAATCATTATCAAAAACACCGTTCGCATCCCAAAGAATCTTTTTACCAAACTTGGCACAGGAGAAAAACTCGTGCGATACGAAGGATTCAGTGAAGTAGATGAAGCGGCATTTGTTGCTCGCGAATGTGAAAAATGTATCGCGTCCGGAATTCCGCCAGAAGAAATCGCTGTGCTTTTTCGTGCTAATTTCCAATCACGAGCACTCGAAGAAGCATTCCTTTTTGCCGACGTCCCATACCGAGTGCTTGGCACACAATTCTTCGAACGCATGGAAGTCAAAGATGTCATTTCCTACATTCGTGCCGCACTCAATCGAGACTCTCTTGCCGACCTGAAGCGAACAATTAATACACCGAAGCGTGGAATTGGTGATGCTTCAATTGCAAAAATATTTGCCGGCATGAGAGATACCCTCTCACCAAAAACACAGATTGCATTTAGTAATTACGAAAAAATTCTTGATTCAATCAAAGAAGCATCAGAAAATGAATATCCTTCGGCACTCATTCGTTTTGTACTGGAGAAGACAGGACTCAAAGAAGAATATGAAAGTGAAGGCGAACAGGGGGTAGAACGTATCGAAAACGTAGGCGAACTTGCGACACTTGCCTCGATTTATGACACCCTTCCTCTTGAAGAAGGAGTGCTTAAATTCTTGGAAGATGCCGCTCTTCGTTCTGACCAAGATGCGCTTCGTGATTCACCTGAGGGGGTTCGCATGCTCACGGTACACGCATCAAAAGGACTCGAGTTTCGTGTAGTGTTCGTTGTAGGTCTTGAAGAAGGACTCTTTCCTCATGAGCGTTCGAGTCGTTCGACAAAAATTGAAGATTCGGAAGAAGAACGTCGACTTTTCTATGTAGCGGTCACTCGAGCAAAAGAGAAACTTTACCTTGTAAATGCACAGGCTCGAACAATCTTTGGGCAACGCAATATTTCACTTCCGTCACAATTCCTCTACGACATACCAAGTGAACTCATCGAAATGCATTCGGATATTCCGCAGTCACTTCCAAGCATCTATTTCGACTAATCGCTGTGTGTAGTGTAGGATACATGTATCTATGACACATCGTGCAAAAAAATCTCTAGGGCAACATTTCCTCCGCAGCAACTCAGCAATCAAGGCCATGGTTTCAGCGGGAAAAGTAACTGCATCTGATACTGTGCTTGAAATTGGACCGGGGGAGGGCGTGCTCACGCACGCCCTCCTTGAAACTGGTGCCAAAGTCATCGCCGTAGAATTCGACCAGGATCTCATCCCAAAACTCACCGAACGATTTGGGGTTGCAATTTCCTCTGGCCAGCTGGAGCTTGTTGAAGCTGACATCATGAAATTCGATGTAAAAAACTATAAGCTATCAGCTAACAGTTATAAGCTAGTGGCGAATATTCCTTACTATATTACCGGTGCAATTTTTGAAAAATTTTTAACAGAAAAAAATCACCCGTCATGCCTTGTCGTGCTCATCCAAAAAGAAGTGGCGACACGCATTGTCACTCGGGATGGCAAAGAAAGCATTCTTTCACTATCGGTCAAAGCTTTTGGAGTCCCAAAAATAATTACCAAAGTCCCCGCAAGCGCTTTCCGTCCAGCACCAAAAGTGGATTCAGCTGTGTTACTTGTCGAAAATATCTCAAACCAACACTTTTCAGATAGTTCCAAAATTACTCATTTTTTTGATGTGTTACACGCAGGATTTGCACACAAAAGAAAGCTTGTTGTACGCAACTTAGAAAAGATTGCCCCGATTGAGGTAATTGCATCTTTGTTTACAGAACTCGGCATTTCAGAAAAAGCTAGAGCGGAAGATATTCCTCTCGAAAAATGGATTTTGATTGCAGAAAAAACTGTAGTCCACACATCCGAGTAGTAACTCTGGGTGATATACTAGAACGTATGATGCCAAGCAAACGTTTTATATATATAACCATCGGATTACTCATCCTTGCTTTCGGTGCCTTTTTGATCAAACAGTACACAAAAGAGCAGGCGATACAATCTGCCCTCATTTCGGTCCAAAAAAATCTCCCTTTTCTATCATTTGACGAACCGAATGGTAATTTTATCTCCCTACAAGAAGTAGAAACAGATACACCCAAGACAACAAGCAAACCTGCCCCAAAATCAACGACAGCACCATCCCCAGAGGAGATAATTACTTCTCCGGTTATCCATAACCTATCAAGAGATGTCTTTGGCAATGGAGATACAATCACAATCTATGGTGATCATTTTACGGAATCAAACGATATCATTCTTTCAATTGATTTTAAGGACACATTTACCGGTATTCCTTCAACAGATGGCAAATCTATCACCTTTACGGCAAATCTATCTCTCAGCCAGAAAGTATTTGAGGGAATTAGCCATCTAAATCCAGAAACCAGGAAATCTGTCCTCAAAGAAATGATCTCAATCGCTTCAAAAGACTCTCCATATAAGGATGGTTGGTACATCCCAGCCACAATTAGCGTAAAAACGGAGGCGGGATTGAGCAACATAATCCCGATTACTGTAAACATTACTAAAGGAATTTGATGTATACTGTACTTATGCAAACGACCCGTATTCGCATATCAGTTTTCGGAATTGTCTTGCTCGGTGCATTTTTTGCACCCCATTTTGCGTTTGCCTTTGGGAGCAGTGCCCAATATTTTGGCGGAATGCAAACACTGATATATGACAGTAGCATGTGTAGTTGCAGTGGTACAAACGTCCACGTCATCAAAGACGAAGCCAGTCATTCAATGCTCATGCTCTACGACAATGGTAGTGGAAAAGTTTTTAACAACAACAACCTTAACAACATCGGGGGATGGCAACTTGGTTCATACACACTACAGACAACACAGTGCACTCAGACCGCATATCCAAAATGTATTCTCATTGCGACAGCAACTGGTGTGTACAGTTCCGCACCAGGAACAGGAACATCCATGATTGATGCAGCAAAAACACTCCTCGCTGGTGCATTTACGAAAATTACAAAAAATCTCACAAAACACTATGCCAATGTCTAGCTTTGAAAAAATAAAAAACAACTTACCAAGCAAAAAATTTGTGATGGTTATTGGAATCTGTGCCGGCCTTGTCACAATTGTCCTTGTTATTGGAAGTCTTTTTGGATCACATTCTATCTTTACCAAAAACAAAGGAAATCTCGTCGAAGCAGACGGCACAATCAAAGACCTCCTTACTCAAGATTCAAACGGTAATGGTATTTCCGACTGGGAAGAGTCTCTCTGGGGTGTTGACCCAAAAGGGGATGGTCCGACAAACAAAAAAATCGTTGACGAAAAGAAGGCTCAAGCAAACATTACACCGATAGATCCAAGTGTCCCTATAAGTCAAACCGACAAATTTAGCCAAGCACTCCTCTCTACGATTCTTGCACTCAACCAATCAGGAGAACTCAATGCCGTATCTCTCGCCAAAATTAGCGAGTCAATTTCGAAGGACATAGACCTAAAACAAGCAAATCCAACGCCGTACAGTCTCAACGATCTCGCTCTCGTTCCATCCACAGAAAAAACACGAGCCTCGTACAAAAAAAGTATGGAGGATCTGCTTGAGCTCTATTCCGATTTAGAACTCGGTTCAGAGCTAGGCATTATGTACCAAGGTGCGAGCCCTGGAGGACAAGATGCCCTAACAAAACTTACCCCATACGTCACCGCATATGGAGATATCAGTAAAAAAATGCTTGCCTTAAAGACTCCGAGCGATCTTGGTCCTACAGCACTCGATATCATCAATGCCACGAATGTGATGAGTCTCGCAATTCCAAAGGTTATATTGTTGTATTCTGATGCACTTACGGGCATGACAGGTATTAGTGACTATATTGATGCGAGCAATAAATCTGACAAAGCTGTCGAAAAAATGAATCTCTATTTTGGTGTGTAATCACTCCAAAGGGATTCATTTTTTTGCTTCATCACCACACGATTCCTTTCAAAAAACTCCGTGGGTGGGTATACTATATATGATGCAACAACAAAAACTTCGCGTACCATCACTACTTGCACTAATACTTATTGTATTTGGTTCTTTTGGTGCACATGTAAAGCAAGCTTCTGCAGACCTCACGAGTCTCGTAGGTGGTGCAACAGGTCCCGCAGTGGGGGCAGCAATCTCCTGTAACAAAGACGCCATACATTCTGGTCTTTCCAATTTGTTTGGTAAAGACAAGCCAACGAGCAGCACAGGCGGTAAAGGTGGCAACACTACTGAAACAGGCCAAAGCGTTCCCGTCCAAGATGAATCAGTCAAAAAGAACACAGAGCGTGCAGCCGAAGAAGCTGCAAAAACCACAAAGAAACTCACCTGTACCAACGCTATTGCACGAGCCGTCTCTCAAACAATTCTCAAAGAACTCACCGTATCGACCATCAATTGGATCAACAGCGGTTTTCAAGGTGGGGGACCACTCTACATCGGTGACACCGAAACTTTCCTAAAAAATATTGGCGATCAGTCAGTAAAGCAATTTGCTTCTGTTATTGGATTCGACCCAGTCAATTATCCTTTTGGAAAAATGGTTGTCCAAGGACTCATTCAAGCAACGAGTACCACATTTGAAAGTGCAGCAAGATACAGTCTCAACAATGTCATATCACAACGATATCCGGGCATGACATCCGCAGATTTTGCAGCTGATTTTACCATTGGTGGATGGGATGCGTTTCTCAGTCAGACAGAGTGGCAAAACAATCCTATTGGATTTAGCCAACACGCATCAGAAACGCTAGCAAGCAGAACCGCGGACACCAATTACAGCCCAGCCCAAGATATTCGAGACCAAATTCAGAGAAACGGGGGATTCCTCGACCTCAAAAAATGTCTCAAGCCGCGTGACTACGATCCAAATAGTACTGACAGTTCAAAAAATGTATGTCAGCAATGGATGAACCAAACTCCGGGGTCCGTCGTACAATCAACTCTCAACAAAGCACTGGGAAGTCCATTTGACCAGCTTGGACTCGGACAAGATCTTTCGACCGATCTCACTGCCATATTTGATGCACTCATCAATCACTTTGTACAAAAAGGCCTAAACGCACTTTCAGAAGAGACGAGTGGTGGCAACAATGGCACACCGATTGATTTTGATGGAATAGGCAATAACCAAAGCTATGCCACAAACACAATAAAAGGCGGTAATTATTCTGGTTCCAACACAAGTTTCCTTGATGCAGGAGACGGCTTTCAGACAAATATCTTTGATCTTCATCCATCAGGAAAAGAGGCAACAAGCGCAACTGAAGATGAAGAGGGTAATCCAGTGTATCGATCAAACCTTGTTGGAATCATCAACAGAGAACTCCAGCTTATTCCAAGTACCGATATCGAAAAGTCTCTTACTGTGCCTGATCTCAAATTCAAAACTACTGCATTTGGATGGGATGCAACACAAATAAACACCTGGAAAAACGTCATGGGAAGACGAAACCCAAGATACATAGACATACTCGACAAACAAAATGAACAAACTGAGAAACTTATTCCAGCACTTTACCAGCTCGACTACTGTATTCCAGGCCCACGTCCAGATTGGAAAAACAAAGTTTTCGAAGACCTAGAACGTGAGCTTGATGGCTGGCCAAAAGATGCAAATAAAGTTGACCTCTGGCAAGCAAACTCAAAATTCCAAAAAATCATGGATATGAGTGGCAATTTGAATAAATTCAGCCAAGCTATTAGTGATATAACTGGAGATGTTCGTGAGGAAAATTTCTATGGAATTATGGTGAGTGGTGCACTGTCAAACAACAGCCCTGAAATAAAAAAGACACTGGGAATTGATCGTCTGACAATCAACAACACAGTTCCTGTTGCAGTAAATGCAAAAGTAAATGGATATGACAAAGCCACTGGTATTATTGCCGAGCTCTTTTCTCGATATGAAAAAGCTCTCACAAAAGAATATTCTTCGGTCAATATCCGTAAGTCAGGCATGGATCAATCTATCATCACCCTAAACAACACCGAATACCCAAACATTGCCACATACGAACAATCGATTATCGACAACAAGGATCTTATCGAAAAACAAAAGAGTATGGTGTACCAACTCATTGCTCTCGGCAAGAAAATATATCGCCTACAGAACAACATTAATCTCGATCCAAAAAGTGATGGTACATTCCAAGGTTTTCCTGGAACAAACACGTGTATCGACGAACAAGGCTCTACAGTAGAATGTCCAGACAATACCATTTCTGGATACGACTTCTACCAAAGTCAGATCAATCTTGTAAACCAGACAAGTATTAGTAAACTTACTGAATACCAAAAAGAACTCCGTCGAATAAACGACACATTCAATATTCTCGCTCCAGACCTACACTCTGATCAGGACATCAAAGAACAAGAAGCTCTCCTTGATACCGTTATCGACAAAGTCGATAGTATTACTGGCGACGGGGGATACCTCGATGTCTGTGTTGACCTAGTCAACGATTCTGAGACAAACGCCACAGAAGAGGGAGGAAAAAAACCATATATCGCAGATGTCAATCTTATGAGATTGCCATACCCATCATCATTAAAATCACAGATACCAGAATCTTTCAAAAACCAGTTCAAAAAACCAGAAGGAAAGTCTTTTCTTCCTGACCACTACTACAGGAGAGGAGAGGACGCCGGAGAAATCGCATACATGAAGAATCTGCTTGGTGCAAGATATAACCCTGACAAAGAAATCAGAAACGACGATATTGTCACAATCAACGGCCAACCAATTCCGAATGCACTTGCCACTTTTGAGCAGTTTTTGGGGATGTATTAATATAACTCACGCAAACAGCGCATTTCATTGTTAAAAACCCTATTTTGTACTCAACGTATATCAAATACGTCTCCGTGTAAAATACGGTTTTCGCCTCGAACTGCATCTGTTTTCGTGAATTCTAGAGACTCTTACGCAACAAGATGATACAATAATAAAGTAGATGAAACGCATCGTTCCACTTATTTTTTCGATAGCAATTTTTGTTGGCATCGCATTGCCTTTTTCAACAACGCTATCACCCGAACACGGAGTTCGCCTCACGGCAAACTCCGTGTTCGCCGCAGAAACGTACGTACCTGAAGCAAATGTTCATAGATATTTGGAGGAATGTGGAATTACACAAATACCTGGTTGTATTTCTCGTATTGTTTACGTTATTCCATACCAACTTGGAGCGTGGGCTATGACCGTAGCTGCAAAAGCTTTTGATGTTAGCGCAAGTCTCACACTCTCAAGTGCTCTCTATACTAAAGGCGACCTTCTCACCAAAGGCTGGACTGTCACTCGCGATTTTGCCAACATCTTCTTCATTCTCATATTGCTTTTTGCCGCACTCTCCCTTGTACTCGACATGGATCTCGGTGGTGCAAATCCAAAAAAGATGCTAAGTTCAGTGGTCGTTATTGCCATACTTATCAACTTTAGCTTTTTTCTAACAGAAGTAGTGGTGGACGTATCCAATTCGCTCGCACTCGTTTTTTACAATCAAATTGAGACTGTCCAAAAAGACAAAAAAACACCAGTAAATACAGAGAAAGAAGAGGAACAACTCAAAAATCACACTCTCATTAAAAAAGTAAAGCCGATTTCAGAAACGATCGTAGCTGGATTCAAACCTCAGATTTTCAGCAACCAGGATTTTTACGATAAGCTTGCCTGTGCGAAAAAAAATGGCCTCTTTACAGAAGCAAATAAAGACTGCACCAAAGACGTCGACAAAAAAGTGTCTTCGGGTGTCATTATCCCAATACTAATCCTGGTGGGTTGTATGTATCTTGTGGTTGCATACAGTTTTGGAGTGGCACTCATTTCACTCATCGGACGCATGATCAGCCTCTTTATCGCAATCATCTTTGCGCCATTTGCTTTTGTGTCTACAATTTTACCTGCAACAAAACACATGGCTGGATTCGGCTGGGATGAGTGGTTCTCAAACCTAATGAAGGCAGCATTTGCTGCGCCAATATATTTTTTCTTGCTTCTCTTGGTGACGTTCATTGTCGATATTCCAATTGTTCCTAAAAATACAACAAACATGTCAGCCGGTATCATTCTCGTCCTTGTGATGATTCAGTGTGCCATAGTCATCACACTCATCCTCAAAGCTACAAAAATCGTAGAAAGTGCCTCCGGAGAAATCGGCGGAATGATTCTAAAAGGCACCAAAGTCATCGCAGGTGGAGCAGCTGGACTTGTCGGTGGTGCAGCACTTGGTGGTCTTGCACTTGCAGGGCAGGGAACACTAGGATTCGTTGGGAAGAAGATTGCTGGCAACGAAAAATTCAACAAATGGGCATCTGGCGAAGGAAGTGGCGGGAAGTTTACGAGGGCATTCAAACAATTTACCGGGGAGCGATTGGTTAAAAGTGGTCAATTCCTTGGTAAATCAAGCTTTGATGCTCGCCACACAGGCGTTGCTAATGCAATTTCTGGAGCAACAGGCATAAATCTGGGAAGTTTTGGTGCACTTGCGGCAAAAAATACCGCTGGCGGTCTTGATGCGCTCATTCATCGCAAACAAGAAAAGGCAGAAAAGTTTGCCAATACTCTGAAATATAATCTAGAAAACGAAAGATTGATCAAGGAGGAACAGAAAAAAAAGAAAGAAGCTACTATTACACAACAATTCACAACTGACGAAAAAGAAGACCTCTATAAAGATGCAAAAGAAGCTGCAGCAGAAGCTCTTGCGCCACTAGAAAATGATCTGGCAGCAAAAAAAGCAGCTTACCAAGCAATACTTGACCAAGAAATTGATACGACTGACGCTGCTCAAGTCGCAGCAAAAAATGCGGCTCTTACTACTCAAAATGGACTTGTGGTTGCTGCTCAACAAGCTGTTACTGACCAAAAAAGCGTAAATGGTGGAATGATTATCGCCGCAGAAGATGAGTGGAAAGCTGAAAAGAAAAAACTTTCAGCAATAAAGGAAGGGACAAAAAATGCTAATGGCACACAAAAGAAATTAACGAGCGCTGATTACGGCACTGATGCCACAGATGCGCACGGTAATTACATACTAGATAATAATGGTAATAGAGTTCAGGTAAGTAAAGATAATATAAACCGCCTTAACATCTCTTATCTTGGAGGCGATGGGCTTGAAAAACTCCTTGAAAGCAACAAAAAAGGGGCGACTCGTGCCTATCTTGCTCACAAAGCGGAAGATTCTGGATATCACACACATATAGACCGAGACGCTATTGGCAATGTCACGGATTATCATGTCGACTCTAGTAAAGCTGGAACCCGAAATTGGAGTCGTGCAATACTCAATGTTGGAAGCGCGGCATTGATTGGAGGACTTACCGGAAATATTGGAGCACTTGGTACTGCTATTGGAGGGATTGGTGGCGCTATAGGTTTTGGAGTCGCACAAGCTTTTCGAGAAGCTGGAGCTGAAGCATTTGGTGGACGTGTCGGCAGTAGCTATACTTCAGCTGAAGCAATGCACCATGCTGCAGAACCAGGAGGTAAACACGAGCACGAACACGGTGTATATCACACTCCAGGATCAGGATTCCTTGCTGAGCTCGCTTCAATATTCAAATTCAAAGCAGGGGGAGGAGGAGGTGGTGGCCACAGTGGAGGGGGTGGCGGACATCATTAATTAAACTGTAAATACTAAAAACTAAACTCAAAAATCAATACTGTACTTATTAGAACTTAGGGTTTGAAGTTTAGGGTTTGTATCTTATACTATATATATGGCAGACGAAGTAACAAAAATAAACGTGGTCTCAACAAATACAGCTCAAACTTCTGAGACTGTAACAAAAGCGACTATCGACGAGCAATTTTCTGGAGTAAAACAGGAACTCTTTGCTCGATTTGAACTTCTTCCTGACGACATCAAGAAGGCGATTACCGATGACGCATACCAACAAAAACTCTTTAACCTCGCCAAGGAGCAGAAGATGACGTACGAAGAACTTGGTATTATGGAAACCGAGACCACAATGGTACTCCTTGGAATGACAAAACCTGAGGATTTTCGCGACGAACTCCAGCTTGAACTCAAAAAGAATGACACTGAGGTTGATTTGCTTGTAGGAAAAATCAACGAACAAGTTTTTGCTCCGATTCGAGCATCGCTTGAGCGAGTGTATGCTGCAAAAAAAGAACCGATTGATTATCTTACACCAGCACCAGAAGAACCAAAGTCTACAGCCCAGACTCCAGATTCTAGCAATAAACCATTAGTATCAGCGACTCCTGCAATATCAAACACTCCAACATCTACACCAAACTCAATCCCTCGAGTCACTCCGCCAGTGTCACCAACCCCAACGACAATCCAATCTGCATTCGCAAAATCTGGTGTAGTTCTCACAGAAACCCCAAAGCCTGTTGCACCTATTCAAACCTCACAAATGCCAAATCGTAGTGATATTCTTAAAGGAATCGAAAATCCTCCAAAGACACCTACGCTTGGAATGGTAGCTGACAAACTTAACAGTGCTGGTGTAATTATGCCAACAAAAACTACAGATTATTCTGTTCTTAAGTCGACACCTCCAGCAAATCTTCCAACTACACCTATGTCTCCAACAAGGAGCGATCCGTACAGAGAACCGATTGGATAAACAAGAAAGCATGGGGTTACCCATGTTTTTTTGTTTCTAGTGATATAATAAAAATATGAAATTCGCCGTTCCTCAATTTATCGATGTTGAAGACAAGGTTATTGGACCGTTTACGTTCAAGCAGTTTGCATATCTCGTTGGGGCAGGTGGTATGGTCTTTTTGTGCTACAAATTTTTGCCTTGGTATCTCTATATCCCACTTGGGTTCGGATTTGGAGCGCTTGGTTTTGGATTGGCATTCTGGAAGGTAAACGAAAAGCCCCTCATAAATACGATTGAAGCTATGTTCAACTATGCAATCAATGACAAATTGTATATTTGGAAAAAAGAAAAACAAAGTAAAAAAACAAAAGATCAAGAAAACATTAAATCACAGGAACAAATACAATACATACCTCGTATCTCCGAATCTAAACTACACGACATCGCTTGGGGATTGGACGTGTTAGACAAAAGATAAACCGCTTTTGTCATACCGGACCCCGATCCGGTATCCATTCGCATGAATCATAATTCATACTATGTATATATACTTGCAAACAAAAAACGAGGCACGCTATACATAGGTGTAACAAATAATTTAAAATGTAGAATATACGAGCATAAAAACAAGCTTGCTGATGGGTTCACAAAAATACACAAAGTGAACAACCTTGTACATTACGAAGAAACCAACGATGTTCATTCAGCAATTACTCGAGAAAAACAATTAAAAAATTGGCAAAGAATTTGGAAGATAGATTTAATTGAGTCAACGAACCCTGAGTGGAAAGACTTGGAGTTATAAACGGTCCGCATGGATCCCGGACCAAGTCCGGGATGACAAAATGGGGGTAACTCATTTTTATATCCGAAATGATGTACAAATTTCACTCAGCATTATCTGCTTCTAGTGCTATAATAATTTCATGGCATTAAGTGCACAAGCAACTCAAGAATTTGTTCCCATCAAAGAGGTCCGAGAGGGGACTATTGTCTTGAAAGATGGCGGACTTCGAGCAATCGTAGCAGTATCTTCGGTAAACCTAGCACTCAAATCGAACGATGAACAAATTGCCACAATCAACCAGTTTCAATCATTCCTCAACTCTGTTGATTTTCCTATTCAGATTGTTGTTCAGTCACGCCGACTCGACATTAGGCCATACCTCCTCATGCTCGAAGGCAAAATGAAAGACCAACATGAACCACTCCTCAAGCTCCAAACCGCAGGGTACATAAGCTTCATCCGTGAATTTACAGAACAAGTTGCAATCATGCGTAAATATTTTTATGTAGTAATTCCATACGACGAAGCGATACTCTCTACAAAGAAAGGGTTTCTTGGGGGAATACTTGGAAACAACAAAAACAGCGGTTCTCAAACAAAAGATGAGATTGCCGCGTTTGAAGAAAAAAGAACCCAACTCGACGAACGGGTAAATGTTATTTCTTCTGGACTTGGTTCGTGTGGAGCGCGTACAGAAAGACTACAAACAGAAGAGGTGATCGAATTATTTTATAAGACATTCAACCCGGGAGACATTCAGCCCGTTATTTCGCTTGGAGATATGCCTCAAGCAAAATAACGGAGCATCATTCTTATTTTACAAACATTCTATGGCACTCTTTGGATTATTCAACAAAAAAAAGGAGAATAGTGACAATTCTCGCATTCAGGCAAACGCCATGCCTATTTTTCCTGAGCAAATATATGAGGCGGCATCGCTCGAGCTCAAAGATATTATTGCTCCCTCTGCACTCAAAATTGAACCCAAGTCTCTCAACCTTGGAGACAAGATTGCTCGCACCTATTTCGTCATTTCATACCCATCGATCCTCACCGACAACTGGCTCTCTCCAATCATCAATCTCGATAAGGTATTTGATATATCAATCACCATTCACCCTGTTGAAACAGCACAAATTCTCCGCACTTTTCAAAAGAAGGTAGCCGAAGTTCAGAGTCAAATAATGACCCGCGAAGCAAAGGGGATGGTGCGCGACCCAATGCTTGACATGGCAAACCGAAATCTAGAAGAGCTTCGAGACCGTTTGACACAAGCGCAAGAAAAGATGTTTGATGTAGGGCTCTATCTCACTATTTACGCCGACAACGAAACAGAACTCTTCAAAATCGAAAATGAAATCAAATCAATTCTTGAAGCGAAGCTTATTTATTTCAAGCCAGCCCTCTTCCAGCAAGATGATGGATTCAAGAGTGTTATTCCGCTCGAAGACGACCGTCTTCAAATCTATCAAAAGCTCAACTCGGAACCACTTTCAAGTTTTTTCCCATTCGTATCATTTGACCTCACTTCAGACAAAGGAATCCTTTACGGGGTAAATCGCCACAATTCCTCACTTATCATCTTCGACCGATTCAGCCTCGACAACTACAACTCAATCATCTTCGCCACCTCTGGTGCCGGAAAATCATACGCAACCAAACTCGAGGTGATTCGCTGTCTTATGTTCGATACAGAAGTCATCGTAATCGACCCAGAACGTGAATACGAACGCCTCGCAGAAGCTCTTGGTGGACGCTATTTCAACATTTCACTCAATTCTGGCTCTCACATCAATCCATTCGATCTTCCACTTCCGGGAGAGGGTGAGACGGGCGCAGACATACTTCGTGGAAACGTAATCAATCTCGTTGGTCTTTTCCGTATTATGCTTGGGGGACTCTCTCCAGAAGAAGATGCTCTCGTCGACCGTGCAATCATGGAAACTTACGCAATCAAAGACATCACACCAGATTCTGATTTTTCACAAATCGAACCACCACTTCTTTCAGACTTTGAAATGGTACTCACCGGCATGGAGGGGACAGAGTCAATTGTTTCTCGCCTTTCAAAATTCACTCACGGATCATGGGCGGGGTTTATCAATCAACCTTCAAACGTAGATATCAACAAAAAATTTGTGGTTTTCTCTGTACGCGACATGGAAGATGATCTCAAGCCAGCTGCGATGTATATCGTAACCCACTTCATTTGGAATGAGGTTCGTAAAAATATCAAAAAGCGCCTATTGGTCGTAGATGAAGCGTGGTGGATGATGAAATCTGACGACACAGCATCGTTCCTCTTTTCTATTGCCAAGCGTGGACGCAAATACTTCTTGGGACTCGCTACAATCACACAAGATGTGGGCGACTTTATGAAGAGTCCATATGGTGTGCCAATCGTGACCAACTCATCACTGCAACTCCTTCTCAAACAATCACCATCGACGGTAGACGTACTCCAAAAGACTTTTAATCTCACTGACGAAGAAAAGTACCTTTTGCTTGAATGTAACAAAGGGGAGGGAATCTTCTTTGCTGGACTCAAACACGTAGCAATCAAGATTATTTCTTCCTACACAGAAGACCAACTCATCACGAGCGACCCTTCACAAATTCTTGCCCTCCAAAAATCTCGTACAGCTCTCACCGAGGCAGTAAAAAGCTAAAATTTCCTCTCCGTATTGAGAAGTATACATTCGTATTTCAGTTCATGCTGTTATATAATAACTGTATGTTTCGCAAAGGATTACTGCTAATTGTCTCTATCGTATTTTTTTCACTTCCGTTCTCTGGAACTCTTTTTGCGCAGACATCTGGGCAGATTTCTGTTGAGATGATTCCCCAGAATCCTGGACCGAACGAAACCGTCACTATCTACTTGAAAAGTTTTTCTTTTAACATTGATACAGCGTATATCGAATGGTCTGTAGATAATATTGCCCAAAAGGGTGGAATCGGGGTCACTTCATTCAAGGTTATTACAAAGGGTCTTGGCGAAAGAACACGTGTGGTCGCAACAATCACTCCCACAAATTCCATTCCGGTCACAAAAAATATCTCCATTACTCCAATGTCGGTGGATTTGATCTGGCAAGCTACTGATTCGATTGTTCCACCATTCTACAAAGGCAAAGCAATGCCAACGTCTGAATCAAAAATAAAAGTGGTTGCCCTTCCACAAATCGTATCCGTAGCGGGTAGCCGTATTGCACCTGAGATTCTTGTATACAACTGGGAAGAAGGATATCAAAAAAAACAAGCAAGTTCGGGGTACGGAAAGAATTTCTTTTTTACTGAGATGGATTATTTGAATACCCGAAAGAACATCTTGGTGGATGTCTCTTCTCGTGATGGGGGATCATCCACAAGTGGAGAGACCGTCGTCACTCCAGTAAACCCAGAGCTTCGACTCTATGCATCAAGCCCACTGTATGGACCACTTACCAACACAGAACTCACTGATTCATTTACAGTATCAACTAGCGATATATCAATCGTTGCAATGCCGTACTTCTTTTCACCAGGTAATCCGTCCTCGTCACTTCTTGAATACAAGTGGCAGTTAAATGGCTCACCGATTGGTACGCCTGCCATCCCAAATGCACTCTTTCTCCACCGTGAATCAAACTCAGCAGGAACTGCCACGCTTGAGCTTGCGGTCACAAACATTACCAAGCTGTTCCAGTCAGGAACCGCACGTTTGAATTTAATCCTTCAATAATATGAAGAAAAAAATATTCAAATCTTCTCTCCTTATTTTTTCAATCATAGGCTTTTTTCTGTTTGCGAATAATATAACAAAAGCCGCAGAACCACTCGCAGAAATAATATCCATTATCCCGGACACCACTGACACAACAAGAGTTGTGATCAAAGGAATTGTAAACATCGAGGGAGGAACATTTCTGTATGACAACTACTACAATCCGGTTGTATTGTACGGGCTCGCGGGTGACGACGGAAAACCTGACGTCGAATCACTTAAACAGGTTCCTTGTTTTCGCTCAAACCCAACCGCTGGCCCCACATTTTGCCAATTTAACAGAGAGGATAATCATAGCGGGATGTTCACTGCTACAATCACGGGAATAGTTGCAGGAGGAGACTATGTGGCAATACCATATGCTATTGATAACAGATCGAGAATATACCCAATAGGCAACAGTGTAGGAAAGCCATTTAGTATTAAAGGAGTTTCTACGCCTACTGCAACGTTTGGATCAGTTGATGTTTTTGAAAAAACCGCAACAATAAAAGTGTCTGTCTCAAACATACCTATGACAGCTATTGGGTACCTTGAGCTCGGTATTGCAAACCGAAAAGGCAAAACAGCAAAGTATACTTGTTCTGCTGGTGGGCCAATTTCTCCAAAAATTACCATTCCAGCCGTTTCGATAGGAACAAAAGAAATTAGTTATTCATTTGCACCACCAGATTTTCCAAATGGTTTACCGGATGGTGCATACTGTATACGCCCCCTTATTGACCTTCCAGCATTTCCCAAATCACGGATTGGTCAGGGCTCAGAACTAGATCCTGACACTGGATTCTGGACGGCTCCAAAATCAATTTTTGGTATTGGGGTGAGTATCGAACCAAATGCGACAGCAGACTCCAACGCAAACGATCTCGGCTGTGTCAACGAAAAAGACAACAAGAGTTATTGTCTTCTTGC
>CAZPHJ010000005.1:24143-28803 GCA_964586755.1 uncultured Candidatus Saccharibacteria bacterium | reverse complement strand
AATCAGATTCAGGCTATCTCGAATGGCTTCTCAAATCAAAACTCGAAAATTCACCAGATGATGAGGATTGGATTTATACACTCAAAACGTACTTAGGAAAATTGATATAAAAAAGAGCGAAGTGATCTCGCTCTTAAAAAGTAATTTTTTTTCTTTCAGTATTCAATAAATAACGAATCTGCTTGAGAGTATCTTCTCGAATCTTTTCGTATTTATTTTCTGGATGAACTCCAACAAGAATAATTCCATTGCAACGAAATTCGTGCTGCTCTATTTTCTTTACATGACGAGCCTTAATTTGAATTCGAAATGGTTCGTAACCTTTTATTTCAACCCACGCATCAGTTTTTTCATAATGGTCTTCATGCAAAGTAGCCCGGCGTGAAGTTACAGATAAAACAAATGAATCTCTTACCTCCCAAGCCTTAAGGAACCGATCTTCTGCTTCCCTTCCTTTTTGCTGACCCTCCTTACCTAAAAGAAACTTTTTTTTCTCATCAAGCTTTCTTGATTCTTTGATAGCCGCAATCGCCTGCTTTTTAATTCGTGAGACAGGAATGTTCTGCTTATGTTTTTCATGTACCATTGCAAGAATATTTGTCAAAATATTACCACATGCACAGTCTAAATGAAATATGGTAAAATATTCTTATGCAAACAGCCCTATTTGTTGGTATTGGAATACTCGCAGGTGCAGGAATCGCAGTTTTTTTGCGAAGTAAAAAAACTCAACCACTTCCCCAAGACGATACGGCTCTCAAGCTCCTCCTTCAACAAATGAACGAACTCACTCGCACCGTCGACCAGAAACTTGGCGAATCGGCAAAAGAAATGAATAGCGCGATGCGTCATCAAGCGAGTGAATCTACCAAGATCATTCAAGAAGTCACTGAAAAGCTCACGTTGCTCGATGTCACCAATAAGCAAGTTGTAGGGTTCACCGAACAACTTGAAGAACTTCAGGACATTTTGAAAAACCCAAAACAACGTGGAATTCTTGGTGAGTATTATCTCGACGCACTTCTCAAGAATGTACTCCCAGTCGGCGGATATGAAATGCAGTTTGGCTTCCCAGACGGCTCTATTGTGGATGCCGCCGTATTCGTCAAAGACAAGATCATTCCTGTCGATTCCAAATTCTCGCTCGATAATTACAACCGCATGGCTGGAGAAAAAGATCCGACCCGTAAAGCCGAATATGCCAAGCAGTTTGAAAACGACTTGAAACTTCGCATCGTCGAAACTTCAAAATATATTCAACCAGAAAACGGCACGATGGATTTCGCATTCATGTTCATTCCGCACGAGGCTATCTATTATGACCTACTCGTAAACAAAGTCGGTGAAGAAGAAAATCTCATTCAGCGTGCCACGTCAAAGTATAAAGTCATCATCGTCTCTCCAACCTCATTCCTCGCCTACCTCCAAACAGTCTTGCAAGGCCTTCGCGCACTCCAGATCGAAGAGACAGCAAAGGACATCATTAAGCGTGTGGGAGAGCTTGGAAAACACTTGAAGTCTTTTGAGGAATATCATGCAAAACTTGGCAACGCACTTGGCACAGCCGTGAATCATTTCAACGCAAGTAATAAAGAATTCAAAAAAGTAGACAAAGATGTGATGAGAATCACCGGTGAAGCACCGGAACTTGAGGCGCTAACACTTGAAAAACCATTGCTTGAAGACTAGTATTAAGTATTCGTATTTATACTGTATACCAAATACTGTATACTATTTACATCATGAAATTCATTATTTTTGTTTTAGTTCTCGCTGGTGTTGGATATTGGTATTACACTGCATATCCAAGTGATGTAAAAAAAGCGCGAGAGGCGGGTGAAGTAGCAGTCGATACCGGAACGATGGCAAGCCTTGAGGGTGCGGCCAAGATTGCAAAAAACTATTTCTTAAAAAATAACAATTACGGAATATCAACTACCAAAAATATTTGCATGAATGTTACCTCAGAGAATGGATTTGGTGACGTACTCGCCGGAATCAAGAAACTGGGCGGTGTAGTAACTTGTACTGTTGATTCAAACTTTCCAACAAAAAGCTTCACTCTTACCATTCCCTCACTCGCAAAAAAGGGTCAATACTACTGCATTGACCAAAACCAATCTGTTGAACTTATACCGAGTATAAAAAATGTCCCATTTTCCCCGGGATTAATGTGCAAGTAACACTCGATTAATTAAAAAGATTTTTCAAAAACCCCCAAAAGCCTCCTTGGGTTTCTTCTTCCTTCGGTGCAGTTGTGCCTTGCGCAACCGCACCGACTTTTGTGTTGCGATCTGCCTGAGCTCCTTGATCGGTAATCACCACGACATGCTCACCTTCCTTTACTACGGGGAACTGCTCGCGAAGAACTGCTTCTTGCCCTTCGGTAGAATTCAAAGTTTCAATTTTTTTAGAAAGATCATCTTTTTTCTTTTGCAAAACTTCGGCTCGATTTTCAGCAAGTTTCCGTGATCGTGAGGCCTCGAAGCTTTTGCTTATAAGCGAAACCAAACCATACCCAACAAGCACAACAGCAACGAGAATGGCAACCGCCATACCGCGAGAAAATAAAATGCGCTTGAATAGATTGGGTTGTTTTGAGTAGCTCATAGGAAGGTTCTAGGGACTAGCTTCTAGGTTCTAGATAAAAACCTAAACTTGAAACATAACAATAAACACGGTACACTCTCTCCGTAGCTGTATTGTATTGTATTACTATTACCTAGAACCTAGCAACTAGACCCTTAATTTATATGTCTATATTTTCACGCAAACACAAGAAAAAAGTCGGTCTCGCCTGGGGTATTGTCTCAGTCCTCATCATTATCATGATGGTCGCGCTCTACTTGCCGGGATTGTTTACAAATTAAGAGTACCAGCTTTTTAAGCTGGTAAGCTTTCTAGCTTTCAAAAATCTCGCTTACGCGAGATTTTTTGTATTTTCTTTATAAACTCAAAAAGCTTGAAAGCTTCATCTTATTCCCTTTTCTGCATCACCCCAGTAGGAAAGTTTTTCACAGAGTGCGCAAAAACTTCCTACGGGGCAAGAAGTGCTTTTATATTTAAAACCTGCGCTTAAGGGAATAGGGCGAATTTAATTTGCATCTCCACGTTGCATCATTTTCAAAAACACATCATGTGGGATGTTGACCTTTGCATACTCGCGTTGACGAGCTTTACCCTTCTTCTGTTTTTCAAGCAGTTTCTTTTTGCGACTCACATCTCCACCTCCCACCACTTTTGATCCATGCATGAGCACGTCTTTACGAAATGCTTTGATTGTTTTACTTGAAAGAATCTTGCCGAGTGCAATACCCTGTACTTTCATTTCAAATTGCTGTCGTGGCAAAATCTTTTGGAGTTTTTCTGTCGCTTCGTCGGCTTCTTCTTGCGCACGACGTCGAGCGATAACACGAGTGAATGCTGGCACAATCTCATCAGCAAGGGCGATATCCATACGAGTCACTGATGCGGGACGAAGTCCGGCAATCGAGTATGTAATCGAAGCATATCCTGAAGTGAGACTCTTGAGTTCGTCGAAGAATCCGCGCATCATTTCGCGAAGTGGCATCATAACCGTGACAGCCGAACGCCCTTCTCCAAATGTATCTGTTATTCCAACTTCTCCTTCGTGTTCATACAAGAATGGCATGAGCACGCCGATATATCGCTCGGGTGTGATAATTCGCATTTCTGCCCAGGGTTCTTCTACTGACAAGATTTCGCCATCACTTGGAAAAAGATGTGGTGAGTACACCGTCTCCAATCCACCGTTGCGTTTTGTGACCATATAGGTAATTGATGGCGTAGTCACGATGAGTTCTAGATTGTATTCACGACGAAGACGCTCAGTGATAATTTCGAGATGAAGCATCCCAAGGAACCCTGCGCGATATCCGCGACCGAGTGCACCACTTGATTCTTCTTCGAATGTGAATGCCGAATCTGAAAGCTTGAGACGACTAAGTGCCATTTTGAGAGTTGGAAAATCGTCTTGGCTTTCCGGATAAATTGAAGCCCAAACCACTGGTCGAGGATTGGCATATCCAGGAAGCGCCGGCAAAGGATTTCGCTCCATCGTAATTGTGTCTCCCACCGATGCAATACCCGGCTGTTTTACACCCGTAACAATGTAGCCGATTTCTCCTGCACTCAAAGAATCTCGAGGCTCTTCACCTGGCGCAAAAATTCCTACTTCAAGTGCAATAAATTTTTCTTTTGCAATTGAAAAAAGTAATTTGTCGTTTTTACGAACCGATCCTTCGAAGATTCGGACATAGACAATAACCCCGCGATGGTCGTCATATTTAAAATCAAACACAAGAGCTTTGAGCCCCGGCTCCTCTGCACGAGCTGGAGGTGGAACTCGTTCAATCACAGCCTTAAGAAGTTCAGCCACGCCCTGTCCGGTTTTTCCGGAAACTTCAAGAATAGTATCTGGATCAATATCGAGCAATGTTGCAATTTCAATCTTCACTTCATCTGGGCGAGCAAGCGGAGAGTCGATTTTGGAAACTGCAGGCACGATGACAAGCCCCTCCGCACGAGCAGCTTCAAGTGTAGTGAGAGTTTGTGCTTGCACGCCTTGAGTTGAGTCTACGAGCAAAATTGAGCCTTCCACAGCCTTCAGTGCACGGGACACCTCATATGAAAAGTCGAT
>CAZPHJ010000005.1:1263-24043 GCA_964586755.1 uncultured Candidatus Saccharibacteria bacterium | reverse complement strand
TCGAGTTCCATATTGTCGAGCACCTGGTCGCGCATCTTACGAGCCTCAATTGTGCCGGTCACCTCAAGCATTCTATCGGCAAGCGTAGACTTGCCGTGATCGATATGCGCGATAATTGAAAAGTTTCGAATATGCTTTAAATCCATAAGATACGGTCATACTAACAGAAAAAAGCTCTTTTGCGAAGAGAGCTTTTTTCCGAAACCTCTTGGTTTCAAAAAATTAACAATTACTTCTCTGGTTCAACGAAGTCAACTTTCCAGAATTTCTTGCGGACTGCGCCAAGAAATTCAAAGAGTGATTCACTCTTGAGTCCATACAAAAGAATAAAACCGGCAAGCGTCCCAAAAATACACGCAATTGACCCCTGAAGAAATATCCCGATTGTAGTATTTAAATCGAAAACATGTGAAAACGCATTGAGTGATGCATATGTAACAACACCTACCGCGAATGCTGCGCTAATAGATTCAAATAATGTACGCGGGAGATTCCCAACTTCAGTAATATATTGCTTACGCAAATCAACCCAATTGAGCCAAGCATTGAGTAAGGTTCCAATCGAGTACGCAAGCGGAAGCATCAGTACTGCCGTACCTGGAATATCCGACACGCGCATCACTGACTCAATAAAATATCGGAACACCGGAGAGGCATTAAACAAATGTAGAAGCCCCCAAGCAAGCCCTACGATAACTATCGAACTAAAGGCATTGATGACAAGCGGAGTCTTCGTATTGTGAGCAGAATAAAAAGCTCGAACAGAAACTAGAATCAGATTCTGTGCAACAAGACCAAGTGTAAAAAGAGCAAATGCAGCTGCAGTGAGCTTGGTGTCGTTCCACGAAAATGCACCTGATCCGAGTGCGACACGGACAATCTGTGCGCGAAGGACTATAAAAAGTGCAGCGAGTGGAAGCGACCAAAAAATAATTTGCTTGATGGCGGAGAGAATATTCTTTTGCCATTTTTCCTTGTCTCCAGAAGCATACGCTTCGGCAAGAAGTGGAAACGAAGCGACCGCATACGAAATTCCAATAATACCAACGGGGACCGTTTCAAGATTGAGTGAAAAATTGAAAATAGAAATAGATCCCGGAGAAAGTTTCGACGTCATCGCAAGAATAACAAGAAGCGCGATCGAATTCATTGAAAGCCCGAGTGTACGCGGAAGGGAGAGCGAGACCACCTGGCGAAGTGTTGAATGTTCAAGCTTGGCAACAAGCTTCGGAGTAAATCCTGCCTTGATAATAGTCGGAACTTGAATAAGTAAATGAAGAAGGGCACCGATCGCTACCCCGCCAGCAAGTCCGTATACACCAAACTTTGGATATAAGAAATAGATACCGAATACTATTCCAATATTGTAAAAAATTGGCGACAGTGAAAATACGACGAACTTACGCATGAGCTGAGTCACCGTGCCGAGCATGTTTGAAAGACCCATAAATATCGGGGAAAGAAGCATGAGACGACTCGCACCAATGAGCGTATGCAACTGTTCGGGAGTAAACCCTGGGGCAATGAGATGTGCCAGCTTAGGCATCAAAAAATATACAATAATAGACACAAGGGTTAGCAAAAGGAAAAATCCAGAAAGAACATCATTAAAAAATTTACGTGCAGATTCTTTGCCGGAACCATTGATATGCTCGATAAGAAATGGCATCAAGACTGTAATTGAGGCAAGTGAAGCGATCGAGAGATAGATAAAATCCGGAATACGAAATGCCGCGTAGTAGACGTCGAGTAATTGTCCTGGACCAATTTGATGTGCAAGCATACGATCACGCCAAAGACCGATGAGTTGTGAGGTCAGAGAAAAAACACCAAGCAAAATAGCCGCCTGGTGCATTCCACCTTCATCTTCCTTTCTGTTGATCAATCGCAGTAACTTTTTTAACATGAATACCAAGGATTATACTACGAAGTTTACCAACTTCCCTGCTACATAAATCACTCGTTTCGGCTCTGCTCCATTCAAATGTGTTTGAACTTTTTCTGAAGCGAGAGCAAGTGATTCCACATCTCCTTGAGACAACTCTTTTGCAACCACGATCTGGTCACGAGCCTTTCCGTTTACTGAAATCGTAATCGTTACTGTATCCGATTCTAATTTTGTCGAATCGAATGCAGGCCATGTTGAATGGTGAATGGAATTGGTCTCGCCAAGCTGGTGCCATAATTCTTCGGTCATATGCGGAGCAAATGGTGCGAGAATTTGAAGGAATTTTTTGTAATCACCAACGGAAACAGTTTCCATTTTTTCCATTTCATTAACACAAATCATCATCGCAGAGACGGCAGTATTGAATTTGAATCCTTCAATGTCTTCTCCGATTTTCTTGATTGTCTTGTGAAGTGTTGAATCGTCAGTTGATTCCCCTTCCTGTAATCTATCTTTCAATCTCCATACACGTTCCAAAAAGCGAGATGTTCCAACAAGGCCATTGGTATTCCAAAGAGCGGTGTACTCGAATGGACCGATGAACATTTCGTACAAGCGGAATGAATCCGCACCAAAGCGCTCTACCATCTCATCCGGATTTACAATATTTCCCCAGCGTTTACTCATCTTACGTCCATCACTCGCGAGAATAAATCCAAGGAATTCAAGACGAGGAAATGGTTCTTCAGTCGTCACCACACCAATATCAAAAAGGAACTTATGCCAAAATCGCGCATAGATAAGATGTCGTGTTGCATGATCGCCACCAACGTACACGTCGACTGGCATCCATTTTTTTTCTAAATCCGCATCAATCAATGCGTTGGAATTCGTTGGATCGATGAATCGCAAATAATACCAAGAACTTCCCGCCCATTGAGGCATGGTGTTGGTTTCGCGTTTTGCAGCATCACCACATGTCGGACAAGGAACGTTGAGCCAATCAGTAATATCGGCAAGAGGACTCTCACCTGTGCCTGTTGGCGCGTAGTTTTCTACGTTTGGAAGTGTGACTGGCAAATCTTTTTCAGGCACGGGAACAACGCCACACTTTGGGCAGTGGATAATTGGAATCGGCTCGCCCCAATAACGCTGTCGAGAAAAAACCCAATCCTTGATGCGATATTTCGTAACCATCTTACATCCAACAGATTCAGTGATTTTTTGTCGTGCTGTATCAGAATATATACCGTTAAATTTTTCGGAATCAATAAGAATTCCATCGCCGGTAAATATTTTGTCATCAAGCAAATAATCGTGCATGAATTTATGCTGCTCATCAGCAACATCAAAACGTGATTCATCAACAGCAACCCATTCAAAAGTAAATTTGCCTTTCTCGTGTTCGTCCAAAGATGGATTAGTCTGTTCATCATCGACAAGTTCAAAAAGCATTCCAACCGCTTCGGTCATGCGATACTTATTTTTGGCAGCTGAGTAATAATGATGAAAAACAGTTCCTGAAGTGTTTTTTAGTACAACATTCTTGTATCCTGTCTCCTCAAGTATCTCACGTCGAGCAGCAGCTTCGAGATTTTCTCCAGATTCAATCCCCCCACCGATAAACAACCGTCGGTCGCCATACTCCTTACCCCAGACAATCTTAAGAACTTTTTTTGTTTTTGGGTCCTGAACGATTACAACAACGCTCGGTCTAATTTCTTCATTCTCGTTTTTTATTCCTGTTTCTGGAGCAATCACATGCTTCATCGACAAGCCATATTTTTTTGCAAAAGCAAAATCGCGTTCGTCGTGCGCTGGAACTGCCATTACAGCGCCTGTTCCGTAATTCGGGAGAACATAGTCAGCAACCCATACAGGAACTTCTTCTCCGCTTGCCGGATTGATAGCAAAAATACCCTCGAGTTTTACTCCAGTCTTTTCTTTACCTTCTGCGGTGCGAACAATATCATCTTTATTTTTAGCTTCCTCAATATATTTCTCAACCTCAGCAAAGTTTGAGATTTGAGATTTGAGATTTGAGATTAATTCATGTTCCGGCGCAAGCACAACGTACGTCACACCAAAGAGAGTGTCTGCACGCGTAGTGAAGACGGTAATTTTTGCATCACTCCCTTTAATAGCGAAATCAATCTCGGCACCTTCAGATTTTCCAATCCAGTGACGCTGGGCTTCCTTGACACCATCGGGCCATTTTGGAAGCTTGTCGAGATCGGCAAGCATACGGTCGGCGTAATCAGTGATTTTGAGTACCCACTGTCGCATTGGCTTCTTTTCAACTTGAGTGCCACAACGTTCGCATGTACCATCAGCTTCGACGTCTTCGTTCGCAAGACCAGTCTGACATGACGGACACCAATTGATAGGCTCGTTTGATTCATACGCCAAACCTTTTTTGTACATCTGCAAAAAAATCCATTGCGTCCATTTGTAGAACGCAGGATCTGTCGTATCGATTTCCTTTGACCAATCATAATCAAGACCGATGATTGAGAGCTGTTGTTTGAAGCGAGCAACGTTTTCTTTTACGGCCACACTCGGATGAACCTTGTTTTTGATCGCATAGTTTTCTGCCGGCAAACCAAACGCGTCCCAGCCCATCGGATGCAACACCGAAAAACCTTGCATGCGCTTCATGCGAGAATAAATATCAGTAGCAATGTATCCGCGCGGATGTCCTACGTGAAGACCTTCACCCGATGGATATGGAAACATGTCGAGAATGTACTGCTTGGGCTTGTCAGAGCCTGTGTCAGTTTTGAATGTCTCGTTTTGTTCCCATTTTTCCCGCCACTCCTTTTCGATTTTTTTGTGATTGTATTCTTGCATAGTCTATGACCTCAGTGTACCTACTGCATCTTCTTATATGGCGGGTAAATATCTTTGTCTATTGTGCGAGTAAAGCATGTACGTCCAGCTTCATGACTCCAAGATTCATTCATTCCGCCTCCATACGGATACGCTGGCTCGGTCGTACTATAATCGCCTGCTGGCATAGGCATAATACCGCCACTTTTGCTGTATTCCTGCCAACCCTTTGGAATTGGGAGAGCGAATGTAGCACAAAGTTCAAATGTGAGATCGGCGGTTTTTTTGTATTCGTATACAATCCCCTTCTCAAACTCAGGATCGATTGGTACAGCATAACTTGAAATTGGGTTTGAAAGTTCTGTAAGTGTTTCCGGAAGCTTTTCTTTTTGTTGCCAAAAGTTGATAACTTGATACTGAATTGATTGAAGATCTTGGATACGACGATCATCGAGACGAAGCTTGCGCTGAGTGAAAGGACTTCCCATAACAGCAAAACTCGTAACGATCGAGATAAGGACAATGACACAAGCAATACTTGCAGAAACAACTCGCAACCCTTTTTTTATTTTTTCAGATTCAATTTCCTTGAAGTAGTAATACCCTGCAAGTAAAGCGACGATGAGTACGGCGAGAACTTTCAGTATAAAGCGTGTCGTGATTTCGCCAGAGACAAAATATCGCACGAGTGTAACAAGATCAACAGCGACAACAACGCTCGATAAAAAAATTACAAGATAGAGCATCCATTTCTTTATGATTGCATCTACGCGTCCAAGACCCGACTCAACGAGCTTTGTCCAAGCACGAGAAAGAACAAGGAAAAGAGGAAATATAATAATGAGTGTTGCGAGTGCTGTTCGCATTCCTTCAAAGCTGTATGTGTTATATCCATATTGATACACACCATTTAATGCATCTGGAAAATGCTTTTCGAGTGTTGCAAAAATGAGATTGAGAAGTGAAGTGACTGTTGCAATAAGCGAAACAAGAACTCCAAGAGAAATGAAGAAAAATTTTGGCGTCATTTTCTGTTCGGCCTGTACGGTTGTGTTGGTATTGTCCATAGGTGTATTTTTGAAAAATAGGCTTATAATGCGATGCTTTTTTGTGGCATCTGTCGATACTCCATAGTATAATAAATATGGTATATATTCAACGCAGAATAAAATAGCATGACAGCACGAAAAGATAAGACATTTTTCAAAGAAAGAAAGCCGTATGTCGAAAATTTTTCGATAAAGGCAACGCGATGGATCGGATCCCCGGCCTCGCTTATTTTTCATACGGCAATATTCATTATTTCGTTCTTTTTATACTTTCTTGGAGTACCTTTCGAGACAAT
This sequence comes from uncultured Candidatus Saccharibacteria bacterium, assembly GCA_964586755.1. Taxonomy (GTDB): domain Bacteria; phylum Patescibacteriota; class Minisyncoccia; order Phycocordibacterales; family UBA9973; genus CAITQP01. The sequence goes on along the minus strand of CAZPHJ010000005.1, from coordinate 17,981 downwards.
TTTGCTCGTACTCACAACAGTGGTATCACTTGAAGCAATCTACCTTTCGATATTCATTCAGATGAGCGTCAATCGCCAAGCGAAACAACTTGAAGATGTCTCTCTCGACGTGGAAGAGATTCAAGAAGATGTGGAAGAAATTCAAGGTGACATTGATGAGATTCAAGAAGATGTCGGTGAAATTCAGGAAGACGTGGACGAGATTCAAGAGGATGTGGAAGAGATTCAAGAAGAAGACATTAAAGAAACAAGGCAAGAAATTCTCGAACGCGAAGTGCTTGAACGAATAGAATTTTCACTCAAGGCACTTGGCGAAGAGATATCAGAAATGAAAAGACGAAATCAAAAGTAAAAAAAACCGCTAAGCGGTTTTTTTACTTTTGATTTCGTCTATTTTCGTAAAACGATCGGCTCACCCGAAAGCATTGAAATGATTGTTGAGGGTTTGGCTCTTTTTTCACCTTCGTCAATATAAAAATCTACTGTGTCACCAAAATAATTGCGTGCTTCATCTATCGTATACGCAGGCTCGAGTCCTTGCGGATTTGCAGACGGGGCGACGAGTGGACCCGTTTTTTGCATAAATTCACGAATGGCTTCATCGTTGGGAATTCGAAATGCGATTGATTGTGTACCTCGGTGAATGTAGGCAAATTCATCTGGGAGACACGGTAAGATGACTGATACTGGTCCCGGCCATACAGAATCGAGGTATGTGAGCTGATCTGCCGTGAGATTAATTCCAAAAGTAGCAAGATCGGAAATCTGTGAAATAAGAACAATAAACGGCTTGTTGTCGTCACGACCTTTTATATTGTAAATTCGCTCAACCGCTTTTTTTGAAAACGCACTGCCCACTATTCCATAGAGAGTGTCTGTTGGAAAGACACCAACACCTCCTTCTTCTTTTAGTGCTTGTACCACATCGTCTTTATTCATATATCGCATGTTAGCATAAAAAATCCCGCAAACGACATGTCGTTTGCGGGCATAATTAATCACTTTCCCTTTGTCCATAGAGCTGGTCATGAATAAAGAGCATTGCTTTATCAATAGTCAGATCCGAAAAATCACCATTGAGCGTAATATATTTCATAACCAATTTACTTTTGGGATCAAAGAAAAAATAAATTGATTCAACAACTGGCGGTCGTTCAGCTTTTAGAACGCAACACATACTTGTGTCAGCAGAGATCACAAAAATTAAATTGCCATCTCTTACATAATGGGAACCGTTTGACCAAGTATGCTTAGCCGGTAAATTTTTCAATCCTGACAGGATTTTATAATATTGATTCAATTGATCCGTTGCTCCAATAATTTTAACATCTTCATCAATCCAGCTTGGGTTTGAAAAAGGAATTTTTGGAATAGGTTTTTTGAATTTTTCCCACTTGCCCACATTTGCCTTTTTGCCTAGCTGCTGTGATTGGGCTTGTATTTTTTCTGAAAAAATACAAGTGAAAATGACGATCAATATGTAAAATAGCTTCATGAGTTTTTTCTTTACTGTATCATTTATTTTAGAAATGTCAACTAACCACTATATAAAATAGAAAAACTGCCCTTTCGAGCAGTTGTAAATATGATGTATTGATTTACACACAATGACCCCCGGCAAAATCGAGTTCGTTTGTATCTTTTCTTAAGCGAACAATCAGTGTTCCCTTTTTTTTGAGAATCACCTCAAGAAGACCGTGATTAATATTCGTAATAGATACAAATAATATTCTTGGCTGTAAAATCCATTCCGTCCGTTCGATTTTCGAAAACTTCTTATGGTGACTATAATGCAATGTCAGAAAGTGCCTAAATTCTGCCGCCTTCCAAGCTGGAGATATTAGCTTGAGTTCATATTTTGAAAGACCAAATTGCATTTCACCTTTTCGACGAATAAACCTTTTAAAATCGTTTTCGTCCCAAACTCGAAAATTATTTTTCTGTTTCCAGAGTGCAAAAATAAGAGTTCCCACCAGCGACCCAATTGCTGATCCAATTATTATTGGTAACCAAGAAGTTAGATTCATATAATATGTTTTATATAACTGTGAAAGAATATTTGCATATTAGTGTATTTGTGACCTTTGTCAAATACGTTGACTTCTCATCTAGAATCTCTTAGAGTCAAAGAAAAATTTCTATGATAGCGTATAAGAAGACTGACTATGTTTTGTATTTTGATATGTCCGATATTCAAAATTTGATGGAAGACTGGATAATTCCATTCCCTAACCTTCAACATGTCACAGAAAGAGAACCTGCAAAATTTAACTTAAAAACAAAGGAGGAATTACAATCTCTTTCACAGAAGAAACCAGGTATGCTTGTCTTTCAAAACGAAGCAATGCTCGTAGTGGTTCACTTAACAGAATCAGAACCAACTGAGCATGTATTCTATTTTGAAAAGACGTGGTTTATTGAAATGATTGAAATTGTAAAAAATAGCGACTCTGGATACACCCTGCGGTGGAATGGATCAGGCGATAAAATAACTATCCTTGCCGGAAAAGGAAGTGAAGCAAAAAAATTTAAAGTAATGTTTGGTCCCTAATACAAAAAGCCCTCACGAGGGCTTTTTTATTTTAAGCCTAGATTCCGGATCTGTAGATAACTTCCAGAGACGAGTGCAGTCCTAGGCGTGAGATAGTTTTGCGACCGAGACGTACTTAGACGTACGTTGACAGGGAAACACTAGATCGCAACAACGGAATGCGCCGTATATGGAAGTTAGATTTTGAATTCGATTACATCTCCGTCTTTTACTATGTACTCCTTCCCCTCTGTTCGCACTTTGCCTTTTGAGCGAGCTTCTCCGTATGAACCAGCATCAAGCAAATCTTTCCAAAACACCACTTCGGCGCGGATAAATTTATCTTTGAAATCAGTGTGAATCGCCATTCCAGCAACGGGAGCCGTGCTTCCCTTCTTTATAGTCCAAGCGCGAGTTTCTTCTACACCAGTTGTGAAGTATGTTTCAAGGCCGAGAAGTTTATACGCCTTACTGATGAGTGCATCAATACCATTCTCTCCACCACCCATTTCTACACGAAACATTTCTTTTTCTTCACCTTCAAAATCTTTGAGTTCATCTTCAATCTTGGCATCAAGTACTACGTATTCAGCGCCGGTTGAAATGATGTAATCACACAAATCCTTAAATAGTTCCGGGTGAGATTCATCGAGATTTTTTGTACCAGCGCGTTTGTTAAGTCCGTAGAGAATCGGTTTGATGGTGAGGAGATTGAGTTGCTGCATTTTTGGTAATTCTTTTTCGTCGAAAGAAACAGTGTTCACCATTTTTTCAGCCTCGCAGGCTGTAATCACTTTTGCGAGTGCAGCTTCTTCGATAATTGCTTCTTTGTCGCCACGCTTGGCTTCGCGAGATACATTACCAAGACGCTTGGTCGCCGTTTCGAGATCGGCGAGAATAAGCTCCATGTTGATTACACGAATATCGCGAAGTGGATCGATGTCACCATATACATGGAGTACGTCGTTGCCATTACCACCCTTGAGCGGAAAGATTCGTACCATTTCAAAAATAGCATCCGTTTCGCGAATGTTTGCGAGAAATTTGTTTCCAAGTCCTTCGCCCTTCGAAGCACCAGCAACGAGCCCGGCAATATCAACGAATTCAATCGCAGCAGGAATCGTGCGGTTTGTTTTTGAAAAATCAGCAAGCTTGTAGAGACGTTCATCGGGCACACCAACAATACCCACTGATGGGTCGATAGTACAGAACGGATAATTTTCAGCTGGCACACCCTTTTTGGTGAGCGCGTTAAAAAGCGTCGACTTACCGACGTTGGGGAGACCTACGATTCCAATAGATAATGACATAGAACGATAGTAGCAGAAAAAAGAAAAACCGCACAGTCCTAGAGACTGCGCGGTTATGTATTCTACTCATACACATTATACGGTTATTCGATGCTTTTCATCCACTCGGGGAGGGGTCAGCAAACGCTGGATTTTATAATGTGTGGAAACAAAACTGTTCCATACAAGAGAAAACCAAGCCCAAGCAAGAACTCCAGCCATAGACCACATGAAAAAGTACTGAATCGCATCGTCACCAGGAAAACCACGGCTACCTTCGGCGATTTTGAAATACAAAGCCGACCCCATCATAACAGTAAGTAATGCTACAAGTAATACACCTATCCATTTTGCCCCCTTAACAAACTGTCCATTTTTCTCTCCCTGCACAAAGTACAGATAAAGATTGGACGGGAAGGTCACAAACATGGTCAGGATCGAGAATATGACCCAGCGCGAATCGAGATGCGCTTTGTTGCAATAGCCTGCGATTGCAAGGATTATTGCTGTCACAATAAATGTCCCGGGAAGGCGACATAAAAATGAAATAATGCTTATTAGCTTTTTCATATAGTTAAGAATGTTTGCTTATATTATAGCACAATATATATTAAATTGTCAATACAGCAAAAAAGCCTTATATTAAGGCTTTTTTGCTGCACTCTCTATTACATATTATCCTTGCATTCCCTGCATGAGTTCCATGAGAGGCATGAGTTCTTCGCGGTGTTTAGTTATCTGATCCTTGTACTTGGTCATGACCATCATCATGGCGTACTGTTCTGCCTTGCCTTCTTTTTTCAAGGCTTCCATTTCTTTTTGAATATTCTCAAAAAGGGCTTTGACCTCTTTGTTGTCTTGAAGGACCTTGAGCTTATCTGCGAATGCAGGATCATCGGCCATCTTGTTGGCAATAAGTTCTGCTTGGTCTTTTGAAACACCTTTGGCCTGTAATGTTTTCTTGATTAAAAATGATTTGATTCCCATGGGAGGCAGTATACTGCCAAGTTGAAAGTTCATCAAGTTCATAAAGTTTGTAAAGTAAATGCAAAAAATTTGATACAATATTCTCATGGAAAAATACTCAGCGGAAAATCCTCGTCGCATTCTGATACTCGGAGGCGGATTTGGTGGTATCAATACTGCTCTCAACCTTCTTAAACTTCATATTCCAAACACAAAAATTACACTTGTTTCTGATAGTCACCACTTCAACTACACACCAGCACTATATAAACTTGCGACTGGCGCATCCCCTATAGAAACATGTATTCCGCTTGGAGCTATTTTTGATCAAACGAGAATTGAAGTGATTGTGGACACTATCATCGAAGGAAACCTCGCGGAAAAATTTGTACTCGGCGCGTCTGGGTCACGCTATCGATACGATTTCCTTGTGCTTGCTCTCGGAGCAGAAACAACCTACTACGGAATTCCAGGTATTGCGGAAAATTCTTTTTCTCTCAAAACCGTAGATACCGCACTTGCACTCAAACGACATATGCATTCGCTTTTTGCGGGGAGCAAAAATCTCACAAAAGGAGAACTGATGTCACAATTTCACTTTGTCATTGTGGGAGGTGGTCCCGCCGGAGTAGAGCTTGCGAGTGTAATTCGACATTATGCACGAGGGCTCGCCAAATATCACAACATCCCTGTCCATCTCGTAACCGTAACCATTCTTCAGGCCGGCCCCCGACTCCTCCCAACACTTTCTGAAGAAGTATCTCGCCGAGCGACAAAAAAACTCGACGAGCTTGGCATAAACATTATTCTCAATCGACCGGTAACAGGCGAAGATGCCGGAGGTGTATTTTTGAAAGATATCAGATTTAATGCAAAAACAATTGTCTGGACGGCGGGTGTGCGTGCGAATCATACGTATGAAAAAATATCCGGGTTAACACTCGACAAAGGCGGACGTATCATGGTGAACGAATATATGCAGGCACAAGGTGCAAACAATGTCTTTACAATCGGAGACAGTGCAAGTACTCCTTACGCTGGTACAGCGCAGACTGCGAATTATGATGGATCATATATACCTAAAGCCATTCAAGCACTGATTTTAAACAAAAAACCAGCACCATACAGACCAAAAGCAAATCCGTATGTTATCCCGCTTGGAAACAATTGGGGAATCTTTACGTATAAAAATATCGTATTGTCGGGAAAAATATTCTACTGGCTTCGAGAATTGATTGATCTTAAATTCTTTCTTTCTATCTTACCTCTCGCGAAAGCTGTCGATGTATGGCGTGAAGGAGGGAGTATTTCGGAATCTTGCCCGACATGTGAAAAGGCTCAGGAGAGTATTAAGCGTTAGGTGATTAGTTTTTATTTGTACCAGTTTTAAGAGAAAAACCCCGCTAATTGCGAGGGTTTTTGATTCTAATCGAATGTTCTATATCCATTTTTGCGATAAGATAATGTTTTTTGCAGCCAACTGTTCAGCCGCCTCACGTGTTTTAGCACTTGCACGAGCGACCAAACTGTCAAGAGCGAGAGAAACTACATAATTAAAATTATTTTCAATTTTTGGTCTTGAAACAACTGAGTAAACAACATTACTCATCGTATATTGTCGTGCTTTCACAACAAGAAATGATTTCCAATCCTCGCGACCATTACGAACGATGATGTCTAGTTGAGGAAGTAATGTTTTTGCAAGGAAAACTTCTGCGGCTGCATATCCAAGATCAAGTAAAAGTGCTCCAACATAGGCTTCATACGTATCAGCAAGAATACTAAGTCTATCAACCTTTGTATCGTTTGTTATAGACGAACTCACGCGTAAATATTTATGCATTTCTAGACGGTACGCAATTCCACCAAGCATTTTATTGTTGACCAAGAATGCTCGAACAGCACTCAATTTCCCTTCTTGATACTTAGGATAAGCTTCATACAAATATTTACTCACAATCACTGAGATAACCGCATCCCCGAGAAATTCAAGTCGCTGATTGCTTTCCAATTTTTCTTTTCCTTTTTGATTGTTTTGCAAAAAGGATCCATGAATGAAGGCTTGTTCTAAAAGGTTTTTGTTAAAAAACATGATTCCAATCTCTGTCTCCAATTGAAAAAGAGAGCTGGAAAATGCTCCAAAATCTATACTTCCCTGATTATCCATAATAAAGTATTTTATATTAAAATATCATTCTATGGAGAAAAGTCAATAATTTTCTACTACTAACTGACGGTGATTCTTTGTATGATTTTAGAAATCAACACAAAATCCTCTTTGAGGGTTTCGCGCATTCCACCATTATAGAGAGCGGAAGCTGGATGATACAGTGGCAAAAAATATTCTGTATATACACGAGGAATTTTTTTGTGGATGAGCGTACCATGCACATCACCTATTACATAATCGGGGAAAAAATTACGCATTGCATGACGACCAAGAAACACAACAAGTTTCGGCTTGATCAAATTGAGCTCAGCTTCGAGCCACTGTCTACAAGATTCTTTTTCTTCTGGTAACGGATCACGATTGTCAGGAGGGCGATATTTTACGATATTAGTAATATAGACGTCTTCCCTTTTCAATTTGATACTGTCGAGCATTTCGGCTAAAAATTTACCCGAGGCACCCACAAATGGCTTCCCTGTTTTGTCCTCCATTTTTCCAGGAGCTTCACCGATAAAAACAATATCTGCAGTCGGTGAACCCTCACCAAAAACAGGCTGAGTTGCAGTCTTTTTGAGTTTGCAGGTATTTTCCTTCGCCCACTTTGTATTGAGTACGGATAGTTTTTCCACCTTTGTCATGCACGCAATATAACATTATTCATCTATGATGGTAATTTTGTCGGCGAGGTTTTTTGTACTTTCTTCTAAACTGGTTCCCTTTTCAGAATCTCGTGTTTTGTCTGAAAATCCTCCATATTTAAACAAAGCAATAATTGAACCAATAATGATTCCTATCACGGCAAGAATATATGGCCAAACTGAACGCTTTTTTGTATTCGATACACCTACCTCATCTTGGAATGACCCTATAGCATTTGCAGAAAGAGTATCACCAACAATTTTAGATGACACAGTCTCATTACCAGAGGGAACTGAGACGGAGTAATTTGCAACAACTGATTCTGTATTATTTGCTTTTACATACGCAACCGTTGGTGCAGGAATTTCGACCGAAGACGATGCGATCATGTCGCCGTATTTCATAAAAACAACTCCTGAAGGAAGTACTAGCTGTGGATTTATCACTGGCGTAATAAATTTTGTTATATTGATTGGGAGAATAATTTTTGCATTCGATAATAAAATTGTACCTGAAGGAATTTGATATATTCCATCACTACTTTGTAAACTCCAATCTGAAAGATCAGATTCTCGGTCGCCGTTATTTTTTAGCTCTATTGACCCGTCAGGCAATACTGACGAAATAACGACTCCAGCAACAGTGATATCAATTTTCGCACGCGCTGTAATCTCCGGCTTCTGGTCGTATGGATTAGATTTGTATTCAAACGAAATTACATAGGTTCCAGGAAAGTGATATATGTGATCAAATGATTCAGAAATCTTTGCATCATATGCAGTCCCATCGCCAAACGCAGTATGAAATGAGCCATGGTATCTCTTCTCGCCATCATATCCAAGAACATTTATAGAAAATGGTACCGAAACACCAACGCTCCCTACTTTCTGCAAGGAAATACTCGCCTGCATATGTGGAGGAATGATCACTTTAGGTGCTGCTACTGTCGTCGAGGTGGTAGTAGTACCACCTCCCGATCCGCCACCTCCGCCAGACCCACCTCCGCCAATTGTCGTAGTTGTAGTGTCAGTATCTGTATTTTCGGTTGTTGATGTGTTTTCCACTCCTGGGGTGGGCGTTGCTGCAATCCAAACCCCTGTAGAATTTTTTTGTTGAGAGCTACCATCATTTACTCCTCCGATAGTCGGATCGTATGTCACTTGATCGAGAACGGCATCTGTGTCGTCGCGTATAACGAGAGTCTTCCCAGATGTCGCAGTGAGGCCAGTCCAACTACTATCAAACACAAGTCCAGAGAACCCTGGGTAATCTGCCTTGAATGCATCCACGTTTTGAACAATAACTGCATATCCTCCTGCTGGTACAGAATTTGCCCCTGCAGGGGTTAGTGAATGACGGGAACTTTCTGGTCCATCACTCTGAAATATATAGTCAGAAATATCGACAGATAAGGAACTAGAATTTTGGATTTCCACCCATTCACGATTCGCGTCGCTTCCCGAAGGATCAAACATAATCTCTGTAATTAAAAAACCGCCACTTGCGTGAGCAAATAGCGGAGAAAAAACAGCGACACTCAAAATACATAACCCTCTCAAGAACAATGTGCAAAGTCGTATGTTTTTCATATTCCCTGCGTACTATTGGTTAATAATTGGATTATTCACTAAGTACTTTTCGAAGAACTTCTTCGGGTACTTCGCGAATTTTTTTTGGCTTTGGATTCTCTTCCCTAAACGCTTCTTTGGAAACGTCGGGTGATTCGGCCGTATCGGATTTAGACTCGTTTGATTTTTCTACTTTTTCTGTTTGCTCTTTGTTCTTCGATCCTTGTTCATTATGCATCCTCTGTGCTTTTGCAATTGCGGCGGCAAGCGAATTGACGTGCTCATCTGAAGCAGTTTTTGTTTGCATTTTGAACGGAGAATTCCCCCCAGTATTTTTGAGCGAATTAAGTGAAATCGTCTTCTTCTCTGGTGGTAGAACTTCTGCGGGTTTTGTAATCACAGGCTTCACTTCATTCTTTGTAATAGTGTCACCAAGAGCTTGCTTCAGCAAGTTTTGCAATCCCTCATGGTCAGGACCTTTTTTGATTTCAGGTGCAGGAATCGGTCGAGAAATAGTATCTTGTTTCTTTGCAATATTCGGTGATTGATGCGCAATTGCATTCCTTGCAATAGCTGAGGCTGATGTAGGCTTCGATGCAGAAACGACAGAGGTAGAAGCTGCTGGTGACACAGAGGCAGGAACTACATTCGGTGTAGATACAGAGACTCTTGGTGCAACAATAGTACTTCGTGCTGGACGAGAAGTATTCTGCACTAGTGCAGATGACACAATAGGCTGAGAAGTCGAGGGAGATTTTGAAGTATTTGATGCAAGAATGGGAACTGTGGGAGTTGCAGACTTCTGAACTGAGACTGGGACCGCTGGTCGAGGAGTCGGGGTCTCCTTTTTTTCCGGAGTAAATTCGATACCCAAATTTGCAAGCGGTGCGAATGATTGAGGTTCAAGTGCTTTCGCACGTGTTGTTCCCTTTACTGGTTTCAATTCACCGGATTTAATCTTGGCAATACAATCCTTACAGTAAATAGGACGCCCTGGTTCTGGTTCGAATGGTACAGTGGTCTCCTTTCCACACGATGAACAAACGGCTTTGAATTTGCCTTCGCTTTCTCCGTTACCGCTTGGTCCACCGCTCACCATGCCACTCCACTCACTGATTTCTCTTTCGACTACTTCACGAGGACGAGCATACAGACTGCGCGAAGATTCAATAATTTGTTCTGACACGTTACTATCTGCTGGAGTCTTGAATGGAGGAAGTGTCTTCGCTGAAAAAGGTCGACTCGTAATACCATCCACCATGAGCTTCAAATAAATTGTGTAATTCGGCAAATTGACCAAATCCTGAATCAAAAATTCTGGTTCAACTTCCGGCTCAAGAAATTCGGCATCGGCAGCACCCACACGAAAAATAATCATCGTTCCCACGTTGCCGAACACGGCATCGCGCACAGCCATAGAATCCTTGGTCACAAGCTGAGCGATATATTGGTGCGCCAATGTGAGATTGAGGCGATATTTTCGAGCCTCAGAAAGAATCGATGCAAAAGAGTCGGTGACAAAGTTTTGGAATTCGTCAACGTACATATAGAAATCTTTACGCTCGTCTTCGGGGATACGTACACGTTCCATGGCGGCAAGCTGAATCTTGGTAATAAGCATTCCTCCAAGAAGCGCGGAATTGTCTTCACCGATGCGCCCTTTCGAAACATTTACTAGAAAAATTTTACTCGTGTTCATCATGTCAAAAATATCAATTGTTGACTTTGACTGGCCAACAACATTTCGCACCATTGATGATGAGAGGAATTGACCAACCTTGTTCTGAATCGGAGCAATCGCTTCGTTACGGTATTGATCGCGCCACGCCTCGTATTCATGCACCCAAAAAGCCTTAATGACCGGATCTTTCAAGTTGTTTACGATAAGCTGACGATAATCCTTATCGACAAGAAGTCGCGGAATACCGAGCAGTGTTGATCCAGGAGTATCAGATAACGCAAGAATCGCATTATTCAAAATGTATTCCATACGAGCAGACCAGGCATTGGCCCAAATCTTCGTAAAGATTCCCATAAGTCCTGACGCCACTAGGTGTTTATATTTCGGATCATCAATCTGAAGCACGTTGAATCCAATATGAAAATCGGTATCTGCCGGATTAAAATAGACAACATCCTTAACGCGATGTGGTGGAATCGAGGCCAAAATATTTTCGACAAGTTCGCCGTGTGGATCAACCACACAGACCCCCTCTCCATTCCAAATATTTTGCACAATCATCCCTTCTAGCAATGTTGATTTACCAGTTCCTGATTTTCCGAGCACGTAGATATGTTGACGACGGTCTTTGCGTTTTATGCCGAAGACCTGTTCTTGATTGCGAAAATTTGTTTTCGCAAGGTATGTGATTTCTTTATTAAAAGCAACCCCATCAGGGAGAAAATCCATATATGATAAGTATACGGTATACAGTATACGGTATCAAGTATAGATACAAGACTTTATATATAGAAAATGACCCATACTTTCATATGGGTCATTAGATTCGATAGACACTACTTTGATACAATTATTTTAGGGTTTTCATTTACAATCGATATTTCAAACACCTCTGATTTCTCATTCTCGACGTGAATCCAACCTGCCTTAATTCCAAGTGCGACAGCCTTCACAGCCTCGGGTCTTGAGAATCCCTTGTTTTGAACAAGATTTGCGATGTGATCTTCTCTTGTCCGAAGTGAAAAAAGATAGGCTTTCATGAAGACACTGTCTTTTTCCCCAAAACCTAACTGTCTCAATCGAGCTTGAATACTCAAAAATGTATGTCTTACATTTTTATTCCTCTCACTTAAGGGGAATTCAGTGTTAATTTTGGCAGCAGTCCAGCGTAGAATATCCTTTACCTTTAGCTGAAAGGGATCATCATGATTCCTTTCAGCTCCAAACGTTGCACTTGATATCTGCCGAAAGGGGTCACAGTTGGGTTTTACGTCAGTAATCTTACATACGGGCATTTCAACAAGAATCTTTTTTCCTAATAATTTATAATCAGGAACATAACCTTTGTTTGTCTTAATATTAGGAAGAAGCATAATCCACTCCTTAGAAGTGAATCCTTTCATAATCAAAAAATCTTTGAGCTTTATCCAACTAGCGCTTTCTTTTGCAAAACCGTGCGAAATATAATTATTTACTTCGTCGTTACGCCAGCAAGTAAAGCGTTCTCCATTTACTTTCATAAATGGATTAAGTGCAATAAATTCTTTCAAAGTAATGACCTGGTCTTGTGTCATTTTCTTTGGACGAAAAAACCAGCTATTAAATACTCCACCTAAACCAAGTTCGTTCATTGGCGTGTTCAGTAATGCTTTAAGATTCATTTTATATTGTTTAGCGGTGAAAAATTATTTTAAAGATTGCTTAATTAAAATATATTATACATTTATTTATATATTAAGTCAATAGAAGCATCCCGAATTCTTCCTACAGACCTTTAGGGTCTGTAGAATACTGGTAAATCATCGGCATCCACAAGCGAGCATTTCTTGCCCCTTTCTTTTCTAATTATTGAAATAATTTCCTTACAATGTCGTTCTAAATGTCTTTTTGAGTCAAACATATTCATAATTCGATTTGCTTCTTCTTCTGAAACAAAGTCAAAGGAATTTTCTGCATATTCTTCGTATGTGGAAAAAACAAGATGTTGCTTTGCTTCTGGTATTTCATGCACAAGATAATTTTGACTAACATACGGAAAAATTTTCTTGAAATATGCATCATGACTTATTCGCTTCGACTTAAATGTACCTTGCAACAATGACCCTGAACGATCATTTTTATCGTTGAAGTATTTTGTGTACCCAGCAAGCAGTTTTTGCATGAATTTCGCAATTCCTCCGTCAACGGTTTGCTTTAATAAAAAATGAAAATGATTTGGGTTGAGAGTTAGAGCGACAATTTGTACAATTTGCTCTTTTTCCAGACCTTTAGGGTCTGTTTTTACTATATCTCTCAAGCTACCAACACCCTCTACGCGATTAAATTGCTTTATACTTTCCTTAAATCGTTCAATATCTAACATATCACCAAAAATATCACGCTTATCTACCCCGCGATTATAGATATGATAGTATTCTCCTGTGATAAGTGGCTCCTTTCTCATATATACAGACCCTAAAGGTCTGGGATTTTGTTTTTGAACTTATTTGATATCGTATTTTTCGGCAGAGGATTCGAGGATTTTTTGTCTTGAACTAGGATTGGGTGAAGGAAGGACTTTGAGTGTCTCTGCAGAAAATGGATCATTGGATTCCCCATCGATTGTGGTCTTGATATAAAATTCTCCAATACCCAGATTGATCATGTCTTTGACATCGAAAATTGGGGCGAATTCTGGCTTGAGAATAGTTGCATCTTCCCCGCCCACACGAAAAATAATAAGCGTCCCCGCGTTGCCAAGTACGGCATGCTCAATTTTTTTGGAAAACTGCCCAATATATTGATTTGTAAGCGTGACATTAATCGCGTATTTTCGTGCAGAGGTCAAAAAACTCTCGAACGAATCAGTGATGATTTTGTGAAATTCGTCGATGTAGAGATAAAAATCCTGCGGGGTATTTTTTCCAGCGCGGGCACGATGCATTCCGGCTTCTTTGATTTTGGTGAGAATAATCGAGCCAAGAAAACTCGCATTCTCTTCACCGATACGTTCTTGAGCCAGATTTATTAACACGATCTTCTTTTCGTCCATGAGCTTACAAAAATCAATCTTGTTGTCATGCTGACTAAACATTGCGCGCAGTCCGGCATTGGAGAAAAATTGTGAGAGTTTGTTGATGATTGGAATAACCGCATCAGTATTGAATCTTTCAGACCATTCAGCAAATTCGCTTTCCCAAAATTTTCGTACCATTCCATCAGAACTTGCTTCGATAACTTTTGCTCGATAATCAGAATCAGTGAGCATAAGTATAAGTCCTTCGATTGTAGCCTCTCTATAATCAAGAAGTGCGAGCAATGCAAAACGAAGCACGTGTTCAAGACGTGGAGTCCAATTGGATCCAAATTGCAACTGCATCAATTCGATAAAACTTTGAGTGAATTGATGTTTAAACTCAGGGTCTACTTTGTAAATCGGATTGAACACAATCGGTGAATCAGTGTCTGTAGGATCAATGACGCAAACATCATTTATTCGGTTTGCCGGAATAAAATCAAGTATGTCATTGATAAGATCGCCGTGTGGATCTATCACACAGACGCCATAACCATATGCAATATCCTGACGAATACACAATTCAAGAAGCTTTGTCTTGCCAACACCAGCTTTGCCAAGAATATACATATGACGCTTGCGGTCGACGCGCTTGATACCGAAGATGAATTTCTTTTCTTCAAGCGCGGCAACATAGTTGGTGCGTCCAATGAACGAAACTTCGGATTGTTGCACAGCACCATAGACCGGCAGGTCGGATGGTGGCGGAGCGTATTTAATGATTTGAATTTTGTTGGCGCGCATAAACAGCTTATAGGTGAAAGCTTATAGCTTGTAGCTTTAATACGATACAAGTATATCTGCAAGTAGCGAGTTTTCAAAGGTGGTGTTTGACTCAATTTTAAAAAACGGTATAGTTTTTGCAAAACCATACTATATGAAAATACTATTATTCCTCATCGTAGTCTCATCATTCTTTGTAATCAAAACAACAGCACAACGATATGACAGCTCGAGCTATACCCCGGTACGATTAAAAAACCCCGACGGGAGTAATTCGAGATTCTTGATAAGTCGAACTGAAAAACATTATGCACATAGTTTGCAAATAATTGAATATCATCAAAACGGTATGCCGTTCGCCCAATTTCCAGGATTGACGTATGCTGACCTTGCAAGGCTACCAACAGAAACCTTGATATTTCCAAATGTGCTTTGCATAGAATTCCATACTAAAGATCGAACAAACATATATAATATAAAATATTATTATGTCTACGAGAGCAACCGATTTTATTTTGACCACAAGGAACCGCATCAATAAAATCATCTTGTATAAAAATCCTGCAAATACCCATTCACAATACATTGTGAATGGGTATTTTTTGTATTTAAAATTAGAGCAATTGAGTGGATGGATCATTGATAGCTTCAAAGTAAAAAGTTTATATTTTAGAGATATTTGGATTCTTGACTTTTATATACAAAAGTTACATAATATTAAAAAATTTCTTATCATGACAAAAATTCGTTTTACAAAAGAAAATCCCGAAAACATCGAGGATCTCCAAAAACGCTTTCGTGATTTTTTTGCACGAGCCTATCAAAACAATGCCACTGTTATCGTGACGGGAGCATCAGGAAAAAACCACGAGCAAGACCTTTCGCAAATGAAGCATCGCTATGACAGCCGATACGTGATCACGCAAAAGTTCGGCGAAAACAATGAGCCGCTGAATTACATAATGCAAATTGTTCCTACTGGCCACGAAACGACAGACTATACTGGAGACAGCTCCATTTGGATGGATGATGGTTCAGATATAACCTTCTTTGACGACAACCGCATCGAAATAATGCGAGACTACCACAAAACAACGCTCCACTACTAAAACAGTAGAGATCTTAAAAACCCCGATTTTTCGGGGTTTTTTTAATGTCGTTCGTAATGCTTGACTTTTATATTTAAAGGTGATATAATATTAAGAAATTAAAAAGTATGAAAAAAATAGTTTATGATGCCTCAAATAACAATGAGGAATTGTTTCAGGCCCTGGCAAACTTTTTGCGTAAAAGTTACGAAACACGGATGGTAATACGCATCCAAGATGGCACTCACAGCGAAATTGCCGATCATCGAATGCTTCATGCAAACGATATTACAGTAAGCGAAACAAGTCATTTCACGTATGAGACAGGTAAGGCGGAGCTCGCGAATCGCATGGCGTGGATTCACGCTTCCAATGAGGATTTTATCGCTAGTCGTGCAATTTGGTTTTCAGAAGGCGACACGATTGATTTTTCTTCCGAAACCGAATTCACCATTATTGGTAAGCGTGGCGAAACAAGAAGGATCTACATTAAATAAGAAAATCTATTTTTAAAAAGCTCGAGCAAAACTCGAGCTTTTTTATTTGTATTTTCTATTTACTAGTTCAATATCCCATTGCTTTTGCGATGCGTTCGAGGGCTACGATGAATGCGGCACGACGAAGGTCGGTCTTTGCTGATACTGATTTTTCGTAGATTGCCACCGCTTCAACGTCAAGAATTTCTTTCAATTTTTTGTTTACATCCTCTTCACTCCAGTGCTCCCCTTTCAAATTTTGCTCCCATTCGAATGTCGAGACTGTTACACCTCCAGAATTGGCAAGAATGTCTGGTACAACTGGAATTCCGCGCTCATAAAGTGCTTCGTCAGCTTCTGGTGTGATTGGACCGTTGGCGAGCTCGAGAATAAATTTCGCTTTAATATTGCCGGCGTTCGATGCGGTGATTTGATTTTCGAGCGCTGCGGGAATAAGTACATCACAAGGAAGCTCGAGAAGTTCTGCATTCGTTACGGTGCGACTTCCAGGAAAGCCTGAGAGTGTGCCATTT
>CAZPHJ010000005.1:0-1163 GCA_964586755.1 uncultured Candidatus Saccharibacteria bacterium | reverse complement strand
CCCTTGCCTCCACCCATCGGAATATTGGCAACAGCACATTTGAGTGCCATCCAAAATGCGAGCGCTTTGACTTCGTTGATGTCGGTATCATGATGGAATCGAATACCACCTTTGTATGGACCACGAGCATTGTTATGCTCAACACGATATCCTTCGAATACTTGTAGTGTCCCATCGTCCATCGTGACTGGAATCGAAATGCGAACTTCGCGATTCGGCACGCTGATTTGTTTTATAAAAGCCTCAGAGAAAGGCTGAACTTTGTTTGCACGACTAAGCTGCATCAATGCGTTTTCGAATGGATTCTGCATGAGAATTAGGAATTAAGAATTAGGAATTAAGAATGAATATTCAAAAAACTAATACTAATTACGAGGTATATTAATTAATAATTTTTAATAACGATGGATATTATACACCTTACTTCGATGCTTGCTCAAATTCTCTATTTTCAAGCAAAAGTGCTCCAAAAATACCCACAAGGATTATCAATCCGTACAGACCAATGATAGTTATGTACGAAAACGGCAACGAATCCATAACTCCCAACGCACAGACAGCAAGCCAGGAAATCACAGAAATTGCTCCCCCAGCAAATGAAATTTTGCGAGCGAGTGATTCGCGTTTTGCGGTAAAAAATCCGGGGCGAAGCAAATGCTTCCATGCATACGAATTGAGTAAATATCCATTCATCAAAAGAACACCAAGGATAGTCATTTTTGCAAGAAACTTTGTCGAGGCGAGATATTTGTCGATGTCGCTCAAAAAAATCACAACACCAGAAAGTGATATAACAAAGAGACTTATCCAAACAACTTTGGATAAAATATCCAAAGTCTTTTGTTCTGTTTTGTTGAGGTGCTTATCTTTTGAGTAAAAATTAAAAAGAATATCAGATATGAGAGCCGAGCCCATACCCACAACGACAGATAGGACATGAAGTATTGTTGCTGGTGTTTTGATAATTGAGAATAATTCGAGTGTTTCCATTGTGTGATTTTATCTACGACTCATGACTAATTTACCACTGTGAGTATACAAGATATTGCAAAAATTAATAAATTCGGCTAGAATACCCCTGTTATCAAAGGGCCCTTAGCTCATCCGGTAGAGCGCCTCATTTGCAATGAGGAGGTGAGCGGTTCGAGACCGCTAGGGTCCAC
>CAZPHJ010000004.1:0-30434 GCA_964586755.1 uncultured Candidatus Saccharibacteria bacterium | reverse complement strand
TTGTGCTCAAGGTTTTTTCGGGAAAGTTCTACATAAGAGAGCGGGAGTTTCTTTGCCATAACAGAATCTACTTTAAATTATGTAAAAATTCAGCGAGAACAGATTCAGTGACAGATGCCACCACCTCACTGAAATATTCCTTTGGGGTGTGGGCGTTCAAGTATTCAAACATCGCTTTGTAATCAGAAAAAGCGTTTTCATCAATGTTTGACCGAGTTTCCTCATCAAGCGTTGTAAAAAGTTCAGCTGCCACAGTGAGCGTAATCGTTGCTTCAATTTTTTCAAATAATTCATTCTCAGCAGATATCGAAAATCCTTGATCCGCTACAAGCTGAGAAAAAAGATCACGAAGCACATTTTCTTGTTCAATAGCTGTGTCCATATTAATTAAGTGTCTCTTCCCCTTTCGGAGTATTTTTATAAGCAATCAGGCGATTACGCATCCCATTCATTGCACCAGGCTTACTCAAGCCAGATTGATAGAATAAATACATCATTGCATTTTTTGCCGCCTCTGGATCCTGTTCATTAATTCTTGTCGCAACACAATCCATAATGCCTCCGCATGCCTGTAAAGCTACAGTCTTTGCTTTTTCAAACATATCGCCCGCTTTCATAAATATCGTTTTTGGAGCGTTTTCATTTTGTAGCATAGTTTCCATACCCTCTATCATAATTGAGTGGAACCATGAGCACAAGTCTATACAAACGTGAAAATCATATTCACAATTGAAAGATAGTAAAAAATATGTATACTGTATGGGTTCCTATAGGAATGCGACCCTTGTCGCAAATAGCGTCGGTGGATGAAGACTAAACTGCTTTAGTCTGAATCCGTAGCACAGCGTAGGAGGCCAACGCCGACGCGATGTGTCCGAACGTAGAGAGGAATGCGACCTTTGTCGCAAATTGCGTCGGTGGTGGAGTGGTCTATCACAACAGACTGTAAATCTGTCGGCTTCGGCCTTCGTAGGTTCGAATCCTACCCGACGCACTGTGCAAAATAAAAGGAATGGACAAGCTTGTCCATTCCTTTTATTTTGTTGCGTCGGGTAGGATTCGAAAGCCGCAGCCTGCGAAGCCAGATGTACTCATCTGTAGGCGAGGCGGGGTCGAGAGTACTTAGTCCACGCAACATGTAATCATGTGAGTAGACTTAGTAACTCGTGACCGAATCCAAGAATTTTACACCTCAAACGTCTTAGCCAAATACCCGTTCGTTACGCTTACTGGAATCTTTTCTGCCACAGTCTGGTATGTTCCATCGGGCATCTTGCGATCAATCTTTACAAGGTATTCTCCGTTCGGAAGCAAGCAGTAATATTTACCGGTACCATCGGTAATTCGATGAATCACCTCCACCCCAGAGCTTGCATATGATACACGCACAATTCCAAATGATAGCGGAAGTCCCGTATTCTTATCAGCAATATATCCAAACGTACGTGCCTTCACTCCATACTTTTTAATGAAGTACACAATGGTATAGAGAATAAACAGTGCAATGTTGTATCCCTTTGGTGCAGCAACCACAGCGACAGACGTCACTGCAAATCCAACTCCAAAGAAAATATCGGCAATCAAAAATAGGATCTTATTACGAGAAGAATAAAACTTCATCAAATGTTGACCTTTTTTGGCAAATTCATTCCAGTCGAATTTTTCTGGGTCCATTGGGATATTACGAATCACAATTTCACCCGCAGTTGCCACAGTAAAATATTCACCGAAATACAAGTCTCGATAAAGTTCGTCGTGGTCATGCCCCACAAGAGACTGAGAAGGAAACGTGTAGTTCGTCTTTTGTGCCACAAGAGCATAATTTCCTGGAGCAGGAACAACGAACCCGAATCGTCCATCGAGGTCCGTGAGTGAAGATGCAACGTCCTTGCCTTCACTAGAACGAAGTGTGACGTACGCTGGATCGAGTGGTTGCTTTGTAACAGAGTCATACACTACCCCCCACGGACGGCGGCGCTTCTTAAGACCAAGGGCTGTCACGAGGAGAGACCAAAGACGAACTGGAATGAGAAGAATCTCTGAAAACGAAATTGGGTTCAAGAAAAGTGCGGTGGTAACAGCAACCGCAGTTCCAGCAACAACACCAGTCGTAGTAACAACCTTTTCAACTTTATTTATTTCTGGAGAAGAAAGAATTGTAGCGATTTTCTTTGCCGAAGCTTTGATTGACTGCGTAGTCTCACAGTAACTTTGACGAGTCGCCTCAAGCACTGTATCAACAGTACTCGGATCAGTATTAGAAAGAACAAATGCGCAATCAATTCCTCCGCCAAAAATGTCAGTATCTTTTTTAATGGTATCTACTCCTCCACCATCCGTATCAGTGCCACCCGTGTCAGAAATTATTTCGCCACAAGCATCACCCTCGCAGGGTTTATCACAAGATGACCCTGTACATTCAGCAATCGGATACTGACACGGCAATGGACCCCCGTTATTGAGGGCAGCGGGGTCACTACAGAGCTTCTCTGTTTCCTTGTAAGTACATGATCCTGTGGCTCCAAAGTTTTCAGCTTTGCTGTCAGTACATTTGGTTGGATACTGACACGGCAATGGACCCCCGTTATTGAGGGCAGCGGGGTCACTACATTTCGGTGCTGGTGGAGTAATAATTATAATTCCGCCACCACCACCAGATCCATTGATTGTAAAACTTGAGATAGTAAGTATGTTACTTGCGGTACCAAATGAATCTGTAACAGTAATTGTGCAGTTTACGTATGTACCAGGAGAAAGGGTCTCAAACGTTAATGTGTTTGATCCAACCGTAGCAGTAGTCGAACCAGAACAAGATCCTCCGTATGAAATCGTACCTGCTGTGTCAGTAGTAAAAGTATAACTCGGAGTAGTATCGTCAGACGGTGTAGGAACAGCCGTAACTTCAGAAATGACTGGAATTCCGTGTATGACAATATTTTTACTAGCCCCGAGAGAGCCAGCACTTCCCGGAGTGGTCAACGTAAGAACTGCCGCGTTTCCAGCTGCATCATTAATCGTTCCACTATTGAGACCAAGGGAGCTAACAGCGGTATAATCAAGATCCGCAGATATATTTCCAGATGCAACAGTGTAATTAAACGTGAGAGTATCGGTACCTGATCCACTCGAATAATCTATATATGTATTGGCTGGAGTTCCTGTTGCAAGACCAATCTGTGGGGTACCAGACACTGTCACGGCTTCACTAAACGTGATCTGAATCGGAATAACTGAACCGACACCATATGTACCGTTCGCAGAACTTGAAGTGGCAGAAACCACATCAGGAGTGTCAGTATCAACAATAAATGCAACACTACCTGAATTAGCAGTTGCGTACGAAGATTCCGCAGCACTGTTATCAATTGCTTTTACTCTCCAATAATACGATCCGTCTGCAAGTGTTTGACTTTCTGAACCAGTCGCATATGTACCACTTCCCGCAGCTTGGCCAACAGTAAATGTTTTTGCACCTTGAGCAGCAAGGGCGGAGGTATAATCAACAACTGCTGTGGCAAAATCTTCTGCAAGAGAAATCACAACTCGATACTTCACTGTATCGGCAACATCTGGATCAGATAATTCAAACCCGAGTGGTGGTTGATTGCTTGCAACAGAACCTCCGTTTATATACGCTGGAGTTCCAAGACTTGTTGGAACATCTGGATTGCTATTTGCATTTGAAATAGCAGTCCAAACATGAGCATTATGAACAATACCAGCAAGCTTTGTACCGTCAGATGAGGCAACTGCTGTAATCCAATTACGTGTCCCTGTGTCAGTTTGTGCTGTCCATGTTGCACCGTAATCAGTCGAAACATGGATATAGGCGCTATTGTCTGCAGCGAGAAACACAGAGCCGTCAGAGGAAGAGCCAACACCAATAGCATTAATTGCAGTACCACCTTGAATTGTCCAATCTACTCCGGAGTTAGTTGAGTAATACACGCTACCACTCGAAACTGAAGCAACGAGCTTTGTTCCATCACCAGAAGAAGTAATAGATTGCCAAGGTTTGTTTCCAATAGCACCTGCTTGTTCAGTCCAATCCACACCTGAATTTGTAGAAGTATAAATTCGACCATCCCACACTATTCCGGCAATTTTTGTACCATCAGAAGATATTGTTACTCCATGCCAATCACGCGAGCCAGATCCTGTCTGTTCATCCCAGTTTACTCCCGAATCAGTCGATGTATAAACGTATCCTCCACTAACAACGGCTACAAGTTTTGTTCCGTCGCTTGATGAGGCAACATCAAACCAGTTTCTCACCCCGGAGTCCGTCTGTTCATCCCAGTTTACTCCCGAATCAGTCGATGTATAAATATTATCTCCAAAAGAAACGGCGACTAATTTTGTGCCATCAGCAGAAGAAGCAACCGCCCTCCAATCATTAAGGCCTGCATCTGACTGAGCCATCCACGTTGCACCCGAATCAGGTGACGTATAAATATTACTAGTATCAAGACCACTTCCCGCAACAGCCACCAATTTTGTGCCATCGCTTGATGTTGCTATGTCGTTCCAAGTGTTACTACCAGAAGCAGTCTGATCTGTCCATGTATATGTTATCGCAAAAACTGAAAGTGCCGGAAAAATGAGCGCAACAATGAGAAGATACAACACGAATACGCCGAGAATGTGTTGAGTGAATGTTATACTTTTTTGATACAGTGATGACATAATACACTAGTATTATACACCACCATCTAACAATATTTTTTACTTATCCACAAAAAAACATACCTACAATCGATGTGATTGTAGGTATGTTTTTTTGTGGATTTAGACAGATTTTCGATCTCGAGTAGTAATCATGCTTTTGACTTTTTTTGGAATCATTTTTTTGCTTACAACAATCATATCGTCTTTGACAGAAACGAGTACCTTGTCACCTTTAGCAATACTATTTCCAATCATGTATGCAGCTACTGGGTTGAGTATTTTGGATTGAATCAAACGATTGAGAGGTCGTGCACCAAAATGCGGATCATATCCTTCTTTTGCAAGTACATCGAGTGCTTCATCAGTTATGTCTAACGAGATACCCTTTGCCATAAGTCGATCAGCAACGATTTTTACACGAATAGAAACAATATCTCGAATCGATTTCTTCCCGAGAACATCGAACAATACAATCTCATCTATACGATTAAGAAATTCTGGACGGAATTGTTCTTTGAGTGCATCAAGTACTCGCCCTTTAACTTGCTCATAATCATGCGAAGATGAATTATTGGTAAAGCCAATTGATTCCATCTTTTCAATAAATTGACTTCCAATATTACTTGTCATGATAATTACGGTATTTTTGAAGTTTACAACGCGACCCTTTCCATCTGTGAGACGTCCATCGTCGAGAACCTGAAGAAGCATGTTGAAGACCTCAGGATGAGCTTTTTCAATTTCGTCAAATAACACGACTGAATATGGTCGATGACGTACTGCCTCAGTGAGTTGTCCTGATTCATCATACCCCACATATCCTGGTGGAGAACCAACGAGCTTGCTCGTACTATGACGATCCATGTATTCACTCATGTCGACTCGAATTAAAGCTTTCTCATCGTTAAACATAAATTCGGCAAGCGCCTTGGTGAGCTCGGTCTTTCCGACACCAGTCGGACCGAGAAAAATAAACGAACCAATCGGACGATTTGGGTCAGAAATACCAGCTCGTGAACGACGCACCACATCTGCTACGCGTTTGATAGCATCAGACTGCCCAACAACACGCTTGTTGAGCTCAGATTCCATCCGTTCGAGTTTCGCTCGCTCTTCTTCAAGCATTTTGACAAGCGGAATGCCAGTCCAACGCGCAACCACTTCAGCAATATCCTCTGACGTGATCTCTTCTTTGAGCATACGTCGCGACTTCTGCAGTTTCTTCAAGCGAAGTAATTTTTGTTCAAGTTCCTTATGAATCGTAGGAATGCGTCCATAACGAATTTCAGCTGCTTTTGTCAAATCAGCACGAAGCTCTGCGTTATCAGCATCTAACTTAAGTGATTCGTTTTCCTTTTTGAGCGCACGAATTTCGCTGACCAACGTTTTCTCATTTTGCCATTTCAGTTCAATTTCTTTTGTTGTCTCTTTCAGATTCGCAATTTCTTTTTCAATAAATTTTATACGATTTTTGCTTTCTTTTGATTCTTCATTTTTCAGCGCCTCACGCTCGACTTCCAAGCGCATCACTTTGCGATGTGCGTCCTCAAGAACTGGTGGCTTATTTTCGAGTGCAATGCGGAGTGCAGATGCAGCTTCGTCAATAAGATCAATAGCTTTATCTGGCAAAAAACGGTTGGTGATATAACGAGTCGAAAATTGGACAGCAGAAACGATTGCATCATCTGTAATTCGAACACCATGAAATACTTCGTATTTTTCCTTGAGTCCGCGTAAAATGGCAATTGTATCTTCGGGTGTAGGTTCATCTACAAATACAGGCTGAAAACGTCTTGCGAGTGCAGGATCCTTTTCGATATATTTTTGATATTCCTTGAGTGTCGTTGCTCCAATCGCACGCAATTCTCCACGAGCAAGTGCAGGCTTGAGCATGTTTGACGCATCTAACGAACCTTCTGAGGCACCGGCACCAACGAGTGTGTGAATTTCATCAACAAAGAGAATTATTTTACCATCAGCTTTCTCAATCTCTTTCATAATCTGTTTCAAACGCTCTTCAAATTCTCCGCGATACTTCGTGCCAGCGAGAAGAGACCCAAGATCAAGAGAAACAAGCTCTTTGTCTTTGAGGCTTTCCGAAATATCACCTTTCGCGATACGATTTGCAAGACCTTCTACAACAGCGGTCTTTCCTGTACCTGCTTCACCAATGAGAATCGGGTTATTCTTTGTGCGACGAGAAAGAATTTGCATGATACGCATGATTTCTGTGTCACGACCAATTACTGGATCAAGCTTATCTTCACGAGCAAGCTTGGTGAGATTGCGCGTGTATTTGGTAAGCATGCGCATCTTCTTCGGAGATTCGATGTCGCCAGCATCAGAATTCTTTAGCTCTTCAAGTACTTTCATCACACCCTCTTTTGTTAATCTAAATTTTGTCAAAATATCTTTGGTCTCACCCGGCACAGACAAAATGGAAAGAAACAAATGTTCCGTTGAAACAAATTCATCTTTCAATGCTGCAGCAATCTTAGATGATTCTTCAATCGCTTGAGCAAGATCAGGAGTAAGGTAAATCTGGTATGAAGGTGAAAGCGTCTGACTCGTTTCAGGTGATTCAATTGTTTCAAGCAATGTATCAGTGAGAAGTACTGTGTCTACTTCCATCTTGTCGAGTATGGAAATAACCATTGATTCATCCTGGGTGAGAAGGGCTCCAAGAAGATGTATCGAAGAAACGTGGTTTTGACCACGCTCAATGGCAAATTCATGTGCGCGACGAATTGCTTCTTTTGCTTTGGTTGTGAAGTGGTTGAATGGAGCCATACGTTGATTTCAATGTTTAAATTTTAATTTCTAATGCCTAGAATAACTATCGACACAATACCATTTTTGAAGAAAAAGTCAATTACGGCGTAGCAGTCGATGGAGGTGGTACAACTGTCGGTGGAACAATAACTGGTGGAATAATTGTCGGTTTTGCTACAAGCTTTGTAATCGCGTCATATCCGACAATAATCGTACCGTACTCTCCTCGTGATTTTGTGATTCCAATAATCGAACCGTCAAGATTCACCACAAGAGCACCGTCAAACATTTGAGAGACTGCTGGATCGATGAGTATCTCACTCCAACTATTTTTTTCATCATCAGCCATTTTATTGACAGCTTGCACGATTCCTTTGCGAATTGATTTCCGAGATACTGTAATCGCCGTCTGCCCGGCACTCACCTCACCTTCCCTTACAAACACTGCCGACTCAAACGTCTTTGTACTCGCGATCGATTCAGGCGCTGAAAGTAGCGAGAAACCAAGAGGTGACATTCCAACAACCTTTGCGTCAAAAAAGTTTTTATTGATTTCGATTGTGTATGTTTTTTCCCAATCGATATTCGTGTCACTAAATAAAAAAATACCAGACCCAAGCAGATATACGTCACCAATCGAAACCGTAGATTCTTTGCTGGTAAATAATGGATGTGAAATTGAACGAATTTTTGCAACAGCATCAACAACAAGGTCGTCTTCTTTTACAATTACTGTCTGAGTTGTGGTTGAAGTATAACCAGGCACCACCTTCTCCACCGTCTGCTGCACAACACGATTAATTGTTTGAGTAACTGCGGCTGGAGCTTGTTGCATGAGAGTCACCGTCACAATTCCAGTGGCAATAGAAACCACAAACGAGAGGAGTACCGCAAGCCAAATAAGCTGGGTTTTGTTGAGGTCTTTGATTTCTACCGGGCGAATATCTTCATTCATAAGTCCAGTATATCACACCGGTCAAATTAAGATTAAGAGCTGAATTGACTATATTTTTTAAAGATTTCCCTGAGTGCTTTAATCACGGAATTGATTTCTTTCTTCGTAGTCTTGTATCCAAAAGAAAACCGCACACTTCCCCATTTTTTTGCATCATCTTTTCCGTAAAGTGCTTCGAGGACGTGCGAAGATACGTCTTTCGCGCTATCACACGCGCTTCCAGCAGAGCAACTAATACCCTTGGCATCAAGCTCAAGCACAAGAAGCTCACTCGAAATATTCGGGAATGATACATGCACATTGTTCGGGAGCCGAAATTCCTGACTTCCATTGATTCGAATTTCGGGAAAATTATTTTGTAGTTCGGAAATAAAATACGATTGCAAAATACGCAGAAATGAAACTTCTTTCTCTTTCATTTTTACTGTTTCAATAAGTGCTGAGGCAAGAGCTACTATTGCCGGCATATTTTCTGTGCCGGGACGAAGCCCTTGTTCTTGTCCTCCACCAAACAGAATTGGAGAAATTGGTGTTCCTCGCTTCATATACAAAACAGCTGCACCATGTCCTCCACCCAACTTGATACTGGAAAAAGACATGAGATCTACGCCGAGCTGTTCGGTATTCATATTCAAGTATCCCGCAGCCTGGCAGGCATCGGTATGCAAAAGTGGATAGCTATTTGTTTCTTGTTCATTGTTCTTTGTTTTTTTGTAATAGCGGATTTCTTTTGCGATTTCTCGAATCGGTTGTATCACTCCGATTTCATTATTGGCATACATCACTGAAACGAGAATAGTTTCTGATCGAAGAGCCTCGCGAATGTCTTTTGGATCAACTCGTCCATCAACCCCAACTGTCACGTAGGTAACATCAACACCCTTTTTTTCTAAATGCTTGTATCTCTCGATAACAGCAGGATGTTCAGTCACCAGCGTAACGATATGCGGTTTTTCAATCTTGCCATTTGTAATAGCAAAATCAACCACGCCCAAAATTGCAAGATTGTCGGATTCTGTTCCGGTTGAAGTAAAAATAATTTCTGAAATCCCAGCATGTAAAATTTCCGCTATATCCTTTCGTGCTATCTCGATATCTCTACGAACGACTACGCCATCTTTATGTATCGAACTCGCGTTCGCAAACTGCTTTTCTGCCTTCCTACGTGCCTTCAAGGCAACAGGAAAAACCGGCGCGCCCGCCGCATAATCCATATATATTCGTTTTTTGAAAAGCGTACGTATTTTCATATTGTGTTTTGTGTCCCCTTCTTCTTACAGAAGCTGTACACCTTTCGCTTTCCGAGTACGGAATACTCAAGGTCTTGCGACGACGGTTCCAGCCATCGTCCCACCCTTATCCCTACTCGCTTTTCCCTGCTATTTAGTATATACTCCTCCCCGTATGAGTACAAACACCCTCCTTTTTGGTGTCATTTTTCTTTTGATGGCAATCTGCCTTATTTTCATTATTCGAATTGAAATTCGAATAAGAAAATTATTCAAAGGATCCAAGGCCCTTACGCTTGAGTCTCTCATGGCCGACATCATTGCTCGAGTGGAATATTTAGGTAAACAAGGAGAAATTCATGACAAACATCTCTTAAGTCACGATCAACAATTGCAAAAACTTGGTCGTGGGGTCAAATTAATCCGTTTTAACCCATTTCCTGATATGGGTGGCACTCAAAGTTTCGCAGTTGCGATTATAAACGAAAAAGGAGACGGCGTCGTTTTCTCTTCGCTCTATTCTCGCGAACGCATGAGTGTATTTGCAAAACCAGTCATCGCAGGAAAATCAGATATTGAGCTCACACCAGAGGAATCTTCGGTAATCACCGACGCATGGCATGATGCGACTGATTCAACAAAAAACTAATGACCGACCAACAACCTGCAAAATCAAATATGGAAACAGTTTCTCGCCCGCCCATCGTGGTGGTTATGGGTCATATCGACCACGGCAAATCTACACTTCTTGACTATATTCGAAAGACGAGCGTTGTAGATGGAGAAGCGGGTGGTATCACTCAGCATCTTTCTGCATATGAAGTCTCACACAATGATGCCGAGGGTAACAATCGTACAATTACGTTTCTCGACACTCCAGGACATGAAGCATTCAAAGGAATGCGTAATCGAGGAGCACAGAGCGCCGACGTTGCAATCTTGGTAGTTTCTGCCGAAGACTCAGTCAAAGCTCAAACTATTGAAGCTTGGAAAACAATTGTTGAATCAAATATCCCCTTTGTTGTAGCTATCAACAAAATCGATAAACCAAACGCGAACCCTGAAAAAGTAAAAATGGATCTTGCTGAAAAAGGAATTTACTTGGAGGGATTCGGAGGTGACATTCCATTTGCTGAAATTTCAGCAAAAACTGGTGTCGGAATCGACACACTCCTTGAAACAATCCTCCTTGTGGCAGATATTGCTGAACTCAAAGGTAACCCAAACACAAAAGCAGAAGGTCTTGTAATTGAAAGCCATCTCGATTCACGTCGTGGTATTACTGCTACACTTATAATACAAAACGGGACTCTAACAAAAGGAATGTTCCTTGTATGTGGTTCTGCAATCGCAAACACTCGTATGATCGAAAATTATGCGGGTAAAACAATCGACAAGGCAACACTTTCACAACCAATCGGAATCGTCGGATGGAGTGAAATACCACCTGTTGGTGAACTCTTTCAAAGTTTTTCAACTAAGGGAGAAGCGGAAAAAGCTGCAAAGGAATTTTCTTTGCAAAAAAATTCACCTGCTCAAAAGAAAACTCCTGGCGAAATTCAAATAAAGCGCGTTCCGATCATTATTCGAACTGACACCGCAGGAACAGCAGATGCTGTAGTTTCAGAAATCAAAAAACTTGAAAAAGATACTATTGGCTGGAAAATCTTAACTGCTGGAGTTGGTTCTATTGGAGAAAACGATATTCGTATTGCAAGTGCGGACAAAGATACTATCATCGTCGGATTCAATGTAAAGATGGATGCTCGCGCTCGCGAGATGAATGAACAAACCAAAGTTCCCGTATATACGTACGATATCATATACAAACTCTCAGAATTTTTAACAGAACTCATTGAAGAACGTCGACCACGAGTCGAAAAACTTGTAGTAGGAGGAGTGTTGAAAGCCCAAAAAATCTTCGGAAAAACCAAAGACCGACAAGTGGTAGGAGGAACGGTGCAAACCGGTGAAATAGCAGTGGGTAACAATGTCCGTATCCTTCGCCGAGAAAACGAAATCGGCACAGGTACGATTGTGGGGCTTGAACAAAGCAAAATAAAAACAAAAACAGTCATTGAAGGACTTGCGTGTGGGTGTCTGATTGAAAGCCGTATCGAAATCGCTCCAGGCGATATGATTGAAGCAATCACCAAAGTAGTTGAGTAATATATGCCAATACGAGATCACAATGAAAAACTAGAAAATGCTATTACTCGCGAAGCTGCGGAGTTTTTTCTTCGTGAAGGCAATCGCCAGGCACTCATCACAGTCACCCACACAGTACTCACCAAGCGTGGTAATGGTGCAACCCTCTTCATTTCTGTGTTCCCGGTAAACAAAGAGCAAGCGGCTCTCGACTTCGTACAACGAAACCTCGGCGAACTCCGCAAGGTGCTTCGTGAAAAGATTCGCTCACGTGCAATCCCCTCGCTCAAAATCATCGCCGACCACGGCGAACAGCAGCGTGATCACATCAACGCCCTTTTGAAAGAATAAGAAAGACCTGGTATAGTCTCTATGTGCATAATGACCTGGTAGAAAAGTGGTAATTCAGGGGACTGCAAATCCCTCATCGCGAGTTCGATTCTCGCCCAGGTCTCAAGGTGCGAAATTTACAATTACTTGCCCGAGTGGTGGAATGGTAGACACGAGAGACTTAAAATTTCTTGACCGATTTTGGTCGTGTGGGTTCGAGTCCCACCTCGGGCACTGTGCGAAGCAAAAGTGCACGAGAAGACACAAACTGCTTTGTGTCTGCGTGGGAGTCGAAAGACTTTTCTATATTTTGTTTACAAAATTAGAAAAGTACCTGGCTATGTAATAGCCGAGTCCCACCTCGGGCACTGTGCTAAAATAAATGTCCACCCAGTAGGAATCGAACCTACGACCAATCGATTAAGAGTCGAGTGCTCTACCAGCTGAGCTATGGGTGGAAATGCTGGGTAACGTGAATGAGTATAGCGTGTTATGTAATGTTTTTCAAGTAAAATATGCCGGGATGGCGAAATGGTAGACGCACCTGCCTTAGGAGCAGGCGGGGTGACCCGTGGAGGTTCAAGTCCTCTTCCCGGCACAACAAACAAGGAGCCGAACTCATGTAGTTCGGCTCCTTTGTTTTTGTAGCCGGGAAGAGGATTTGAAAGCCGGAGCCTGCGAAGCCGAATGTACTCATTCGTAGGTGAGGCGGGGTCGAGAAAATTTGTAATCAAATTATTCGTGACCAAAGACAGGACTTGAAAACCGTAGTCATATTTTGCCAACAGGCAAAATGACGAGGTGGGGTCGCAAAAATTCCGAGTGGCGACGAAGAATTATTTGTGACCAAGCCGTATCTCTCCAGCACAAAGTTTCAAAAAACACCTTATTTAAAGGTGTTTTTTGAAATCTCACTGTCTTGACTTTTTATCCTAAATGCGGTATAATCCGTTCAAATCTGAAAAAGTAGTTGGGTAGAAATCCAGCTAAATAATACAACTTCCCTTCCGCTTGAGGCTATATGCGCTCAAACGGACCATAAGGAAAGAACATTTTTTAACAACAAAAAATACGATATGAAAAAAATCATTTTGATTGTAGTGATATCTTACTTACTGTGGTATAGCTATCACAAACTTTTGCAGTTAGCCGAACACGACAATTTTTTTACAAAGCGTCCACCCCAGGCCAGATTCAAAATCATTAAAATTGGCAACGTTAAAAAAGTTGTACTCATTAGCGAGCAAAATAAAATGTATGAACCTCGGTATGAT
Organism: uncultured Candidatus Saccharibacteria bacterium; assembly: GCA_964586755.1. GTDB lineage: Bacteria > Patescibacteriota > Minisyncoccia > Phycocordibacterales > UBA9973 > CAITQP01. The sequence goes on along the minus strand of CAZPHJ010000004.1, from coordinate 17,058 downwards.
AAGATCATTCCTGGAAATAATGACGGTCCTATCACTAACCTTCTCAATTGGATTGGCGGTATTGCTTTCATGGGAATAACAGATGTAGAAGTACACAAAACTCCACTATTTGAAGTACGATCAATAAAAGATGGCCTAAAAACCGGGAAAAAGGAATCTGCAAGCGCCCCTGCGAAGCTCGAAGAGAACCTAGAGACTCTTCCATTACGATTCTTTTTTCCTTACCTTGCTGAAAAGATCGAAGACCAAAACAAACTTCATATGTATTATTTTTTGAATCCCGAGTTTGAAGTTGTAAAACCAATAACATTCTCAAACTTCTTAGATAATAATGGGGGGAGTTTACGCAATATAACAACGGCGTATAATAGTCTTCTGATATTTTTTTCAGCCTGGAAATCATACAGTAATATCGCGGATGATAACCTGAAGGACTCTTCCGGAAATTTTCAACAGTTATTTTTTGCCCTCAATGGTGAGCTTGAAAAACTCTACGGTATAAAGCTTATTTTCTTAGGCATTGAAGATGTTGGATTGGATGATGATGGAGTGCAAGTTGAACTATCACAACTTGCCGCAAGAAAAAAAGCAGAAGGCGAAGCATCTGTAATTGAGGAAAATTTTAAAACAGATAAGGCAGCTCAGGCAATCCTTACAGCAAAAAATGAGATGGAAGCTAAAAGATTAGCAAACCAGGCACTAATAGAGCTTGCTGAAAAACTTGCAAAAAATCCTGATATAGCAAAATATTTGCTGATTAGAGATTCCAGCCTAACAACGTATGTTGAATCAGGAACTAAATCAAACATATCACTTTAATTGGGTTTGACCCCTTAAAAATGTAATCGCTAATGAAAGGAAAAAACGCTTTTTTAGGGTTCTTTACCCGAAGCATCAGCATGACAGGCGTCATGCTGATGCTTACCTTCACGGCAAATGCTACAGAAAACAATCCTTTCTTCCGTTGGGATGGATGGAACACAATAATCTGGGATTGGTCGTGGTGGGTATGGATTGTCCTGATTCTCGGAATCGTCCTGACAATCAGAGATATGAAAAAAATCAAAAAACATAAAAAGAAAAGTGAACACCCCGATACAAAGACCGACGAAAAACCGAAGGAAGACCACCATCACCACGGACCAAGTTGGTGGGCAAGATTCTTTAGTATTATTGTTGCGGTGATTTGCATTCTGTACTTAGTTTTTTTCTGGGTACCAGAAGCAAAGCAGGGTGTCAAAGATTGGTACAGTAATCTTATGGGGAATGGTGAACAAAATGAATCAATCATTCGTCATCCTCGTAGTATCAAAGACGAAGTTGCTGTAACTAGCAATGGACACCCAATCACAAAATATGCGGATGAAAGATTTAGTTATGAATTTACTGGAGAATCAGGTTACACAATATACATTGCAAACCTTGATGGCACCAACGAGCAACAGTATAGCTCTAGAGATAAGAAAATTCATAAAGAAGGAGCCCATCTGTACAGATTTGTAGCAAAGCCAGGCACGACAGCAATTTTGTCGTATACGATAACACCTGGATATAAATAAATTACTTCATATTAAAAAGCGCCAATGAATGGCGCTTTTTTTCTTATCCAAATCGTGAATTATGTCCCTGGAGTATGACCAATACCGAGCGTATTTTCAATAAGTCGAAGAATCATAAATACCGAAAACATAATAAAGATTCCAATGATACCCCACATCATGTGATTCTGGCCGATTTCTCGCTCATCAGCCTTGTCTGCGTTCATAATAAACTCAACAACTCCGTAGAGAAAAACAGCAAGCGCTACCGCAAACATGAGGATAATAAGTGGGTTGATCACGTAGTAATTCACTCTTCCTACAAAACCTTCTACGACTGCAGAAGTTTCTGCGTGAGCAACCGGCAAACCGATGTAATCGAGAATATACATACGTAAATTATATAGCAAAATAGGCGCCTCGCAAAGCGAGGCGCCTATTTTTAGCTCAATAAAATGTACTGTTTGTGTACATTCAACTAGAATGTAGGGAGAATTCCTGGACCAGTACTATTGTTTACTCCAAAGGTATTCTGAAGAATACGCACAAGACCCCAAATACTGAAGATAACTGCAAGACCGATAATTCCATGAATCATTACTGACTTTGCATTACCCTTTTCTTCACCGTCTCCAGCGATAACAAACATGATGATACCGTAGATAAGATATGCAACACCGAAGAGGATGAGCACTGGAACTGCAATATTGATAATGCGGTAAATCTGACAAATGACTGTCTCAATACCTTGATTTGCAGAGTTTGTATTACACACTGCAGTCGACGATGAAGCAACCTGAGCAAATGCCAATAGTGGAGCAAATGCACCAAGTGCAATAGCACTAATACCTCCTAGTTTCTTTTTCATAATATACATACTTCTCATTAATAATAATATGTTCCCAAAGTAATACAAAAATTATACCATAAAACAAAGCGTACAAGTCACTCCTGTGGATTAATTATAGACAATTAGATCATTAGGATTTAGGCACTAGGAAGTACGGTTAAATTTTACTAGCGCTTAATGATCTAGAGCCTAAATCCCTACTTACTTGCCGGTAATGATGGAATAACATTCATTACACCAAACGTGTTGCCAAGGATTTCCACGAGACCCCAGACACTAAACATTACGGCCAATGCTATAATCCCCCACATCATAAACTGCTTTCCATCTTCTTTTTCCGCAGATTCTTCGTTTCCGATAAACTTTACGATTCCATAGACAAAAACGAGAATAGCGATCGCAAACAAAAGTGGAATAAACGCAGTCTGAATCAAACAAGTACCAAATCGCAACACCCCGGCAACAGTACTTGTTCCGGTCTGAAGCTTGCCATTAAAGCCTGCACAATACGAGCCGGTGTATTGCAAGCCTTGAGTAGATGGTTGTCCTGGATCAGTCACAGGCACTACCGCGTACGCAGGTTCACCAAATGATAGCAGGACAAGCACAAAAAAACTAACAAGGCTTATTTTCAAAAAATTATTGTGTACTATTTTTTTCATTTTGAGTGAATTATACATATGCATACTAACCAATAATAGCCCCAATTGTGTTCTCAATAACGTGAGCTATCCCACTTGCAGCAACGACGATCACTGCCCCAATCAATGTGTAGGTCAACGTTTTTTTTGCTTCAGTAATCTTTTCGGTATTTCCACGGCCAATCACAAACAAATATCCAGAATAGATAAGCATGAGAACTAGAATTGGAGTGAGGAGCACAACGATAGAATTGAGTATCTTATCGAGAACCTTTGCCATATCAGTCGAACCTGAACCAATCGGATTTTTTAGTTGGAATTGATTGCTTATATCTGTATCTGTCGTAATTGTATTTTTAGTAGCCTCATCTTCACCGACAGTTTTGGATATTGTTCCAGAATCAACCCCAACAGTAGTTCGAGTTTGTGCAAAAAGAGAAACCGGTGTGATACTGAGTCCTACCAAAAAAATCAATGGAAACAGCACGCTTGGTATTAGGCGCTTGATTAAAAATTTTGATGTATTCATCTGAATAGTATACCAATTCATATATACAAAATACTAACTAACTATTGAAACTAAGATTCCTTGTACGAGCTGTGCTAATCCATATGCGCCAAGCACAATTGCTGCTCCGACAATAGCATAAGTCAAAGCCTTTTTGGCATCACCAATTTTCTCAATATTTCCGCGAGCTATGACAAAAAGGAACCCTGAATATAAAATCATAATTACCACTACCGGAAAAAGAAGCTTCGCAACTGCCTTCAAAACAACAGCAACAAAACTTGGAATGTCAGAGGCGGTCTGATGTAAAGGATTTTTGAACTCAAGATTGATAGATAAACCATTTTGCGATGGAATAACACTGTCATCATCACCTTTTGTAGTGCTACCACCATCATCGTCACCTTTTGTGGTACTTATTCCAACTTTCGGCGTTACTATTCCAGAACTTGCCCAACTACTCACTCCAACAGAATTTTCTGAACGAACATAAAATGTATACGGCGTGTCATTGGTAAGCCCTGTGTATGTATAAGAATACCCACCGTATCCTGCCGTGTGTGACTCGACGCTGCGACTCGTTTTTTCAAGATCCGCTAGGCTAATACTCGTTGAAACAACATATTTTGTAATTGGTGTATTTCCATCAAATGCTGGAGGAAGCCAAGTAATCGTTGCTTGCTTATCGAGAGCTACAGCACCAACACTTTGTGGCGCATCTGGCTTGGTCATTACGGTCGAAGCACCTGCATAGGGCGTCACAGGACCGAAATCATCACTAACAATGCCAGTCGTTGGAAGACCATTAGCGTCCAACACTCTAATCCGACAAGTAAAATTGTGATTATTTACCGCATCTACATAAATAGGAGACTCCGCACCCTTCGCGCTATGTGATGTTTTTGCGGAGTTCGTGTCATTACAAATTGCCTGAAAAGAATAATCGGGCTTCGCATATGGAGATGTGAACGCCACCTTAATCTTGGAATCTCCAGCAGTCAACGTAAGTTTAATCGATGAATCCATTGCAAACGTAGTCGGTGCGAAGAAAAGACTCCCGAGAAAAAGCACCGTGGTGAGAATTTTTGCTTTACCGTTTTTTTGTTCAAAAGTTTTCATGTGTTTTTTATGAATAGAATACAGGGAATATCGTTGTATCGACACCAAGACTAACGAGTATGGTTTTTATCAAAAGCCATGCAAGAAGTGCAATAACCAATCCCCCTACCGCTTTTGTCATCATTCCACGAGCCTTTGTAACATTCTCAGTTGAACCAGCGGAAATAAGTATGAGCCAACCGCCATAAAGCATTATTATCACAAACACAGTCGGAGCAATAAGGAAAAGCAGAAGATTGATAATATCATTCACCATGCCGAGCAATTCCGGAAAACCACAGGCTTGTTTGCCACTTGCAAGAAGTGGCTCACCGAGAGGATTGTCTGATCGCTGACCCTTAAGTCCACATTTCACCAACGAGCTACTGTTAAACAAGGTAAATGATGGCACTGTAGATGCAGAGGACGATACAATCGAAGATGTATTATCTACTACAGCAGTCGGTGGTGTTGGTAATGTCGTAAAACCAAGTACAGAACTGTACGCAAGCTTCCTACCCGAATTGTCATATGCATCACCTTGCAATACATAATAGTAATAGGTATTCGGCTTAAGATTTGGAATTGCTGCAGTATATATACCGTTTGCAAGCTTCATTGGTATCGGATTTGCCAACTTACCAAAGATTTCGCCATAGATAATTGAGGGATTTTTTGCACCCTCTGAAATAACAGCTTGTATCTCCGCGCTCTGATGATCAAGTTTGTGTACATACAAATTTGCAGACACTGGCAATGTCGCAAATACATTCATTGTAGAGAGTCGAGTCTTATCGTCGACTGATGATACAGCGATATAGTGATAGGTACGCGCAGGTACAAGTCCTATCAAATTACAAGTAAAAGTCCGGTCTGTTCTGACTGATGGATAGCATTTGTCGTCGAAGACACCTGGCGTTTTTGTATCGAGATAAATAACAAAAGTCGGAGTAAATTGCGTATATTTACCGACAATAGTCGCTTTATTTTGAGTAATATCCTTTACTGCAACCTCATTGAGAGCACCATTACCCACGACTTTACTGAATTGAGGTGGAATAGCATAGATTACATCTGCAATCGTTGTTTGGGCATGAGTAGAGAAACTAGAAACTAGAAAATAGAAAATAGAAAAAAACACAACACTGAGTATTTTTTTGCCTTCATGTTTTTTTGCCTTCATGTTTTTTTGTTCTTGTGATTTCATAATTTAGATTCCACCCAATCCTGCGAGTTCTGCAGCAGCCCGTGCGATTGCCTGGTCGGTTGTAAGTGCTGAAGAATTGATATTGCCAATAAGATTACTGAAAATCGTACTCGAGATGATTGGATTCGGATCAACCCAAACCTTTTGCACCAATGTTGCATCATAGAGAAAGCCGAGATATGGATCAGATGTTGGTTTTATTGCCAATACATCCCGACGCACCGGCGTAAGCGCCGCACCTTGTTGCAAAAGATTGGTGAGTGATGTTTGTGTCGCCTGTCCAGACAGAAGTGTTGTCGCAGTATATGACAACAATTGATTCGGGGCCGCTTTTGGAATAGCAAAACCGTAGATTGCACCAGTGGTAAGAGTATTACCGGTCGGTGTTTGTGGAGGTAGCGCAATGCCGAAATTTAGATTGGGATTCTGTGCACGAATAATAGGAAGTTCACTCGCCGTTCCGAAATAGTACGTGAGTTTACTTTGAATAAACAGATTACGATCAGATGGAAGACCTGCATTCCATGAATATACCGACTTGATTGGATTAGAAAATGACATAAAGAAATCGGTTGCCAAAATTGCCGAAGCATTTTTGTTGCCCGTTGAAACTGGCCCGAAATCAACAACGAGTGCTCCATTGTTTGTTGTAACAAATGAATTACCTGACTGCATAAAAAGAAGTGCCAATATATCCTTTGGGTGAACAATGTTCTTATATGTACCGAGAGCTGCACCTGATTGTGTAATAGTTAAATCGCTTGTTTTCTTTGTTGTTTTTGTGACAGTTTCCGCGAATTCAGTCCAGTTTTTTGGAGGAAGAGCAATTCCTTCGTTTTGCAGTAAGTCTTGATTGTAATACATCACCAAAGGATCGGCTGCCCAAGGAATCGCCAAAGCTCCATCAGTATCCATAAAGATATCAGCTGCATCAACAAAAGTACTCGTGAAAGTCTGAGCCGGAAGCGAGGCAAAAGGAATGTGGGTTAGCTTATTCTGAAAACGCCACACAAGATTGTTTGGGAGTAAAACAAGATCAGGTGGAGTTCCTCCAGCAATCGACTCGACAAGTATTTGGTCAAAAGTAGCCGTATCTTTCTGTATGTATACAATATTTATCGTTGGGTTCTTGGTATTAAAGTCAGAAACAAACGGAATCATCGCACTCGAATCAAGCGTACCCCACACAACAACACTTCCTTCTGGAGCAACTGTAGTACTTCCTCCACCGCCAACGTTCACGATTCCAGAAAAAACAAGAAACCCGAATACTCCGGCTACAATAAATACTGTTATAAAAATAAGTTTAAAATTGGACATGAGATTAAAATAAAAAGTAAAAACGAAAAAGTAAAAAATCTCTAGACCGCAACTTATCTTTTTATTTTTCTATTTTATCTTTTAATTTCTACTGAAAATTATACCATAATGACATTCTCCCGCATCAATGTCGCATTCTTTTTTGAAACCATGTCTTCCAAACAACGATACTGCGACGTCTTCATTAATTTTATATTTTGGATGAGGTCCACCTTGCACACCTTCATGCCATTCAATCAATAAAATTTTACCGCCAGGACGAAGTAATCGTTTTGCTTCAAGTATCATTCCAGTACGATCGTCAATTCCGTGAATCGTATTTGCAATTATGATGCGATCAAGAGATTCATCTTTAAGCGGTACACCTTTTGAACGAGAAAAATCCCCCCAGATTGGATGGATGTTTTTGTGTCCATGTAAACTTGCCTCGGCAACCAAGCGTGAAAGAATTCCTTTTTCAAGGTCAACAGCAAACAATGTGCCTCCTTCCAGACGACGCGCAGCGGTCAGTGCTATATGTCCTCCACCAACTCCAAAATCTGCCACGTCTTGTGCGCCATACACTCCAAACTGTTTGAGAACATGATTTGGATCGAGAAATGCCATAGATATAGTATACGGCATAACGTATAAAGTATAAAGGGTGACAACTCACCTGATTTTATTTTTTACAGCAATAATTGACATAATTATATAAATATGTTATCATATAAAAAAATTCATTATGAAAAACGTACTATTGAGCACAATGTGGGTGCTTTTTATAACAAGTTGTCACCCGCGGTATGTGTACCTGAAACAAGGTCACGCAAAACACATCAAAGGCACCAATCAGGTCATGATGGTACCAGAACAAGCTGAGTATCTGCGCTTTGACCGAAACCAGATTCACCTCACCTCAGAGAAGAATGGTGTAACGTTCTTCATGTCCAATTCAGGACCTGAAGGCAGAGGCATCATCACCTATCGTCGTGACGATGTAATCAAAAAATACAAATATAAAATAACACAAACCCCCTATCGCAAGTAACGAAGGGGGTTTTCTTATTTTCTAGATTAGAGACATGTAATCGAAGCAACTTTGTCTCCGGCACGAAGCTTCATAATCGAAACTCCTTGTGTTTGACGTCCAAGTTTTGAGACAGATTCGAGATCGGTGCGGATTACCTGACCTTTCTGACTCATGGCAATAAGTTCGAGTTCGTCAGTGATTACCTTCGCCATAATGAGATCTCCTGTCTTTGGAGTCACTTTTGCTGTTTTAATTCCAGATCCCCCACGCTTCTGTACCTTGTATTCTTTAAGCGGAGTTTTCTTTCCAAGACCATTTGCAGACATCACAAGAAGAGAAGCAGAATCTTTCGTTTCTTTCTTCACGATATCGAAGCCGACAATCGCGTCTCCTTTTCCAAGCTTCATTGCTCGCACACCCGATGCGGTACGTCCCATCTCGCGAATATCAGATTCTTTAAATCGAACACTCTGACCTTTTGCGGTCGCGAGCATGACTTCATCGCCTTTTTCTACGAGATTTGCACCGCGAAGTGAGTCATTCTTGTCGAGGTTGATTGCAATGATTCCACTACGACGAACGTCGGCAAATTGTTTTGAAGACATTTTCTTTCCTGTACCATTTTCAGTCATAAGGAAGAGATACTGCTCTTTACCTTTTTCGGATTTTGAAACTGGGAGAATCGACATAACACGCTCACCTTCAGAAAGGGAAACAAAGTTCATGATCGACTTGCCTTTTGTAGCACGCTTACCTTCTGGGATATCGTACATCTTCAATTGATATGCCTTTCCAAGATTGGTGAAGAAGAGCAAGTCATCATGCGTGTTTGCAGAGAGAAGCATAGTAACGAAGTCTTCTTCCTTTGTTTCAAGATCGACAACACCGACTCCCCCACGCTTTTGCGCGCGGTATTCACCTGGGTCAGTACGCTTTACATAACCCCCTTCCGTGAAGACGAGCATTGATTCTTTTTCTGGAATAAGATCTTCGTCAGTGATTTCTTTGACGCCACCTTTGATCACCTTTGTGCGACGCTCGTCACCATACTTGTCTTTGAGTTCGGCAAGCTCCTTGCCGATAAGCGCAAGCATTTTCTTTGCTGAAGCAAGAATTGCTTTGAGCTCGGCAATGAGATCCTGCTTTTCCTTGAGTTCTTGCTCTACTTGTTTGCGTTCAAGGCCAGCAAGTTTTTGCAAACGCATTTCAAGAATAGCCGTCGCTTGAAGATCGGAGAATTTGAATTCCTTCATCAAGTTAAATTTTGCAATCGCCGCATCTTTTGACGCACGGATCACAGAAATCACACGATCGATATGATCGAGGGCTTTTTTGAGACCAAGGAGAATGTGTTCGCGTTCTTCCGCTTTGCGGAGATCGTATGCAGTACGACGCTTAACCACCTCTTTGCGGTGCTTAATGAATTCATCGAGAATTCCTTTGAGTGAAAGAGTCTGCGGAATGCCGTCGACAAGTGCCACCATGTTGAAATGGAATGCTTGTTCGAGTTGAGTATGCTTGTAGAGATAGTTGAGGACTTTTTGTGGAAAGACGCCTTGCTTAAGATCAATCACGACGCGGATATCTTTTGTAGATTCGTCGCGAAGACCTTTGATACCTTCGATTTTCTTTTCTTGAGCGAGTTCGGCGATCGCCATCACAAGATTCTGCTTGTTTACACGATACGGAATTGAAGTGATGATAATTTGTGCCATGCCAGCTTTCTGCTCGACAATTTCCGCCTCACCGCGACAGACCACACCTCCACGCCCTGAAGAATATGCATGAAGCATATCCTTTGTGCCGTGTACGATTCCACCTGTTGGAAAATCTGGGCCCTTAATAAATTGCATGAGATCTTCTGTAGTAGCCTCTTCGTTTTCGATAAGGTGCAATGTCGCATCAAGTACTTCTGTAAGATTGTGCGGAGCGATGTTGGTTGCCATACCCACAGCAATTCCAAGCGTACCGTTCAATATAAGATTTGGGAACCCAGCCGGAAGAACGACTGGCTCTTTCATGGTACCGTCGTAGTTTGGACGAAAATCTACCGTTTCTTTTTCAAGATCTTTCAAGAGGTCGCCAGCGAGCTTGGACATCTTTGCTTCTGTATAACGCATCGCCGCAGCATTGTCGCCGTCGATCGAACCGAAGTTTCCTTGTCCGATGATGAGTGGGTAGCGAAGTGTAAAATCTTGTGCCATACCTACCATAGAATCATACACAGCAACGTCGCCGTGTGGGTGGTATTTTCCGAGCACGTCTCCAACTACCGCTGCCGACTTCTTAGTCTTAGCAGATGCAGTGAGATTCATTTCATTCATCGCATAGAGAATACGACGGTGTACAGGTTTGAGTCCATCACGAACGTCAGGAAGAGCACGAGCAGTAATGACTGACATCGCGTAACTGATGTATGACGTGCGCATTTCAGCACTGATACCGACTGGTCGCACATTCACATGTGGAACAACTACTGATTCTTCTTCTGGTTGTTTTTTAGGATTTTTTGAAGCCATAATTTGATGGGTTTACTTTACCATACTGAACAATTACATACCACTTGCTGACTCATCAATAACCGTGTCGTTAGATTCATTTTCTGGCAAAGTTTCTATATTGAGTTGCGCCTCAGGTGATTCTTGTTTTTTTGACTGAATCGAATTCGCAGTCTGAGAATTACCGAAATTCACCGTTCCAAATGTGTCTTCGTATGTGGAATTACTAAAAGTATCAGAAATAGTATCTCGAACAACATCGGTTGTTGAAAGTGTCGTTGGGTCATTCAAAGTATTTGTGATTGACCAAATATAAAAAAGTACAGGTGACATCAAAATAACACCAGCAAAAACCATACGCTGGCGTACATGAATAGGTTTGCGACGTAGATGTTGAAGAAAAGTTTCTGATTCCATAGAGCTCATGGTTTTTGGTGTATGGTTTTTGGTTTTTGAATTCAAGCTAACACCAAACACCAAGAACCAAACACCTGTTTTAGGCTACGCCTAAAACAATAACGTCTCCTTCCTTGGCTTCGATTTCCTTTCGGCGAATTGTGAGTTTGTCGAGTGGTTCCACTTTGTCTTCACCTGCTTCTTTGAGATATGTCTTAAGATTTTCTGGTGTGAAGTCCATCGGAATAATTATTTTTGGTTCGATTGCTACGGCGACTTTGTTTGCAGCGGCAGCACCAAGAGTACTGATTGGTACAAAAAGAATGTCACAGTTGTTGAGGATTTCCATTTCAGATGCGAGAAGTGGTTTTGAAATCGGTCCGAGGAAGCCAAGCTTTGTGTCTTCAAACACAAATGAGTACACAGCAGTATTGTATTCTTTGCCATCGATAGTAGTGGTGGTGCCTTTTCCTTGTACTGCCACACCTGAGTGTTCGTATTCGCCGGGACCGGTGATACAGAATGGAATTGTGTCGCCATGAGTCACGCGATCAAAACCGTTGTAGTCAGGATGCTGTGTGGTCGAAAGAGCAAGCACTGAACCAAACTTGGTCGAAGACTTCTGCGGTGGGTTAATTGCAATAACTGTATCGCCCTGGGCGATTTTGAAAAACTGGTTGCCGTAGTACGTGATAATCATGAGGTTACTATACTAGATTTCCGGAAATAAAAAAAGAAGCAGTTTTGCATCAGCAATAGTGCTTCTTTAGATCCTCATAATATATCTACTTGCAAACCTTATAGTGTTTCTCACACTCGGGAATGGTGGGATCATCCACCAACTCTAAGTGAAAAAGGGTGCTGGCAAGTAAAAGATCGAGTGTTTGAAATCCTGTATAATTATTAGAAAAATGCCTAAACTGACTTCCGTGTGTAATATTTAATTTCATATCCAAAACTGGAAAGTATAAAATTACTTTTTTACCATCGCCCGCTACAGGACGTTCGGCAGTAATATACTTATAGCCCATAGCTTCATTAACATGAACCCGAATAATATCACCGGGTACTAATAAAGTTCTCTCACATTCATCGAGAGTAACATTACTGGCGATTTTTTTAGCATTTTTTAATATCAGCATAATAGTAAATTTTTTAAGATTAAAGCATTTATATCATGTATATGTCAAGTAGCCAAAAAGCCTTATATATAGTAGTATTAGTCCATTACCAGTCGGACTCCCGCATTCGTGGGAAATCCTCAAGGAGAATAACCCCTCGGGAATACCTGAGTACCTCCTAGAGTCATCCGCAATTAGGCGGATTTTTTAATTTTTATATGGCAAAAAAGACAGATACAGTTAAAGAGCCAGTCGTAGTTGAAGAGCGAATCTTGAACGAGATTCACACTATGCTCGACCGTGGCACTACCCCTCTCTCACAAGAGAAGCTTATTGAAGGACCAGTTATCGGTATCGAAAAAGCAGCTGTGTACATCGACCTCGGCGTCTATGGAACAGGTGTGATCTACGGTCGCGAATTCCGCAACGCTCGTGAAATCATCAAAAAGATGAACATCGGCGATGTCGTAAAGGCAAAGATCGTTGAAACAGAAAACGATGACGGATATGTTGAACTCTCCCTCAAGGAAGCGAAGCAGGCCCTCATCTGGAACGAAGCTGAAAAGGCGATCAAAGAACACATGATCTTTGAACTTCCAGTCAAAGATGCAAACAAAGGCGGACTCATCATCGAATGGCAAGGTATCGCAGGATTCCTTCCAGCATCTCAGCTCAAACCTGATCACTATCCTCGCGTTGAAGACTCTGACAAGGACAAGATTTTGAAAGAACTCAAGAAACTCGTTGGAAAAAAGATCAATGTCACTATCGTTTCTGCACTTCCAAAAGACGGCAAGCTTATCTTCTCTGAAAAAGAGTCATCTAGCGACGAACGCCAGGCAGTTGTGGGCAAATACGCTATGGGTGACGAACTCGAAACAACAGTTGCTGGTATCGTAGACTTCGGAGTTTTCCTCAAAGTTGAAGAAGGTCTTGAAGGTCTCGTACACATCTCTGAACTCGACTGGGGTCTTGTAGAAGATCCACGCCAGCTCTACAAAGTCGGTGATAAGGTCAAGGCAAAGATCATTGATATCCGCGAAGGAAAGATCTCTCTTTCAATCAAGGCACTCAAGAACAACCCTTGGAACGAATTCGATGGCAAGCTCAAGAAGGGCGACATCATCAAGGGTGTGGTCATCAAATTCAACAAGCACGGTGCTCTCGTTTCTATCAAGCAAGGTGTGGCTGGACTCGTTCACCACTCAAACTTTGGTAGTGAAGCAAAGCTTCGTGAAAAGCTCGAACTTGGAAAGACGTATACATTCCAGGTCACACTCTTTGATCCAAAGGAACAACGCATGACGCTTACATATGTTGAGAAAAGCTAAAGAAGCTTTCTATCATATAAAACACAAACTCCCTGTATGACATGAGTCATACAGGGAGTTTGTCTATATTGCGATAAAAATTAATTCATTGTATAATATAAAAAAATACATATGAACTACAGGCTAAAGTTTTGGATTTCAATGCTTGCCCCTTTTGCAGTTGCAGCCGCTTATGAATTTCAACGCACAGGAGATAAAGCTAACAAAATCGTAATTACTCTTATCGTCTGTTTGATTCTTGGTTTATGTTTTGGTCTGATATATGCTAAGGCATCTCAAAAAATCCACGACCACGAAGTAATGTTGATTGGTACCAACAAAGAAAAGAAAGATGGTTACTATACGCTCATTATATCATTAAGTGAAGTAATGAACGGACCACTAATTGCGTATATTACAATCGCAGTTGTCATTGGTATCATAATAAAAAGAAAAGAAACGTGAAAAAAACTCCGATTACGGAGTTTTTTATTTTTAATTGTTAAACAAACTCATCATCTTATCTTTCCCGTCAGTAGCAAAGCATTCAAGCGCTTCTGTAATGCGTTTTGCAATTTTTTTAAGCTCAGCCATTTCCGAGTCTTTGAAATCCTTCATGAGAAAATCTATGACAGGCTTCTCCCCGCTTGGCTTCTTGAGCTTTCCTCCTGGAGTCTCGGGCGAGATTCCAACGCGGATGCGTACGAATTCTCGACTCTTCAAGACTTTGATAATCGAAGCAAGACCATTGTGTCCCCCATCCCCACGATCAAATGAAATTTTGATTCTTCCAACAGGCAAGTCGAGATCGTCATAGACCACCACCAAACTTTCCAAATCTTTTTTTGATGCGATGAACGGCTTTACTGACCCACCAGAGTTATTCATGAAATTATCCGGAGCAACAAACTGAAATTTTTTCGCACCAAGCTTTCCCGTGCATACGAGTGCCTTTGATTTTTTATCATCACGCCAATCAGTAAAATCATTCTTCTTGGCAATCATTTGCAAAAGAATACGCCCACAATTGTGGCGAGTATTCGCGTATTCATCTCCTGGATTGCCTAATCCCACTACTGTTATCATGAAGCTAGTATACAGTATTTCGTATACGGTATACAGTATCGTTATTTTTGTTAAAACACAGAAATATGATTGGTGTCAATAGCATATGTGTATTACAATGGCACAATGGAATCACAAAATGAACAGAGTACTAAGGATACACCTGTAGATGCAGTGCGCCGAGAGACACCAGTAAAACAGGGCTTTTGGCATAGTATTGGTGAATTTATTCGTTTTGCGGGAATAGTCATTATTATCGTATTCTGTGTGCGATACTTCATTGCTCAGCCGTTCATCGTGTCTGGAACTTCTATGATGCCCACCTTCCAGAATTCCAACTATCTCATCATTGACCAATTGTCATATCGATTTCAAGAACCCCATAGAGGCGATGTCGTAGTATTTCATCCACCACTCGAAATGAAGACATATTACATCAAACGCATTATCGGTGTCCCTGGAGATCTCGTTACAGTCAAAAATGGTGTCGTTACCATCAGCAACAATGAACATCCTGATGGATTCACTCTTGATGAACCGTACCTAAACAAAGAATCAACAATCGAAAACGTCTCACTGGAAGTCACACCTGGAAATTACTTTGTAATGGGAGACAATCGCTCGGTCAGCTTTGATTCCCGTCGATGGGGCCTCTTGCCAAAAAAGAATATTACCGGACGCGCATTCCTTCGACTCTTTCCATTAAGCGAAATTGATTTATTTCCAGGCGAACATACTTACTAATCCTTAACCTATACTTTTATGGCTACACCAAAAAAAACAACTGCAAAAAAACAAACTGGTGACCTCGCTGCTCCAAAAGGCATGCGTGACATCATGGGTGACGAATACTACCTCTTCCAGGGTTTCTTTGAAAAAGCTCAGGAAATCGCCATGTACTACGGCTTCAAGCCGATCGAAACTCCAGTACTTGAACACGAACATGTCTTTACATCAGGCGTAGGAGAAGGTACTGATATTGTCGACAAGGAGATGTACACCCTTCGCACAAAAGGTGGTGACCATCTTGCAATGCGTCCAGAACACACTGCAAGTCTTATGCGTTCATATATCGAAAACGGCATGAATGCTCAACCACAACCAGTTATGTTCTATCAATATGGACCATCATTCCGTCACGACAACCCACAGAAAGGCCGTTACCGTCAGTTCTATCAATTTGATATTGATTCACTCGGTTCTGAAAAAAGTATTCTGGATGCACTTGTAATCAAAACAATGATTACAATCATCAACGAAGCTGGTTCCCCTTCTACATCTATTGATATCAACTCGATTGGTTGTAAGGACTGCCGACCAGGTTACATTCGTGAACTTGTCTCGTACTACAAAAAACATGTAAACAATCTCCCAGCAATCGATCGTGAACGTCTCAAGACAAACCCGCTTCGCATACTTGATTCAAAAGAAGAAAAGACAATCGAAATCAACGCTGGCGCACCAGAATGTGTGTCGTTCCTTTGTCCTACTTGTAAAAAGCACTTCAAAGAAGTGCTCGAGTATCTCGAAGAAATGGAAGTGCCATATACAATCAACAAAAATCTCGTACGCGGTCTTTCTTACTACTGCCGTACCGTATTCGAAGTAATCGTCGATCAAGGTGATGGTACAAGTACAACGATCGCTGGAGGAGGACGCTACGACTATCTCGGCAAGCAACTTGGAAGTAAAAAAGATATTCCAGGGATTGGCGCAGCACTCGGCGTTGACCGTATTGTCGGCATGCCTTGGTACAACAAACATATGCCTCGAATCATGAAGAAACCGAAGGTCTACTTCATTCAGCTCGGCATCGAAGCAAAATTGAAGTCTCTCAACATTATCGAAATCCTTCGTAAGGCACACGTGCCAATCATGCAAGCTCTTTCAAAAGATTCACTCGGCGCACAACTTGGAATGGCCGAGAAATCTGGTGCTCCATACACAATCATCTTCGGACAAAAGGAAGCAATCGACAAGACTGTCATTGTTCGCAATATGGAAACTCGTTCACAGGAAAACGTGAAGCAGATCAAGCTTGCGGAATACATGAAGGGACTTAAATAGCTTATAGTTGTCAGCTATTAGCTTGTAGCCTTATGCCAATCAAAATTATCCAACAAGAAAATCCTGTACTTCGCGAAATTGCAAAAGAAGTACCGATTGCAGATATCACAAAGCCAAAAATCCAGAAAGTACTTAGTGATATGCGAAAAGCCCTTGCCACTCAAGGCGATGGCGTAGCAATCGCAGCTCCACAAATCGGAGTCTCACTTCGCATTTTTGTGGTAGCCGGAAAAGTATTTCACCCTATATGGCAAAAAGATGGAATAATTCCCGAAGGAGAGACCGTTGACGATTTGGTCTACATCAACCCGGTCATCACAAAAATGTCTAAAACAAAAAAGTGGATGCATGAGGGATGTCTTTCTGTACGACCACTATGGGGTGAAGTAGAACGTTCTACTCACGCAACAGTGACTGCATACGATCA
>CAZPHJ010000003.1:0-31138 GCA_964586755.1 uncultured Candidatus Saccharibacteria bacterium | reverse complement strand
ATATGATTGACGTAGAAATTCGTGGCCCAGTGGCAAAAAAAGAATATGACAAAGTAAAAAAACTTTTCTCTACTGCAGGGGAAAGTGTTTTTGTCGAACATCAAGTCGTCGTCTCATATACCGATCGAGGGTTCAACAATCGCGCCGTGCGACTCGAATACAAAAATGGAGTAGGTACGATTTGTATTGAAACGGGTAAGATTGGCGAGCGGAAAGAAATCAAAACCAAGCTCGCTCACGATTCATTTTCTGATGCAGTACAAATGCTTGCTGAGCTCGGGTATAAGAGGGCGAACGTGGAAGCACGAGAAGTATTCTCGTGTGTATATGGTGGTGCATTTTTTTCACTCTACGACCCAGACGGGGAATCGTACTATTATGATGCGGTGATTTCGGCGGTTGGTCCGGACGATACGAAGGAAGCTAAAGAGAAACTTCACAAGCTTGGCCGCAAATTCATGCTTCCGATGTGGAGCCCAATAGACATGCTTGAATTCAATCGAAAATTGAAAGAAAAGACCAATTGGCTGTATGATTACGAGACAGATGGGGCGGAGTATTTTAAGGATAAATTTGGGATATAACTATGCGAATACCGATAGTCGACGAGAACGACGAGATAATTAAATATATAGACCGAAAAGATAGAACGGCAACAGATACTTGTCGGATTACTTGCGTGCTGGTTTTTAACTCGAAAGGAGAATTTCTTATTGCACAACGTCAATTTACTAAATCTTTAGATCCAGGGAAATGGGGTCCTTCTGTAGCTGGAACTGTTGAAGAAGGAGAGACATATGACTCTAACGCGGTTAAGGAATTGGAAGAGGAGATCGGTGTGACTGGTGTCCCAGTGACATTTTTTAAAAAATACTATTATAAAACTTTCAATGCCCAAAGATTCACTTCCGTATACATCGCCCTAGTTGATAAGCCCGCTGAAGATTTTGTTATACAAGTTGACGAAGTTGTGGAAGTTCGATGGATTTCTATCGATGATTTGAGTGCTTGGTATGCAAAATCACCCGAAGATTTTATTCCATCTTTTAATAATACGCTTGAGAGGATCAAAGAATATGCGAATTAAAATCAAAAAAATGAAAGACGGTGCAAAGTTGCCGACATATGCAAAACCGGGGGACGTAGGTATGGATATGTATGCGATGGAGACTGTGACAATTCAGCCTGGTGGTCACCATATTTTTTGGCATGGCTTTGCGCTCGAATTCGATGAAGGATTTGCGGCAATCGTGAAAGACAAATCGAGCATTTCGAAAGCAGGATTGCACACGATGGGCGGGGTTTTTGACGCCGGATATCGGGGAGAATACAACACACACCTTGTGAATCTCTCGGGTGAACCATACACAGTGGAAGAAGGCGACAAAGTGGCTCAGCTCATTATTTATCCTGTAGTTATTGCAGAATTGGAAGAAACTGATACTCTGAGTGAGTCAGAACGCGGAGCGGGAGGGTTTGGGAGCACAGGGAAGAAATAATGAAAGATACACTCGAACAAATTGTAAAAAATGCACTCAAAAATCTCGGCATCGAAGCTGAGAATGTTGTGCTTGAGCACCCGGCAGAAATTACGAATGGTGATTATTCAACGAGTGCAGCTTTGGCGTACGCCAAAGCTGCACAGATAAGCCCTCGCGCTCTCGCTGAAAAAATCGTCGCCGAGATTGAAAAGAACAAACCAACCGAAATCGAAAAAATCGAAATCGCTGGTCCAGGATTTATTAACTTCTATCTCTCGAAAGAATTTTTTGGAAAAGCAATTGCCAATGTTTTGGTAGATTCAAATTGGGGAAAAAATAATTCTTACGCTGGTAAAAAAATTCTTGTTGAACACTCAAGCCCAAATCTGTTCAAACCTTTTCATATTGGGCATGTGATGAACAATGCGATCGGGGAATCAATTACTCGAATTGCTCGATACTCGGGTGCTGAGGTGACACTTATTTCATACCCATCCGATATCTCTTTGGGTATTGCAAAGGCCGTCTGGGTTATTTTGCAGGAAGGCGGAGTGGAAAAAATCAAATCATTTGATTCGACGCTTAGTGCGCTAGCTTATTTAGGAGATTGTTATGTTCGTGGAACAAAAGCATACGAAGAAGATCCAGAAGTTGCAAAAGAAATAAAAGCAATTACTGCTCAATTATACGATCAGGATGTGGATAGTATCGCATACCAAGTTTATGAAGAAGGAAAAATAATTAATCTTACGTATTTTCAAGAAATAACGGCACGCCTCGGTTCGCATTTCGACGCATTTATTTTTGAAAGCGAAGCAGGTGTCGAAGGTGCGAAAATAATCCGTGATAATACGCCTACAGTTTTTAAACAATCAGAAGGCGCATACATTTATGAAGGGGAACAGGATGGACTGCATACCCGTGTGTTTATCAATAAAGAAGGGTATCCGACATATGAAGCCAAAGATGTTGGCCTTATGTCGCTCAAGTTCAAAAAGTATTCTCCTGATCTTTCAATTTTCATTACCGACCATGAACAGACAGAATATTTCAAGGTTGTAAGTACTGCCGCTGGAAAAGTTCATAGTGAATGGAAGGAGAAGACTGTACATCGAACCCACGGACGCATGAGTTTCAAAGGACAAAAGATGTCGTCACGTCTTGGAGGCGTTCCACTCGCGCAGACCATCGTCGATACTCTCGTTGAAGAAGTCGCTCTTCAATCAAAGTCGCTTCATAAAGAAGCTGACAAGGGTACGATAGATGCGATTGCTATCGCTGCGCTTAAATTCACGATTCTTCGTGCGACAGCCGGAAAGAATATTAACTTTGATCCAGAGACATCACTTTCTTTCGAAGGAGATTCAGGTCCGTATCTGCAGTACACGGCTGTTCGAGCAAATTCAATTTTACAAAAAGCAAAAGAAGTCCAATTGAATCCGAATGCAAATATTCCTTCCGGTTGGATAACAACAAACCTTGAAAGAATGATCTCTCGTTTTCCAGATGTTGTAACTGTATCAATCAACGAATGGGCACCGCATCACGTTGTGGGCTATTTGGTGGAACTTGGACAATTATTTAATAGTTGGTATGCAACCGGAAAAATCATCGACGAGACTGATGAAGCTTCGTCATACAAACTTGCACTCGTTGAATCGTTTCTCAAAACTATGAAAAATGGTCTGTATCTTCTTGGTATTGAAGTACCAGAGAAAATGTAAACTCTCTTACTGGTTTTAGAAATACAAATAAAAAAGCTTCGGTGACGGGTCATCGAAGCTTCAAAAGCTCTTAAGTTGTGGGTGGCAATTGAGGCGAATTGGCACCTAGATAGTTATGGCTTATGTTCAAGTTGAAGTATATAAGGTGGGAGGAGCTTTGCAGAAAATTTTATACCTCTCTTTACTTACATGCAAATTTTAGTATTATGAGAATAGAAGCGATGAAAGGGCTATCACCCTGGAGCTTGGGGAAGAAATGCTGTAGAGCACCTAGAACCCCTATAAATAAGCCCGAAGGAATACCAGAGGGGAAAGAAGGTGGTACCACGATTTCTTATATAAAAAAGAAACCCGTCCTTGCAATCATGACTTTTGTCGTGATGCGAGGACGGGTTTTTGTTATTTTTCCGTATTATTTTTCGGCAAAAAAACATATATTTCAAATTCAAATATTGGCCATAATGCAACAACAGTTAGTCGGGCAAGGAGCCAGGGCGGCGGATACTTCCATTCTTTTGATGACTTAAGTGTACTTAGGCCAAAGCCTGTCCAGCAAACAGAAAACAGTATCCAAAATTGAGTTGTTGTCATAAAACAAGTTTTAATTCTACTTATTATACACCTTATTAATAATTTAGTCAAGTATCATGGAAACACCTGAAAATAAGCCAAAATCAGCCGCAGCAGAACGAGAAGAAAAAGTTCTCGGTTTTTGGAAGGAGAATAATGTCTTTGAGGAGACACTCAAAAAAGATTCGCCAAAAGGTGAGTTTGTATTCTTCGAAGGTCCACCAACTGCGAATGGTAAACCAGGAATTCACCATCTCGAAGCGCGTGCATTCAAAGATGCGATTCCTCGCTATAAAACTATGCAGGGATTCCATGTTCGTCGAAAAGGGGGATGGGATACGCATGGACTTCCAGTGGAACTCCAAGTAGAAAAAGCGCTCGGCCTCAATTCCAAAAAAGCGATTGAAGAATATGGTATCGCGAAGTTCAACGACAAGTGTAAAGAAAGCGTTTGGCAATACACAGATTTGTGGGAAAAATTTACCGACCGTATCGGCTATTGGGTGGATCAAAAGAATCCGTATGTGACGTATCACAACTCATATATCGAGTCTGTGTGGAATGTGTTGCAAAAAGTAAACGATCAAGGACTCGTCTACAAAGACTATCGTATTGTGTCATGGTGTCCGCGCTGTGGAACTGCGCTTTCGTCGCACGAACTTGCACAGGGATATCAGGACGACCGTGACCTGTCGGTCACGGCCAAGTTCAAAGTTATAAAGTCGAAAGTTGAAAGTCCGGAAAATACATACATACTTGCGTGGACGACAACTCCATGGACATTGCCAGGCAACGTCGCGCTTGCAGTGGGGAATGATATTGAATATGTAAAAGTAAAAGTTGGTGAAGAATTTTTGATTCTCGCCGAAGCGCGCGCTAGTGTGCTTCCAGAAGGTTTTGAAATTGTAGAAAAAATGAAAGGCTTGGACCTTATCGGGTTTGAATACGAACCGCTCTATCCTTATCTCAAAACTCAAATTGAAGGACAAGCTTCACTCGAAAAAGCATTCAAGGTATATCCAGCAGATTTTGTTACTACGACTGACGGAACTGGTGTTGTTCATACAGCCGTAATGTACGGTGCAGATGACTTCGAACTCGGAACCAAGCTCGGACTGCCGAAGCATCATATGGTGGCGCTCGATGGAACATTCATCGCTGGCACAGATTTTCTCGAAGGACGATTTGTAAAAGACGAGGATGTTGCAATTGACATCATCAAGGACCTTGCACATCGCGGACTCTTGTTTAAAAAAGAAAAGTACGAACACTCATACCCACATTGTTGGCGCTGTAAGACTCCGCTCATCTATTACGCGCGAGATTCTTGGTATATCCGCATGAGTGATCCAAAGATTAAAGAGGGGCTCATCGAGGAAAACAAAAAAATAAATTGGGAGCCATCATATATCCGTGATGGTCGTTTTGGCGATTGGCTAAAAGATATTAAGGATTGGGCGATTTCTCGTGAACGATACTGGGGAACACCACTTCCAATCTGGATGACAGAATCAGGAAAAATCGAAGTGATTGGCTCGCTGGATGAAATGAAAAAGAAAGCCAAAAAATCTGGTAATATATACCATGTTATTCGCCACGGAGAAGCAGATCATAATCTAAAAGGTATGGCGAGTGCTGATCCAAACGAGCCGGTGCACCTCACCGAGCTTGGTCGTAAACAAGTCGCCGACCAGATTTCAAAACTCAAGGAATTGGGGATTGATCTCATAATCGCATCGCCATTCGTTCGCACTCGAGAGACTGCGGACATTATCCGCGAAGGACTCGGCGGGGAAGTGGAGATGCTTTTTGACGAACGTCTTCGCGAGATGGATATTGGAATATATAACAAAGGCCCATGGAGTAAATATCATGAAGATTTTCCAAAAACGGTAGAAAATTTTTACAATGGTCCAGAAGGAGGAGAATCATACAACACGGTAAAAGGTTGGATGATGGATTTTATACATGATGTTGAGATCAAATTCCAGAACCGCAAAGTACTTATCGTGAGTCATGGGGGACCATCTTGGCTTCTTATGGCTGGTATTCAAGGATTTGGCGCAGAGGAATCACTCAAGATGATTGAGAACAAAAAAGATTTTCACTATTTTGAAAATGCCGAAGTGCGTGAGGTTCCGTATGTACCATTCCCGCACAATCACAATTGGGAACTTGATCTACATCGACCATATATCGATCATGTAGAACTCGTTTCTGAAAATGGCGAGCCGATGAAGCGTGTGAATGAAGTGATGGACGTCTGGTTCGACTCAGGTGCGATGCCGTTTGCACAAGATCATTATCCATTTGCGACAAAAGAGATTGCATATCCGGCAGACTTTATTTGTGAAGCAATCGACCAAACTCGCGGATGGTTCTATACACTCCACGCTATTGGAATGCTTATGGGTCGCGGACTCGCATATAAGAATGTAGTTTGTCTCGGACACATTCTGGATGCAGAAGGAAAGAAGATGAGTAAGTCACTTGGAAACATTGTTGACCCGTGGGAGATGATTGAAAAATACGGAGTAGATACGCTTCGCTTGTGGATGTACTCGGTGAACCAGCCAGGTGAATCAAAAAACTTCGACGAGAAGACTGTTGCGGAACTCCACAACAAAGTATTCAACTTGCTCTATAACGTACTCGCTTTTTATGAGCTCTATCGCGACACAGCGCTCGAAAGTGGGGAATATGCTCAGTCAGAAAACATCCTCGATCAATGGATTGTTGCTCGTCTCAACCAGCTTACAATGACGATGACGGAGAATCTCGATAATTACAAACTGCTCGAACCAGTACGCGCACTTCGAGAGTTCATTGATGATCTTTCGACTTGGTATGTGCGACGCAGTCGTGATCGTATGAAAGATGGCGATGCGGAAGCAAAGCGGACATTGTATTTTGTATTGAAAACTACAGCGAAGCTCATGGCGCCATTTGCACCATTTGCGGCAGAGGATATTTGGCTTCGACTCGGAGGAGAGAAGAGCGTGTATTTTGAAAATTGGCCAGAATATGAGTCAAAAGTCGAAAGTCAGAAAGTCTTGGAAGAAATGCAAAAAGTTCGCGAAACTGTGACGCTTGGAATGGAAGCTCGACAGAAAGCAAAGTTTGCTGTGCGACAACCCCTAAACAAGTTGAAAGTGAAAAGTGAAAAGTTGAAAGTCGAATACTATGAAATTTTGAAAGATGAATTGAATGTTAAAGAAATAGTTCAAGATGCTGCAATTGAAAGTGAGGTGGAACTTGATACGGAAATCACTCCCGAGCTCAAGCGTGAAGGGGAGTATCGTGAGCTTGTGCGCGCAATTCAAGACACTCGAAAGAAACAAGGACTTACTCCAAGCGATGTCATAACCCTCACACTTCCAGAAAATGCCAAAGATACAGTCGCTGGATTCGAAGGTGATTTGAAAAAAACCGTACTTGCAGAGAGTGTTACATTCGCCGGAAGTGAGATTGTAATTGAAAAAGTGTAACTTATTGTGTCATCCCGGAGTACTCATCCGGGATCCATGAGTATTCAAATTTAAATGGATTCCGGATCAAGTCCGGAATGACACTACGCATATGACAAATAAAAAACTTATCATTTTTGATTTTGACGGAGTATTGGTAAACACAATAGATCTGTCGTATTCAATTCATAATAAGACAAATCCATCATTGACGAGAGAGCAATTCGACCATCTGTCAGTTGGTAACTTTCTAGAAAATTACGAAAGAGAAATTACTGAAGGTAGGCTTCTTCGACCTGGGAATTTTTTTGAGGAATATAATGCAGGCATCCTCAATCTTTCTACTCACGACATCATTGATGTGCTTGTTGTTGATCTTGCTCAAAAATATGAACTCGTAATATGCTCTTCGATGGATAGTGTAAATATTAAACAGAAGTTAAAGAAAGAGAATATTCTCCACCACTTCTCAGAGATTTTAGGAATGGAGGTAGCGTATAGTAAGGTGGTAAAAATTAATAAAATTTTGAAAGAGCGAAATATTTCTCCATCGCATGCGATATTTATTACTGATACTATAGGTGATATTCATGAGGGGAGAGAATGCAAAGTTCAAAGTATTGGGGTTTCTTGGGGTAATCATTCACGCGAGCGCCTGCTATCAGTAAATCCATATTCAGTAGTAGATACAGTACAAGAACTCGAACAAGCAATCGCAACTTTTTTTGAAAATACGGTACAATAGTGCTATGGAAGACATCGAACATCGCACAAACGAAGGGCGAGAAATTTTGCAGGACCAACTCATGTATATCAAAACCGAGGCAGATGCTTTTTTGGGAGCACTCAAGGGTTTTCGACGTGACCTCGCATTATCTGCGAAGGCTACCGGTGGAATGATTCACGGAGAATTCAAAGAGACCGCTACAATTATTGCCGTTCCACCACTATCGGATGGTATGAGTTTTGCTGATTTGCGCGCAATGCTTCATATTTGTACAGAGGCATTTTTTGGAACGATTATGGAAGAAGGTGTACTTGAGAAAATGAACAAGGATCAAAAAATTACTTTTCTTGAAGAAGTAGATATCACTCACAAAAATTTGACCGATGTATCCGAAACCGCAAAACGTCTCTATGAATCGATTAAGACTGCAGGCTATGAATTCGATGTATTCAATTCTCAAAATCTGGACGCCGAACACACAGAGTGTAATATTCTTTTCAATCGTGACGCATTGAATGTGGCAATGGAAACATCCCGCGCTCTTTCTGAATATGCCGTACGACTTGATATCGATCTAATGGAAGCGAAAAAGTAATTGTATGAATGAACCAAAAGTATTTTTAATTCATGGATTTGAAGGTGTTCCTAACGGTGGATGGCGACCATGGCTTATGGGTAAACTTGGAAGAGAGGATATATTTGCGTGTTCTTTGGCGATGCCTACGCCAGCTACTCCAAAAAAAGAAGAATGGATAAAGAAAATCGCATCTGAGATTCCTGAGCCGAATGAAAGTATTTTTCTGGTCGGTCACTCACTCGGAGTAAATGGAATTTTGCAGTATTTGCAGGTATTACCAGAAGGGTCAAAAATTGGAGGCGCCCTACTTGTTTCTGGTCCATACAAAGGTAAGCGCGAAATATTGCAAGGTTTTTTTGAACCAGATTATGATTTTGTGCGCATAAAAAACGCATGCAAAAACTTTGCAATTATTCACGGTGATAATGATCCAGGCGTTCCATTTTCTGACGCAGAAAAATTTGCGCATGAACTTACGTGCGAACTTATTCCGATTCCAAACGGTGGGCATTTGAATGGCTCATCAGGTT
The DNA here is from genome assembly GCA_964586755.1 of uncultured Candidatus Saccharibacteria bacterium. GTDB lineage: Bacteria > Patescibacteriota > Minisyncoccia > Phycocordibacterales > UBA9973 > CAITQP01. Next base: position 22,062 of record CAZPHJ010000003.1, on the reverse strand, counting down.
GGTACGAGCTTCCGGAGGCATTTACTGCATTAATGAATTGGCTAAAACCTAAAACCTAAAACCTTACACCTAGTCCTATGCACCACATTCATCACACAGAAGCATTTGTGCTCGGATCGCGGGCAAAAGGGGAGGATTCAAAGGTCCTCTTTTTGTATACGCGCGAATTGGGACTTGTGTACGCACATGCGCAAGGTATTCGTAAAATTTCTTCGAAGTTGCGATTCACACTGCAGGATTTTTCGCGTGCGCAAGTGGATTTGGTTCGAGGTAAAGAAATTTGGCGCGTGACTACTGCTTCGCCATTACATTCATACACTCACATATTGCACATCAAGGAAAGTGAACGAATTCTTGCACACGTCTCATCACTCATCATTCGTTTGGTGACAGGAGAAGAGGCGAGTGAAGAAATATTTCAAATTCTCGTCCGTACCTATGCCTTGCTGGAAACAGGCGGAAAATCGCCAGAGGATTTCCGAGCCCTTGAGCTTCTCTGTGTGGCGCGAATCCTTATTTCTCTCGGATATCTTTCTCGAGCGATTCCGGGCGTAGCGGTAACTTTGGGTGGAGAAGCGCAAATACCAGAAGAATTTTCTGATATTGCATATCAACATCGTCTCATTCGCGACATCAATCAGGCGCTTTCAGAGAGTCATCTGTAATTAGTTCGTCAAGTTCATAAAGTTTGTAAAGTTCATCAAGTGAACCCAAATGTATTGATTTTGTATGACTTTAAAAACTTTATGAACTTTATAAACTTTTTACTCTCATTTTATGTGATAAAATGAGCGCATGTCAGACCAGGGAAATCCAAACGAGCCGCATAACTTAGATGACGTAAATGCACGCCTGTATCGGCGTGATCTTGCGGGACGCGTGATGCGACGCATCGACAGTCTTCATTTGAATCCGACACCGGTTAAGAAAGACTGGGAAGCAGATATGTCAAAATCAAAACCAGAAAAAACACAAATTCACCACTCTTTTTTTAAGAAGTTTTTTTATTTTTCACTTGGATTTGCAGTGCTTGCTGCACTTTTTGCTACAGTAATGTTTTTTACAGGAGGAAATACTGTTTCGAATGCCAATATTGAAATTAATGTTCTTGGTAATTCATTTACCGCTGGCGGTGAGGAACTTCCTTTGCAGGTTGAAGTTTCAAACAAGAACGCGAGTGCGCTTGAACTCGCCGATCTTTTTGTCGAGTATGATAATGGTGGAACTGCCAGCAACAGTGTCGGACACGTTCGTGAATTGAATTCACTAGGCACGATTCCTGCTGGTGGAAATACCACCAAGAGTCTTTTTGTAACGTTGTTCGGCGAACAAGGGAGCACAAAGAGTGTTGACTTCACATTGCAGTATCGCCTCCGCGGCTCAAACGCAATTTTTGTAAAAAAATCTTCGTTTGTGGTGACTATCAATTCCGCACCAGTATCACTTTCTGTTGAGGGTCCAAAAAGTATAACCCCAAATCAAAAATTGACCTTTACTGTCAAGACGGTTTCAAATAGTAAGAATACGCTTTCTGGAATGCTGCTCCATGTCGAATATCCAACTGGATTTAATTTTGAAAAATCAGTCCCAGAAGCAACTGCTTCGAATAATGTATGGAACCTTGGTGATTTTGCACCTGGAGCGGAGCGCGACGTAGTGATTACTGGTACTGTGTATGGACAGGACGGGGAAGATAGAGCTTTTCATGTGTACACAGGTGCAGTAAGTACGACTGATAATTCCAAAATTGGTGTGACGTACAACTCACTGCTTCAAACAGTATCACTCGTTAAGCCATTTCTTGCTGCGCGTCTTTCTATTAATAGCTCGACGACTGATCCAACCCCAGTCGGTAGTGCTGGAAATGTTTCGGTCACTGTAAACTACACAAACAATCTACCAACTCGCGTAACGGACGCTTCAGTGATTGTTCATTTGTCAGGGAATGCGCTCGATGGAAAATCAGTCGATGCGCAAAAAGGTTTTTATAATTCTTTGGACAAAACGATAACTTGGAACAAGACATCTGTTGCCGAACTTGCTTCGATTGAACCATCAGACCAGGGGATTTTACAATTTTCATTCAAAGTTTTGCCGCTGTGGTCTACTGGGGGAACAATTTCTAAACCTTCTGTAAAAGTATCGGTAAGTATAAAAGGCAAACAACCAGACCAAGGGGGAGCTGTAAGTGAGGTTGCTGATTTCGAAGAAAAGACTGCAGTAATAAATTCTGATCTTGGTTTTTCTCCGGATGCCTCATATAATACTGGACCATTTTCAAACACTGGACCAATTCCACCGAAAGCCAATCAACCTACGACGTATACTGTTACTTGGACTGTAACCAATTCGGCAAATGCCCTCACTGACGGTTTTGCTACTGCTCTTTTGCCGACATATGTAGATTGGGTTGGAACGATTTCTCCATCTGGAGAGTCTGTAGAATACGACGCAACAACAAGTACGATTCGATGGAAAATCGGAACCGTGCCTGCTGGTGCTGGTACGAGCGGATCTCCTCGTAAGGTGTCGTTCCAGGTACGCCTCAATCCGTCAGAAACTCAAGTGGGTAGTGTTCCAAAACTTGTTTTAGACACGACCGTATCGGCAAAAGATACATTTACCGGTGTAATGCTCACTACGAGCCGAGGAGCAACATCAACCCAACTTCGTAACGAGCCAGGGTTCCCACCAAATGGACAAACAGTGACTCAATAAGTTGAAAATTATGAATTTTATAAAGTTTGTAAAGTCAATGCGATCCTCCTTCTATTCTGCACTTTACCCCAAGAGTCATTCTACTGAGTGAGGGGGGTATTTTGGTCTAATTTAAAAAAATGCTAGTGTAGAAGGGTATGGAAAATAAACAGGAAAATGTAATGGAAAAGATTCAGTCGCTTTGTAAGCGACGTGGCTTTATATTCCAGGGATCAGAAATCTACGGAGGACTTTCGGGAATCTTTGATTACGGTCCACTTGGCGTGGAACTTCGCCACAATATCAAACAATACTTTTGGGAGACATTCATCAAAAACAGGGAAGATATCTATCCAATCAGTGCGGGAATCTTGATGCCGGCAAAAGTCTGGGAAGCTTCAGGTCATACCGAGCTTTTTACTGATCCGCTTGTGGAATGTAAAATCTGTAACGGCCGTGTGCGTGCCGATCAGCCAGAAGCGATTTCTGATCATGAAGCGACACACCCGAAGGAAAAAGTGGAATGGTCAACGCCTCGCGTTTTCAATCTTCTTGTAGAAACAAAACTTGGCGCTTCAGAGGATACTGCACAACAGGTATATCTCCGTGGAGAAATCACCCAAGGTGTACATGTGAATTTTAAAAATATTCTCGACTCGATGCATCCGAAGCTCCCATTTGGTGTTGGTCAGATTGGAAAAGCTTTTCGCAACGAAATCACGCCCCGCGATTTTCTATTTCGTCAGCGCGAATTCGAGCAGATGGAAATTCAGTATTACATTAAGCCAGATGAAAAAACTGGCGCGGAAGCATTTGAGTTTTGGAAAAATGCCGCACTTGATTGGTACTACGGACTCGGATTTAAAAAGGAAAGTTTGCGCTTGCGTGCGCATGAAGCAGATGAGCGTGCTCACTATGCAAAAGATGCATGGGATATTGAATACAATATGCCAGGTGTTGGATGGAAAGAGGCGTGGGGAATCCACCATCGTGGAGATTGGGATTTGCGACGCCACTCTGAATACTCAGGTGTAGACCTTTCGTATTATGATGAGGAGACCAAAGAGCGATGCATTCCATGGGATATCGAATGTTCTGGTGGTGTGGACCGAGCCGTACTCTTTACGCTTATGGAAGCATACACGGAAGATCAGATGGGGGACGACACTCGCGCATACCTCAAACTCAAGCCTTCAATCGCACCAGTACTTTGTGCCGTGTCTCCACTTCTCAAAAATAAGCCTGAACTCGTAGAAAAAGCACGAGAGGTATACATGATGCTCAAAAAGGAATTTGGACGCGTCGCATTTGATGACAACGGAAACATTGGAAAGCGTTACCGTCGCCAAGATGAAATCGGTACACCATGGTGTATCGTGATCGACTTTGACACACTCGGCGAAAATCCAGATCATCTCGATACAGTCACCATCCGCGACCGTGATACAGGAGTGCAAGAGCGCGTAAAAATTTCTGATTTGGTTTCAAAAATCAAAGAGCAGTTGTAATTAAAATGCACTATTATGAAAAATAAGTTAATTTTAACACTACTGGGTTTGGTGTCTCTGCCAAGTTTTGTTAGTGCATATGTTCCCACAGATATAGAACTAAAAAGTTCTATATATAATTACATAGGTAATGAAAGTCAAAGACAGCAGTATCAAGATATTTTAGATAAACAAAATAATTTTTATAACCAATCATTTGATAGTTATTATCAATCAGTAGATGCTCTGGAAAAAGAATACCAGTTAAAGTTAAAAGAAATAGAACTTGAGAAAGATTCTAAAAAAAGAGAGGAGTTGTGGCAAAAAGAAAAAGCTTTATTAGATCGAGAGCTCGAATTGATTAGAAAAGAAGAAATTTTAAGGGCTCAACAAAAAACTCTTGAAATAAATAAAAATAGTCAGGATTTAGTGCAGTATATGAAGGGTGTAACTGACCAAATAATAAAAGATAGAGAATTAAAAGAAAAATCAGAAATTAAAAATGCAACTGATGATAGAACAAAAACACTAAGAGAAATAAAACCATATCAGTATGAGAAACAATCTTCTGAACTTTCAGTTTATTCTCCAGAAGTTAATAACGGTGATTCAGAAATACGTACACCAATACCTAAAAAGAATTCTTTTAGTAGGTTTTTTACTAAAATCTTTAATTTTTTTAGATAAAAAACTAACGATAAGTATTTAGATTTTATATTTTGGATATATGGTTTTGACTTATCTTTAATACCATAAAATAGATAAAACCGTTGATATTTCTATTAATTTTATCCTCGCTCCGGAGGAGATAATATAAACCATATGCAATACATCAAAACCAAACTTAAAAATGGACTTCGAGTGATTACCGTACCAATGAAAGACAATCCGACTGTCACAGTCCTTGTACTTGTCGAAACGGGCTCAAAATACGAGACAAAGGCTAAGAATGGTATATCTCATTTCCTGGAGCATATGTGCTTTAAAGGCACGGAAAAACGCCCCTCGGCGCATGCTATTTCGGCTGAGCTTGATGGGCTCGGAAGTCAGTCGAATGCTTTTACCGGACAGGAATATACTGGCTATTTTGCGAAAAGCGATGCGAAACACTTTAAACAAATCTTCGACATTGTTTCTGATGTCTATCTGAATTCGACGTTTCCAGAAGCTGAAATCGAAAAGGAAAAAGGCGTGATTGTGGAAGAAATCAATATGTATGAAGACATGCCTCAGCGTCATGTACAGGATGTATTCATGGAACTTCTCTACGGCAATCAGCCGGCGGGTTGGAATATTGCTGGTACTCGCGAGAATGTTCGCGCAATGACACGCAAAGATTTTGTGGAATATAAAAATGCGCATTACGTGCCAAGGGCAACGACAGTGATTGTGGCCGGCAAAGTTTCTGAAAAGGAAGTTGAAAAGGAAATAGAACGAGTGTTTGGCTCACTTAAATCGACTGCAAAATCAACAAAAGGAAAAACGAAAGATACACAATCAAAACCGGCCGTGCTTATTTCACATAAGCAATCTGACCAAACACATCTCGTGCTCGGAGTGCGTAGTTTTGATACCTATGACAAACGTAATCCGGCACTTATGATGCTTGGTACAATCTTGGGCGGGGGAATGAGTTCGCGACTTTTTATAAGACTGCGCGAAGAACTCGGTGTGGCATACTACGTGCGTGCTGGAAACGACACTTATTCCGATCATGGAGTATTTCAAATTTCTGCTGGTGTTTCAAATACGCGTGTGCAGGAAGTAATTGGAGAAATTTTGAAAGAGTGCGCTCGGTTTAAAACTGAGCTTGTAGAAAAAGCTGAACTTGAAAAAGCCAAAGAGTATTTGATAGGCAACATGAAGCTCGAGCTTGAAAGTTCTGATGCATGGGCGAGTTATTTCGGTGGGCAAGAAGTCATGCGCAAAAAAATCCAATCTCCAGAAGAAATTGAAGCGAAGATTCGAAAGGTTACAGCACAAGAAATCCAGAAAGTGGCGCGCGAGATATTTGTCGATAAACACCTCAATCTTGCTCTCATTGGACCCTTTGAAGGCAAGGCAGAATTCGCCAAAATCCTCACATTTAAAGCTTAGCCGTAAAGGTGCTATGATGGGCATATGAACCCCCAAGGAGAGAAAGTTATTACGATAAGCCAAAAGACTATTTGGAGCACCATTGCACTCCTGGCGCTTATTTTTGGGCTGTACTATCTTCGTGATTTGGTCTACGTTTTTCTAACATCGATTGTAATTGCGTCATTCGTTGAATTCGGCGTAAAGAAACTGGTGGCGCGTAAGCTCGGAAGGAGTTTTTCTGTAGTTATTATTTATTTTTGTGTTATAGCTTTGTTTGGATTGTTTTTGTATTTTTTTGTTCCAGTATTCCTCGGACAGATGGCTCAGTTTTTCAATTTTATTCACACCTATTTACCAACTACGGGTACGAATGCTTCGGAAGGTGTTCCGTTTGTGGATATTATTGGAAAGTTCGAATCTTTGGCAACAAACACAGGACCTCAAGCTATTGCTGCAGCAAGCTTTATATTCGGCGGACTTGTCAACGTAGTCTTGCTTGCGGTTATTTCTTTTTATCTTTCAATCAACAAAAACGGAGTTGAAAATTTTCTTCGCATTATTACCCCTGATCGTAGTGAGGAGTATGTAGTAGGACTATGGAAAAGAACTGAACACAAGATCGGCCTCTGGTTTCAAGGGCAGCTCCTGCTTGGATTTTTGGTGGGGGTATTTATTTATCTAGGTCTTCTTTTGTTTAATGTACAATATGCACTTCTACTTGCTGTAGCGGCTGCGATTATGGAACTTATACCATTCGGTATTATTTTGGCGGCAATACCGGCAATCGCCTCTGGGTATTCAAGTGGTGGAACAACCACAGCACTCGAAGTTGCTGGTCTCTATGTGGTTATTCAGCAATTTGAAGCAAATCTGATTCAGCCACTCATTGTAAAAAAAGTAGTTGGAATCTCATCTCTCTTGGTAATCCTATCCTTGCTCGTAGGTATTGAGCTCGCTGGGTTCTGGGGGGTTATTCTTTCTATTCCCGTGGCTGTATGTGTCATGGAATTTTTTGATGATCTCGATAAAAAGAAAAAAGCTAGTATTAGTTCATAAAGTTTGTAAAGTTCATCAAGTTTATAAAGTAAACCCATGACGACCATACAAAAATTTGAAGATATTGTTGCTTGGCAAAAAGCCAAAGTTTTTTCGCTTATAATTTATTCAACGTTTGTTGGATGTAAAGATTTTTCATTCAAAAACCAAATCGAGAGGGCAGTTGTTTCAATAATGAATAATATTGCAGAAGGGTACGAGAGGCAGACGAACAAGGAGTTTAGAAATTTTCTTTTTATAGCCAAAGGTTCATCGGGCGAAGTTCGTTCTATGCTGGCGCTTGCCCTAGATCTTGAGTATATTAACAAGCAACAGTATCTGGTACTTGCTGATCATGCAAGCGAAATTTCAAAAATACTGTCTGGGTTTATTAAGACACTCAAGACTTGAATGACTTTATGAACTTTACAAACTTTATGAACTTTTAACTATTTTATGTCAAAGCCATTTTATATTACAACCACACTTCCATATGTAAATGCGGACCTTCACATGGGTCACGCGCTTGAGTTTGTACGCGCAGACATTATTGCTCGATATAAAAAACTGAACGGTTTTGACGTTTTTTTTAATACTGGAACGGACGAGCATGGAATGAAAATATATGAAAAAGCGCAGTCTTTAGGAAAGACTCCACAAGAGTTTGTGGATGAGAGCTTTGCCCGATTTACTGAATCCGTAAAAATTTTTGGCTTGGATGAAAGTATTCTTCATTACGCTCGAACGACTGACGCAAGACACGAGGCTTCGGCTCAAGAATTTTGGAAACGATGTGACCAGAATGGGTATATTTACAAAAAAAATTACCAAGCAAAGTATTGCGTTGGTTGTGAGGAAGTAAAAACAGATTCTGATTTGGTAAGCGGGGAATGCCCAGTTCATCCAGGACGAGCACTAGAAATTATTGAGGAGGAAAATTATTTTTTTAAGTATTCTGCATTTACGGAGAAGCTCACTGCTTTTTATGAGGCCAATCCAAATTTTGTTGTACCAGATTTTCGCTACAACGAAATTAAAGCATTTGTTGCGCGTGGACTTGAAGACTTTTCCATATCTCGTTTGAAGACCAAGATGTCGTGGGGGATTCCAGTGCCAGGGGATGAAGCGCATGTGATGTATGTTTGGTTTGATGCTTTAACCAATTATATTTCTACCCTTGATTGGCCAAACGAAGGCGGTAATTTTGAAACGTATTGGAAAAATGGAGCTCCTACCCAGTATTGTGGAAAAGACAATACTCGATTTCAGTCTGCAATGTGGCAGGCAATGCTCATGGCCGCAAATGTACCCAATTCTCATCAAATCGTAGTCAACGGCTTTATTACTGCTGATGGCGGTGTACGTATGTCGAAGACTCTCGGTAATGGAGTCGACCCAAAGGATGTGGTTGCAGAGTATGGGACAGATGCAATGCGATTTTTCTTGGCAAAGGAAATCTCTTCTTTTGAAGATAGTCCATTTACGATGGAGAGATTTAAGGCATCATACAATGCACATCTTGCAAATGGGCTGGGAAATCTTGCTTCGCGAATACTTACACTATCCGAGAAATATCTCCCCGAGTGCCCTCCGTTGCCGGAGAGTTCTATTCCCCAAGAGTTTTTTGATACGCTTGAATTATTTGATATTCAAAAGGCCACAGCCCTCATTTGGGAAAAAATCCAAGTACTCGACCAAAAAATCCAAAGAACAGAACCTTTCAAAGTTGTAAAAGTGGATGAAGTAAAAGGAAAGGAGCTCATTTCGGAAATGGTTCTTGATTTGTATACTATTGCGAGAATGCTCAATCCAATCATGCCGGAAACAAACGCAAAATTAAAAGCGCTTATTAAAGACAATAAAAAGCCAGAAACTCCGCTCTTTATGCGTAAGGAATAAGAATATGGAATTAAAATATGTTGATGTGCATGCGCATGTAAATTTTAAATCCTACGATGAAGATCGCGAGGCGGTGATTGAGCGGGCGCGAGAAGCTGGGGTGGTTATGATGAATGTGGGCACTCAGCAAGATACGTCGATGGATGCGGTTCGTCTTGCTGAAAAATATGAAAGTGGTGTGTATGCAGCGATAGCCTTGCACCCGATTCATACTGCGGCATCATTTCATGACACCAAAGAGCTTGGTGAAGAGGCAAAGGCTTTTACGAGCCGAGGAGAGACATTCGATCCGTCATTCTATGAGAAGCTCGCCGAAAACCCAAAGGTTAAAGCTATTGGCGAGTGCGGCCTCGATTATTATCGTCTAGAAGAAGATACGAAAGAAATACAGAAAAAAGTTTTCATTCAACATATTGAAATTGCCAACAAGGTTGGCAAGCCGTTGATGTGTCATATTCGCAATGCCTATAGGGATGCGGCAGATATTTTGCGTGAACACGCAAAAGTAAAAGGGGACATTCATTTTTTTGCCGGCACATGGGAAGAGGCACAGTGGTTTCTCGATCTTGGATTCACGCTCTCATTCACCGGTGTAATTACATTTACAAAAGACTACGATGAAGTAGTACGCAATACTCCGCTTGATATGATTCTCTCTGAAACTGATTGTCCATACATCACTCCAACTCCGTATCGAGGACAACGCAATGAACCAATACATGTACGGGAAGTGGTAAAAGCAATCGCTCGAATCAAAGAGCTTGATGAAGAGGTGGTCCGAGTGCAACTTCTTGAGAATACAAAACGAGTATTTGGGTTTTAAATAAAAATAACTTAACCTCAATTTGGTTAAGTTATTGTTCTCATTCTTATCATCACTGCTGCAGCGATTATCCTTGTAATATGAGTAGAAGCATTCCTGAATTGGATATTCGTATTCACATCACCGTTTTTTCTTGATTCGAATAGTTTTCCAAAACATTCTTCTGCAAACTCACGGGACACCGTTTCTATTCCAGTAAAGTCGCAGAGTATTGTTCCAACTTTACCAAAATACTCTTCCATTTTTTTGCGCATTTGCGTACCTTGTTCTATCGAGGTAAGTTCCGTATCTACGTTGGGTTCTCTGAACGCAACCTCAGGTATTGTGTTATTTTCCATGTGTATTTTTTCTCAACAGTACAGGAAAAAATAAACCTTGTCAAAATCGTGTTTTTTTGATAGTGTATGCGTGTCTTATTCGATAGGTGACTGAACGCCTATCGCAAGGTCCGAAATGAGACAAAATGCTTTTTAAGCATATATTACAAGGTTTACTAGCGGTTTTACCGCATATTATATGGAAGAAATGATGACTACTGGAGGATCTGACAACGGAGTATACGAAGTCGGGTTTCTTCTCGTACCTGAAATCACAGAGGAAAAGCTCCCTGAGGTCTATGGTAATCTTAAAAATGCTATCCTAGATATGGGAGCAATCGCAATTTCGGAAGAATTTCCAAAGTTGATTACGCTTGCATACACCATGGAACGTACGATCAACAACAAGATCGAACGCTTCAACGAAGGATACTTTGGATGGATTAAGTTCGAACTTGACAGTGGTGAAGTAGAAGGACTCGAAGCTGCGCTTCGTCTCCGTACTGATCTCGTTCGCCACTTGCTCGTGAAGACTGTTCGTGAGAACACAATTGCAAGTAAGAAAGGCTTTGGAGTTCGCCGACGTCCAGGAGGAAAGGAAGAAGGTAAAGAAAAGGAAGGTCAACCTGAAATGTCTAAGGAGCAAATCGACCGAGAGATTGAGGCATTAGTTGACGACAAAGAAGTAACAGCATAATACTTTTTTAAATTAAGAATCACTGGGAGATTAATAGTTTAATAATAGGGGTGATTTGTATCGTAGCCATCACTCCTCGAAAATATATGTTTTTCAACAAAGCAATCATCATCGGTAATGTGACTCGTGATCCAGAAATGAAGGCATTGCCTTCTGGTGCAAAAGTTACTCAGCTTTCGATCGCAACAAATCGCGTATGGAAAGATGCAAACGGTGCAAAAAAGGAGCAGTCTGATTTTCACAACATTGTAGTGTTTGGTCGCCAAGCGGAAACCGTCGCTCAGTATGTAAAGAAGGGAAGTATGCTTATGGTTGAAGGACGCATTCAGACACGCAGTTGGGATGGTGCAGATGGTAAGAAAAACTATCGCACAGAAATCGTAGCTGATCGTGTGCAATTTGGTCCACGTAGTGGAGCAGTTGGTGGAGGTACGACAATTGCCGGATCAAATGATCCACAGAGCAACGCTCCATCAAACAAGGAAGAAGACACTATTGATTATCCGATGGAGGATATCAATTCGGAAGATATACCTTTTTAACAGTAATTTAGAAAATTAGGCTCTAGGCTTTAGGAATTCAAAAAATTCTAACGCCTAATTATCTAGAGTCTAATGACTAGTTGAAACAATGAAACAAGATTTTTTCTCATCAAATAACATAAAACACATCGACTACAAGGATGTTGAGGTTTTGAAAAAATTCCTCGGTCCTACAGCCAAGATCCAGAGCGGACGCCGCACAGGCCTCTCAGCTGCAAATCAACGCAAAGTAGCTCTCGCTGTGAAGCGTGCTCGATTCATGGGACTTATTCCTTACGTTCAGAAATAATTCCTGAAAAAACCACCCGTCGGGTGGTTTTTTTTGTTTATATTGACAAATATTTCTTACATGCTAATGTGAATTTAGTATGAAAAACACATACAAACATCTTAATACCTATTCCCAGAAGCCGTGGATCGGCAGCTCTTTTGCTGTGCGCTCTACTCTCATGGGGAATACATGCCAATTATGGCAGGATGTTGTAAGTGTTTAATCTAACAACGTGAATGTTTCAAACATCCTGTCATCTGTGAATGATAGGATGCTTTTTTCTTTAAAAACTCAATAAAAATAATTTCTCACTCCAAAAAAACTCAAAAAATGGAAAAGAAAAAACAGTTGTTCGCTCCGGTGTGGCGTCATTGGAAACACGCATTTTACCAGTATCGCTGGTATGTTGTTGGCACGCTCGTGTCATATGGTATAACCACATTTCTCAGAGACGTGTATAAGGTGACAATATGGCGAAGGATCATTGATAGCTTCACGGAAAAAAACAATCCGTTGGTGTTATTTGCCCTTATACCAATTATTGGGGTCGTTTGTTGGTTTATTGATCGCCTCGGTGACTGGTGTTTAACAAAAACTGAGTCACATATCATAAAGTACTTGAGAGATTACGCACTCAAACGTCTTGTACGTTTTGACACGAGTTTTTTCTTAGACAATTTTGCTGGTTCTATTGGTGCAAAATCCAGAAGATTTGCGATTGCCTCAGAGTCTGTGTTTGACGAGATTGCGTTCACAATGATTCGCGTGGTTATTACGATTACAGGTGTTTTTTTCGTAGCACTTTCTACAGTTCCGGTTGTTGGATTTATTTTGCTCGGATGGGCAGTTCTCTTTGGCCTGACTACTTGGAAATTATCAGACATTCGGACACCGCACGATCTTGCTTCAGCAGATGCTGAGACGCACACGACTGGACACCTCAGTGACATTATCGGAAGTGCTCACATGATACATTCATATGTTCGGGAAGACTTGGAATACGCTCATTTTGCTGAAACGACGGCGAGTGAACATTCATTTCGTTTTCGTTCATGGTGGCATGGTAATCGTCAATGGGCTATACAGTCTGGACTCAGTGTTTTGCTTGAAGTTGTTTTGATGTATTACATTATTACTCAAGCTTTGGCAGGTGTCGTGTCGGTCGGAACAGTTGTCCTAGTTCAGTTCTTTGTAGCATCGGTTTCGGGATATATGTGGATGTTTGGGAGAAGTGTATTTAAGCTTCGATCATCATTTGCAGACGCACACGAAATGGCAGAAATTATTTCTGAAAAGGAACCAGAGGTTAGAAGAACACAGCACTTTGATTCAACAGTGAGTATTGTTGATCATGGGATTTTGTTTCAAGATGTATCGTTCAGGTATCCAAAAAGAGAATTGCCAGTACTCACAAACGTTAGCTTTAATCTCCATTCTGGAAAAAGATATGGTTTTGTTGGTCATACCGGAAGTGGTAAGACTACAATTACGAGACTTCTGCTTCGCCAGTTTGAATTGGAAAATGGTCAAGGAAAAATAACTATCGGCGGAGCTTCAATAAGTGAGCTTTCGCGAGATTACATTCGTAGCTTAATTAGTTATGTACAACAAGATCCTTCGTTCCCATTTCGAACTGTTCGTGAGATTATCGCTCTCGGTAAACCAAATGCAAGAGAAGAAGAAATTGTCTCTGCTGCAAAAAAAGCCTCATGTCATGATTTTATTATTAATCGACTAGAACATGGATATGATACAAAGGTGGGTGAACGAGGAGTTAAGCTCTCTGGTGGTGAGCGCCAACGTTTGGCGATTGCGGCAGCTTTTCTTAAAGATGCACCAATCCTAATCCTTGATGAACCAACATCTGCGCTTGATTCTGAAACAGAAGAAGCAATAGAACGAGTGTTGAAGGCAATGAAAGACAAAACACTTATTGTAATTGCTCACCGGCTTACCACAGTTTCTAATCTTGATGAAATTATTGTTCTCAAAAACGGAACAGTAGAAGAGCAGGGAAGTCACAGCGACTTGCTCGAAAAAGATGGTGCGTATGCATCATTCTGGAAAAAACAGTTTCATATCTAATATCTAAAAGCACCCGCAAGGGTGCTTTTTACTATGTCTTGACTTTTTCATTAAAATGTGCTAGGGTGTGTTCGATAAAAACCCTAATCTCTTTTACATAACTCAAAAATAAAAAATAGAAAAAAATGAAAAAAGTATCTATTCTCTTCGTCGCGGCCATATTGATTGGCGCATTTTCAGTTAACGCTCAGCTCACTGTGAGCATGAGTCAAACCAACGCCCAGATGGGCATGAGGGTGACCAGCGTTATGGCTGGTATGACACCGGGGAATACCATAGTGCGGAACATCCGTATGTATGATGACATTACCCATACTGCTACTACGGCGGGGTTGAGGGACACATTTGTGGCTATCGGCCCAATAGCGACCCGGGTGGATACATTACGCACTTCTGTGCCGTATCCGCATGTTTACTTCATTACGGACACAGTGATGGAGATTGATTCAACCGGTACTATTATCGACATTGCGTTTGCGGTAAATGATACTGGAATACGGTTATCTCCGTATTTTATCAATCCGACGCAGGTTGTTAAAAACCATAAGTCTGACACAATGAATGCCTATTTTGATGGGGTTTTTATGTCCGGATACGACGATGCCGTGGTGACCGTCGTGGTTTCTTATGGTGATACTACTTTTAAGAATCCGGTAAAATCACATCCAGCGGTGATTGATACGATTTTGCCAATCTTGGGTACAACTGTACAAACCACAGTACGTTCCATGGTAATTCCGGTCGGTGTAAATAATTTTCCCTACAGTTTTCGTGTGTATATACGGAACAGTAAAAAAATGGATTCGTCTGCAGTCTACAAAGGTCGCACCCACGGCGGGGTAACTTCCGGTGTGATGGATCCAATCGGTAAGTTTTCGGGATACGTCTCGATTTACAACTTGGAAGGGAAGCTGATCTATGCTAATCACTTTATGGATGTATCAGACATGGACAAAGTTCGTGATGCTGTTTCAGTCACCGGAATATATATCTTGGTTGTAAAAACTGAAACCGGCATACCGTGGATACAGGAAAAAATACGGATCGTTAAAGAATAAATAGACATTTTTTTCATATTACATAAAAAGCCTCCAGCACTGGAGGCTTTACTTTTTTTGTCTATTTCTATATTTAACGCAAAAAGAAGGCATCGATGGCCTTCTTTTTGCGTTGCTCTTGCCTCGCGTAATCGCGAGGTTTTCGAGAGCTTAGTTTTCCTTAGTAAAACTAAGCTCTCTCGACATATTCACCTGTAGTTGTGTTTATCACAATTTTGTCGCCAGCTTCAACGAAGAGAGGAGTGTTGACTGTCGTGCCATTGTCGAGAACGACTTGTTTTGATCCGCCGGTGCGAGTGTCGCCTTTGACTGCAGGAGGAGCTTCTTTGACTTCAAAGGTGACTTTGATAGGAAGGAGTACGCCAATTGTCTCTTCTTCGTCGTCGTCGTTGGTCCAAATGAGAGCAGTGACCATTTCGTTTGCTTTCAAAAATTTGACCTTGTCGCCGATGAGCTTTTCATCAAGTTTAAAGCGATTTGATGGATCTTTTGGATCGGCAAACCAGAGTTCGCCCTTGTTTGCGAACAAGAATTTGGTCTCACGCTTTTCGAGATCAGCTTCATCTGCAGAATCAGATACGTGAAAGACTTCGTTGTATGCCTTGCCACTCTTGAGTGAGCGGAGTTTTACCGCATTCTGAGGCTTGCGCTGTTGTGTGCGGGCAACATGGTTGTCGAGCACTTCACAAGGTTCGTCATTATGAATGATGATTTTGCCGGTGCGGATTTCGTTGTATTCGAGTTTAGCCATAGGAATAGATAATTAGGCGCTAGATAATTAGGCTCTAGCAGATACGGATAATAAGGTCAGACAAGGGGATTCTAACCGAAAAAACCCATAATTTCAAGCCTGATTGACATATCTATTTAATCCAATTAGTATAAGAAAAAATTGTTTTATATGGAGAAATCTCAATACAACCGCACCTTAGCATTGCCGATTTTAAAGTATTCCATTATATTGTATGGAATAAAAATACCTAAACGTCATGATTTTGAAGGCGTGGTTGATGGTATTTTTATAATACTAAAACAAAACATCAATCTTAATTCTCTTTCAGAGAACGAAGTAAGGGTATACGTTGCTCATTTTGTAGTAGCATTATTTTCTGGATATGTTAAATCTTTAGAAAATAATACTACTGATGGAAGTTTTCCTGTTCATCCTCGAGAATGGGAATACAACGATGAGCTTGCGTATGCCAGCCACAGTTATTTTTGTAAAAATAATGAGTTGGGTACCTCTTATTTGAGGTACCTTAAAGGTAATGTATCAGGTATGGCAGAAATCTTAAATCTGGATGAAGGTGAATGTAAGAATTATATTTCCACACTATAATTGCGTTAATCGCGTTCTGGGTAAACCCAGAACGCGATTTTTTAAAGCTAAAAAGCTACTTCTACTCTCCTGCACTTGCGACTTGGATCTCGCTGAAGCGTGAACGGATAGTCTTTTCCATTTCCTTTTCGAGTTTTGCGTTTTGCTTCAGGAAGGTACGGGTTGCGTCATACCCGCGACCCATTTTGATTTCTTCAGCTTTGCTGCCATCTTTGTTTTGTGGAGTATAGGTGTACGACCCGCCGGAAGATTTGGCAACGATGCCAATCTTTTCGCCGAGAGCCATAAGTTCTCCTTCGTACGAGATACCTTCACCGTAGATGATATCGAACTCAGTCTGTTTGAATGGGGCAGCGACCTTGTTTTTGACCACTTTTACACGCGTACGACCTCCGACGACCTCTTCTCCTTTTTTGATCTGAGCGATGCGACGGATGTCGAGACGAATCGATGTGTAAAATTTGAGCGCCTTTCCACCTGGAGTTGTTTCTGGATTGCCGAACATGACACCGATTTGCATGCGGATCTGGTTGATGAATATAACAACGGTGTTTGATTTTGAAACGATTGCCGTGAGCTTGCGGAGTGCTTGTGACATGAGTCGAGCTTGTTTGCCTACGTGTTGCGCTCCCATGTCGCCCTCAATTTCATCTTTTGGTGTGAGTGCTGCTACAGAGTCGACTACAACGACGGCAATTTTGCCTGATCGGACAAGTGATTCACAAATTTCGAGACCCTGCTCGCCGGTGTCCGGTTGAGAGATGAGAAGTTCGTTGGTATTCACCCCAAGATTTTTGGCATAGACTGGATCCATTGCGTGTTCGGCGTCGATAAATGCGCAGATACCGCCCTTTTTTTGTGCTTCTGCTACGATATGCAGGGCGAGCGTAGTTTTACCAGATGATTCCGGTCCAAAGATTTCGATGATGCGTCCGCGGGGGATTCCTCCAACGCCGAGTGCCATATCAAGACCCATAGAGCCTGATGGAATGACATCAACGTCTACTTTTGGAGTGTCTCCGAGTTTCATAATCGCACCTTCTCCAAACTTCGTTTGGATTGATTTGATGGTGTCGATGATATCCATCCCAGTTTCTTTCTTTTCTTTCGGCGCTTTTTTTGCAAATCCAGCCATTTTTTTAGGCGTTAGGCTTTAGGCGCTAGGCACTAGCAATCCAAAATACAAACGCGATTACACTATTAATAAAAACCTACTGCACTTTGTAATAAATTCGATATATCTTCTCAGATGTTCGTTTGAATCGGTCGGTCACCTCAATCTGTATTGTATTCTCTCCCGGCAATAGAGCAAGCGTGTCTTCCCAGGTGCCGTCTTCAGCCAAAGACACGGTATGGCCGTTGACGACAAGTAAGTTTGCGTGTCGAGCGTTGCCAGAATAGGTGAGGACGCCTTCGTTTGTAGACATGCCGTCGCGTATTCCATCGACAGAGAATGAAATGCCAAACAATATATCTCGTCCGATCCATACTCCGTATCCGAGAATGAGCACGATACTAGTGATAGCACCTCCTACTCTAAGTGTTTTTTTAAGATTGAAGCGTTCCATAATGTAAAAATTAAAATGAAAAAAGCAAAACGGCAACTAAAAATCTAACATGGAATTCGGGTTACTAATTTTTCATTTTTATCTTTTAATTTTGCATTTCCGCAGGAACATCCATAATTCCGTCACCTTGTTTGATGAGCACTTCGCGTGGTTTTGCACCACTTCCTGGTCCGATAACTCCGCGCTCTTCGAGCATGTCGATGAGACGAGCAGCACGTGCATATCCGACACCGAGCTTGCGTTGCAGGTAAGAAGTGGAAGCTTTACCAGCCTCAATGACGGTCATGCGAGCATCTTCGTAGAGCTCGTCGTCATTATCGCCATCAGAATCAAGATTGGCGTCAAAGATGGTTTTGTCGGCCGAAACAGAGCCGGAAAGCACAATTTCATCGGCACCATCTGATTCATTGTGTTCAATAATAAACTTTACAATTTCCTTAACTTCGCTTTCAGAAATAAAGGCACTCTGCAGACGTTCCGGTTGTGGCTTGTCTCCAGCCGCATAGAGCATGTCTCCGGCACCGAGGAGTTTTTCGGCGCCTGCAGCATCAAGAATGGTACGTGAATCGATTTGAGAAGACACCTGTAGGGCGATACGAGCTGGCACGTTGGCTTTGATGAGACCAGTGATAACGTTTACCGACGGACGCTGTGTCGAAAGGAGGAGGTGGATACCGACCGCACGCGACATCTGAGCAAGGCGCACAATCGCAGATTCGAGTTCTCGCGGATAACTCTGCATGATATCAGCCAATTCGTCGATAATGATGACAATATATGGCATTGGATCAGCTGTAACTTCATCTGGTTTGCCTTTTTTTGTATCACCTACCACAGTCTTGTGGTAGCTTTCGATGTCACGCACAGATTCGGCCTGGAGAATGTCGTATCGACGATCCATTTCCTTGGCTGCCCATTTGAGAGCGAGGATGGCTTTTTTGGCATCAGTGATGACGGGAGTGAGAAGATGAGGGATGTTCTTATACAAAGTAAGCTCTACTCGCTTCGGGTCGATCATGATGAAGCGCATCTCGTCAGGTCCGTTACGATAGAGGAGGGATACAACAATAGAGTGAATGGTGACGGACTTTCCAGATCCAGTTGCACCGGCTACCAGCACGTGAGGCATCTTGGCAAGATTTCCGAAATTCGCCATACCGTTGATTCCTCGTCCAAGCGCCACAGTGAGCGGCTTCTCTGAATTTTTAAACTTATCATCAGACAAAAGTGTAGCCATGCCTACAATCGATTTCGCTTTATTCGGGATTTCAATACCTACCAGGCTCTTGCCTGGAATCGGTGCTTCGATACGGATTGGGTGGGCGGCGAGTGCAAGAGAGAGGTCGTTTTGGAGTCCGACAATACGAGAAAGTTTGACGCCCTCAGCAGGCTTGAGTGCATATCTTGTGACCGTCGGACCAATCGTTACCTCGTCCATTTCTACTTCGATGCCGAAGTTTGAAAGTGAGCGTTTGATGATGTTTGCGTTAGCTTTGACATCACCCACGTTCGGCTTGCCGGAGTCACGTTTGAGAAGATCGAGTGGTGGTGGAACATATGATGAATACGCTTTGCGGATTTTTTGCTTTGGTAAGATTTCCAATTCATCCATCAATGATTCGTTTCCTGATGGACTTACCTCATCATCAATTTGTTGAGATTTTGGTACAGGTTGTGGTTCTGGAGCTTGTGTATTGTCATTGACCACAAGGCGCTTGTTGGCGAGTGCTTGCGCTTTGCGTGCATCGCGACGCGCCTCCCATCTTTCGATAAGACCGTTGACTATTGAAAGAGTAGGACGGGTATCAAAAAGTACGACGAGCGAAATGATGAGAAATGCTCCAAGAAAAAGAATCGCACCAAGTGTTCCAAACGGTCGTTCGAAGATGAATCCAAAAAATTTTCCGATGACTCCACCGGCATGATTTGGATTACTTGCGATGTCGATGAGGCCGAGTGTCCCCATCAAAAATAGTATCGAACCTACACCTTGAGTGAGTGCGATGTGGGGTCGTCCTGTGCGTACAAAAGTGATACCAAGAAATGCACACAAGATCGGAAGGAGGACATATCCAACACCGAACAAATACTTTCCAGCGCTGTGTACACCAGCTCCAACGGGTCCACCAGAACCGAATCCTGCCATTACAAAAAAAAGTGCGAGTGCGAGAAATATGACTCCAACTACGGTGTGTCTTGTCTCATCTTTGAGTCGCTTTGATTCATCAATTTTTTTCTTTTTGGAGCTCGTTCTACGGACGGGTTTTTCTTCAACTTCAATATCTTCTTCCTCTTCAATTTCTTCAGTTTTTTTTGCCATAATGTTCACTTATTTTAGCATAAAAATAAGTGGAAAACTCCAAAATCTAAATTCGAAATTCTAGATGAATCCATGTCTTTTTTAGAGTTTGATGCTTGGGATTTTAGGGTTTGCGTTTTCAAGTGCTCTGCGTATAATACGGCTATTACGGACACACAATTACCTAATAAGGACACCATCTTTGGTATAAAAAATTCACATGGAATTAAAAGACACACAACAAATACATACAGACCATAACGGACAAATCCATACAGGACAAGCTGTAAATAGCTTTTATCAGAAGGCTTCCACTGTGTCTTTTATCGCCAAAAAGACAGAAAGAATCGCGACCGCAATTTACATGGTAACGGACTTTCTTGCAGACTCAGAGCCACTCAAGATCGAATTAAGGACGCTCGCGGTTTCTTTGATTTCTACTACACAAAAGTTGCCAAAAAACCCGAACGAAATTCCCACTGTTTTGGCTAGCGATTGCATATCGCTTATTGATCAAACGATGACTTTTCTTTTGTTGGCGACAACACTCGGATTGGTTTCAGAAATGAACGGAAAAATCTTGGAAACCGAGCTTAAAAAAGTACAGTCACAAGTCGGAGAAAATTCAGGAGAAAAGAAATTATTTGTTGCTCCACGATTTGGATTTTCAAATGTACTCTTGAATCAAGAAATGTTTGTAGTTGAAAAAGACCAAGAGACAATCAAACAGATTGATAAAGGACATGACTTTATTAAAGGACACACAAAACAAGAAAATGTCTTTTATAAAAATGATGCAAAAGCTAGCGAGGTTTTGATGTCTGTTTCAAAGAAAAGTGAATTGGGAAGTAAGATTGCTCGCAGAAATGATGTCCTTAGTATCGTCCGAAATAAAGGAAAAGTTTCGATAAAGGACATATCAGAAATTCTAAAAGACATTGGTGATAAAACCATCCAGCGTGAGCTTCATGGACTTGTACAGGAAGGGGTCTTGATCAAGGAAGGTGAGAAGCGTTGGAGTATGTACAAGGTTGCTACCTAGCCCAGTTTTTTGTTCTGGATTGAAATCTAGAATCCATGAAAAATGCATGGATGCCGGATTATATCCAACACAAGAAAAGAGTTGTTTTTTGAAGGAAAAAATGTTATGATGCGGGTTGATGGCTTTCGGTCAAAAATCGAAGGTTATCCACACGGTATTATTTGGTCGTTATACGGCATAGGTAATATAATGTGTAAGCAAGTTATATCGTGCGCATTTTGCGTACGAGATTCTTGCGTCAGTAGGTATTTTTCCGAAGTGCGGGGCGGAGGATAGGCCTCTCGTACCATTCGCATCTCTCGGAGAGTACACGCGGATCGAACCTTGAAAATTACATAGCATACGGCATATGAAAATGGTCGTATGTACCTCAACATTTTTTCGCGATAGGCGAGAAAAAATTTAGGAATGTGTTTTCAATGTCGATACGTATTACTTCTTGGGGAGTGCGGGACACGAATTAGAGTGCAAATTTTTTGCCTCTCATCATACTCTCGCAAATCTCGGAAGATGCCATGTCGACACGGCAGCAAATCGTTTCTTGTTTCAATAATTCTTTTGAAGCAGGAAACAAAATAGTGGACGGTTATAAAACGCACACTATATATAGTATGTGCACACAAAATGAGCATCATGAACATTCGTGTTCATCGTCGAGCTTATTATTAAGTGCATAATTTATTAGAAATTTTTTCTATGACTACACTCAAATCAAAATTCGTTAAGGCGAGTTTGGGATTGGTTGCAGGAGCAAGTATGCTCGTCACTGCTGGTTCAGCATTGGCTGCTACTTTCGAACGCAATCTTACGGTGGGTTCACGAGG
>CAZPHJ010000002.1:16069-40241 GCA_964586755.1 uncultured Candidatus Saccharibacteria bacterium | reverse complement strand
CCGCTCGTTGAAAAAAGAGCCCTGAAAGGGCCTTTTTTCTTGAGCGGAGGCGAGCGACTGAACTGCTTCAGTCGCGGGTGAGATTCGAACAGCGGAGCGATGTTTCGCTAGCAAGCGAAACCGCGAGCTGGTGCCCAGAAAAATTTTTGCGGCGGCGAAAATTTATTCGCGGGCGAATCGTCCGCCTCCGCAAATACTTAGTAACTCGTGACAGAACAACTGTCTCACCGCCTTCGTAACTCTTATTTTTCCTCAAATCTACGATATACTATAAAGAATGAAGAAGTTTTGGAATAACCCTGAAAATAATCCGATTAAAATCATTTTGCTTGTGGCTATCATTGCCATAGCAGGATTTTTTGTCTATCAATTTTCGCACCGCAATGCACTTACGGGGAAAGGGTTGGTCTTCGACCCAATTGTTCCCGGTTTTAGTTCTGCAATTTCATCGTCTTCAGGATTTTCTGCTCCGACAGGCGTAGCTACCGGTGATTTTAACAGTGACGGATTTGCTGACGCTGCGTTTATTGAATCATCAAATGCCACAATAAATATTGTTCTAGGAAATGGCGATGGAACACTGTCACCAGGAACAGCCATTCTCCTTCCGGGTGGATCCAATCTTATCTCAATAACAGCAAATATATTTAGAACTGGATCTTCAAACACTGATCTTGCCGTAGCAGATTCGACAAGTGGTGAAATTTTTGTATTTCTCGGAAACGGCGACGGAACATTTACTGCATCAACCCCGGCATCATTCACAGCAGGTATCGGTGCTTCGTCTGAAATCACATCAGGGAATATTGGGGGCTCAATGTCTCTTTTTGCAGCTCAAATCGATGCCGGTGTTGCACTTGGAGGACGAGCAATGTTCCTCGGTAATGGAGATGGGACATTTGATTCTGCCACACCCGTCACTCTTTCCAATCCATCTGGAGTATTCAAAATCGGTGGCGGAGACATTGACAACGATGGGGATTTTGATCTTGGAACGGTTCATCTGGCAACAGTTTCAAGTTTGATACACACCTACCTTGGTGATGGAGCGGGTGTGTTTTCTCCAACAGCAACCCCAACATCAATTACAGGGGGTGGTGTCATAAACGGGTTTGTCTTCAGCGATTTTGATAATGATGACAATTTGGATTTAGCAGTAATTGGCGAAAATCCGGGCGAAGTTAGTATTTTCCCTGGCGATGGTACTGGAGTATTTTCAAGCGGAGATGCAGCATCGGCTACTGTTCCTGGATCAAATGCTTCGGCAATCGATTCAGCGGATTTCAATAATGACGGAATGGACGACCTGATCGTAACTGATTCTGTAACTGGCAATGCATACGTACTTCTCAACCCCCCTCTTCCCTCAATCACGAATGTTACTTCAAGCACAGCAAATGGATCCTACCGCGCGGGAGATACTATTTCCATTCAAATCACTTTTGATCATACGGTTGCAGTTACAGGAACACCAGAACTCTATTTAGCGACAGGAGGAGCAACACCCACACCTATTTCCTACACATCAGGATCTGGTACTACCACACTTACTTTTACTTACACGATTTCACCAGCGGACACGTCTGCTGACTTGAGCTATACCAGCGGAGGATTTTCACTGAATGGTGGCACAATCAGAGACACCGTGAGTGGTTCGGTAAATGCAGACATTACACTTCCCACCCCTGGATCTGCCGGTTCTCTTTCGTTTAACAAAGATCTTATAATCGATACAACTCCACCTGAAATTATTCAAATAACCGCAGTACCAACTCCGACTACCGACACAACCCCAAGCTACACTTTTTCCACTACTGAGGCCGGGGCAATCAGCTATCTCGAAAGTTGTACTAGCGTGACAACGTCAGCAACACTCGGATCAAACACCATTACTTTTTCAACACTCACAGAAGGAACATACTCAAGTTGTCAGATATATGTAACAGATCTGGCAGGTAACGAAAGCAATATTCTGACAATACAAAGCTTTACTATTTCCTCACCAGGGGGAGGTTCTGGTGGAGGCGGTGGTGGAGGAATCATTCTTCCACCGTTCCTGTCTGAAACAACTCCGGTCTCGACACCAACAACGAACCATAATCCGACATATCTACTCACAGCGACTGAGTCTGGCAATCTGTCGTATACTGGCGGATGTATAAGTTCTTCAGTGTTCATTGGTGCAGGTGTAAACACAATTGTGTTCAATACCCTTCCAAGCGGAACATATTCAACGTGCACAATCCAGTTAACAAACGGGTTGGGAATTAAAAGTAACATTCTCAACGTTTCGAGTTTTACGATTGTTGATCCTATTGTTACCCCTACAATCAAACCGATACCAGAACCGAAACCTACACCTGCCC
Source organism: uncultured Candidatus Saccharibacteria bacterium (assembly GCA_964586755.1). Lineage (GTDB taxonomy): Bacteria > Patescibacteriota > Minisyncoccia > Phycocordibacterales > UBA9973 > CAITQP01. Next base: position 37,875 of record CAZPHJ010000002.1, on the reverse strand, counting down.
CAATTCCTAAGCCTGCCCCAAAACCAAAACCGGTCCCGACGATTGTTCCAACACTGGAACCTTTGCCTGAACCAACACCTCCTCCTATAGTCGAAATTCCGACACCAACAACAGTAGAAGAACCAATAGTGTCTATCGAGACACCTCCTCTTCCAATTACTCCAACACAATCAGTAGTCGATAAAGATACGTGTGTGTATGGAAACAAATCAGGAATAATCGCTACGATTTCAAATGAAATAGTATGGAGATTCTGCCAAATCAAACCGTTCATTACGAAATTTATTGATAGCACCCGAAGTGTATATGTTGAATACAACGGCGATATTCTTTTGAAAATTCTTGTAGTACTGTCTCTCCTTGTTGGCGGAATCATCACGTTCGTCTACGGAATTTTTCTCGACACACTTTCCTTTGGCGAGCTTCTCTATATTCCCCGTCGCGTTATAACTCTCTTTGTAAAAGGTCTCGGCTTCAATAAACAAAAACAGGTATGGGGTACAGTCTACGATTCAATTACAAAGCACCCGCTTGACCCGGTGACCCTCACGCTTTGGGATAGTGCTGGAAAAAAAATAACAAGCACGATAACCGACATAACAGGAAAATACGGCTTCGGAAGTCTTTCACCTGGAACATATACAATCACCGCAACAAAGCATAACTACACAATTTCGAGCAACCCTTCAAACAATCGAGATCACGATGAAGTATATAGACATCTGTATCACGGAGAATCATTTAACGTACTTGCCCCAGGCGGACCAATGATCTTAAACATACCAATGAACCCAAACTCCTTTAATTGGACTGAGTTTGCAAAAAACGGCCCTCATACAATGAAATCATATGCCGGATCTGAGCGTTTGTTCTTTAGCCTTAGTTCTTTCTTTATGACATTTGGATTTTTCACAGCAGTAGTACTCGTAATTGGTACGACAAGCGTCTTCAATATCACATTACTTGGAATCGCTCTTGTACTATACATACTCAAACCACAGACACTCTGTGCGCAATCTTTTGGATATATCACTGACGGCAAATCTGGCGACCCGCTCTCATTCGGGATTGTACGCATATCTTCAGGAGTTACGGGAGCAGACATTGTGGACTGCGTACTCGATGCAGTTGGTAAATATTCATATCCCCTTCCAAAAGGCAGTTATTTGCTTCGTGTCGATCGAAAAAATTTTGATGTGGGATACCACACACTCATGAAAAACATCCCGATCGTTACAAAAAAGAACGTGGTGGCTCAAAGTTTGATCGTCACCGAAGCGACGTAGGAGTTCGTGTATGACGCTTCAAGATCCAAGTGCTATACTGTACTCGGTTAGTATTTTTTACTAGCTACTTACTACTAATTATTAACTAGAACCATGCTTACTACATTTCTACAAAACCTCACACCATTCGGAACAACATTTAACATCTTCACTATTGCCGTTATTCTCTGGAGTCTCTTTTGGAAAGCTTGGTCGCTCTGGCTCGCCGCTCGTCGTGGACAAAAAGTTTGGTTTGCAATACTCCTTATAGTAAACACGCTCGGTCTGCTCGAAATCATCTACATCTTCGCAATTGCACGACGCAAAGATACAATCACAGCAAAGTAACCCCAGAAAAATCCGCCATAAAATAATGGCGGATTTTTCTTAATGCGCTACAGTAAATCCGTACACCTTACGGAAACCAACCTCGCGTAATGCTTTGCGTGCAGCTGCGAGCGTTGCGCCTGTCGTTGTAACATCGTCGATCAGTATCACAACCTCTCCCCCAACACTCGTTTGAGTCGCAACAAAACAATCACCCAGATTCTCCAATCGTTTTCCGCGGTGTTTGATTTCTGCTTGAGGAGTAGTTTCTTTTATTTTTTTTAAAAGATCTATTTTTAAAGAAACATTCTCGTTGTTTACCAGTTCAATCACTTTCCTTGCCAACAATTCAGATTGGTTGTACCCTCGTTTTGCCTTACGTTTTTGGGAAAGTGGAATCGGCACGATTAATACGTTTCGCGAGCCAAGAAATAACCCTTCTTCTCCCAAAAATTCGAGTAGGGTTTCGGATAAACCCCGGGCAAATACTGTTGCTACCCCGCGAGCGTTTTTGTATTTCAATAATCGAACGAGTCTCCTTACGCGAAAATCACCATAGGCAAATACGCTTGTTATCCATGAATGCATTGGATTTGTCGCTGGTGCAATTTTCGCCTCACACTCATGACACAACAAAAATCCCCGAATACCGCATCCAACACAACGGTCTGGAAAAAGTATATTCAAAAAAGGCTTGAGTATTTGCATAAAAATATATCTACCGTATATTCTACACCTCAAAACGTGATACAATACTCCATAGCAATATGGCGGACACAAAAATTTACATTGCGTGGCAGACTGAAGAATACGTACATAGAGAAAAGACCCCTGATTGGTTTTGGGCACTTGGTCTGATTGCGCTTGCGAGTGCTACTGTTGCAATTATCTATGACAATATCCTCTTTGCCATTCTTATCATTTTGGCATCAATCCTTCTTGGGTATTATGCGGCTCGCACTCCGAAGATTATTGAGGTCACCATAAACAACGAAGGGATCAAAATCAAAAACTTTCTCTATCAATACAAAAAAATAAAAGGTTTTGCGATTGACGAACACACTATGGGAAACCAGCTTCTCATTGAATCCGACCGCCTCATTGCACCGCTCATTTCAATCCCCGTTCCAGATTCGATTAGAACAGAAGAAATAGTACAAATACTTGAAACAAAGATTCCACACAAAGAAGACATGCGCGAGCATGCTACACATCGAATAATGGAACACATTGGATTTTAAAACCGCCCATTCGGGCGGTTTTAAATTACTCCTTTTTTGATTGAGCTATCAACTGATCAAGCTTTTGTGATAATTGAAGTAGCGTTATTTCTTCAGTAACAACTTCCTTTTCCATTTTTTTGATTGCTTGTTTTTCAATCTGTTCTTCTTGCTTCACTTTTTTGATAATAATAGTGTTACCAATCATTGTCTGAATAAACACACCTACTCCGCCCAAAAGCAGGGCTCCAATAATAATTGAAGAGAGGGATGACAATCCTAATTCATCAAATCCGTGCCAAACCCCACGCCAAAAGAGCACTATTCCCACACCTGCAACAAACGCCTGTATAAATGGAATTCGTTCAAAAAATTTTCGTGCCCGCTCTTCAATACCAAGCAATATTTTTGTGATGAATGTCATGGGTAAAATATAGCATGCCAATACAAAATCTGGCAGGAAGTAAGTACACGGATCGAAAAAGCAATACCGGCAGGATCGCGAGTGCGCTTATCGAAGCTTACAATCACAGGAATCTCGCCCTACGGTCGCGGGTACTTTTCGACCGAAGCAAACTTCGGTAACGAAAAGTCTTTCGATTCCTGCACGCAAGCAAAGCAGTTTGCTTGCTCAGAATCACAATGAGAAAAAGCACCCCAATGGGTGCTTTTTCTCATTGTGATTCTGGCAGGAATCGAACCTGCATTTCTCCCTTCGCAGGGGAGTGTCCTATCCGTTGAACGACAGAATCAGCTAATAACGCCTAGAACTATACGGTATTTTGAGGAATTAGTAAAGAAAAACGACCCTTGCGAGGTCGTAATATTATTATAATTCATTCCGGGAAAATTATTTACTGTCCGGTGGATAATTGAAGATAAGTAACTGGTATTTCCTGTAATAGATTCTGGTTTTGCTGATCGCTTCTTTTACAAAGCCAGTATGTCACCCATCTGGTGTTACTGGAAACCCGACTTACATATTTACCGTTCTCTAACAAACCGTTGGCTGCAAAAAATTCCAATTCGGAGCCGTTCTCCGTGAGAATTTCATTTAGCTTGCCAAAACCACCAGCTAAATCTTCGATGTCTCTCCATGCGTGTTCGATTGTGCGAACGATAAAAGGAAAATCATTTGTGCTGGAAAGTGTAATATACGTTCCGATAGATAAATTATTAGACGTATCCAAAAGCTTACAACATATCGCGTTGGCGAACGGTGAGCAACCAGACGTATTAATCGCGTCTTTTACTTTATCAATGAGTTCTGCTTTGTTCATTTTTTTCTGTTTTATTTAATTAAATACTAACATATTAAAAAACACCTGTCAATGCAGGTATTTTTTAAGTTCTTTTTTATTTTCCTTCAGACCAATTTTTTAGCTCTTCGATCGTCGCTTCACCACAAATCGATTTTCCAGTATCAGTATTATAGAAGTATGGCACTCCCCCACAAACTCCTTTATCGTAGTTTTCGAGAGTCTTCATATTTTCGTCGTTGTGCCAAACTTCACGGCGTTCAACCTTCACTCCCGTATCATGCTCGAGTTTTTGAATAACTGATTCCATTTTTTCACAGTGTGGACATTCCTGTCCATAAAAATTGATGAGTGCCATATGTTCTGAGTATAACAAAAAGCGGCTAAAACAAAAAATTCAAGACCTCGGTCTTGAATTTTTTGTTCGCCCGATCAGTAAACTGATTTAGGGGGCATTTTGAGATTATTTTACGAGTCGTGAAAGACGAGCTTTCTTACGAGCTGCAGTATTCTTTTTGATGATACCGCGCTTTGCAGCCTTGTCGACAGCTTGGAATGCGAGAGAGAGCATCTTTGCTCCAGCCTCCTTCCCTTCTGCTTTTATAGACTTTTCAAGCTTCTTGATAGCCTCTTTCATATTCTTGTTTCGGCGGTCGTTAAGAACTTTCTTACGAGCTGAAACGCGAATGGCCTTTTTTGCTGAACTAGTGATTGCCATAGTGTTTTAAATAGTTAATTAGTGGTCTATATAATGTAAAGATTTCTCACTCCCGCCGAGACACAGCTAAGAAGTAATACCCGCAAACTATACCAGAAAATGGTTTTTTTGCAATGATCCTGTTGCGTATGTTGAGATAATCTCATTTGACAGAATGACTGCATTTCCGTGACTCAATAGACCTAGATACGAATGGACTACTTCCATTTTTCCCTCCACCTCAGCTAAACGCTTCCACATTCTCCGTTTTGTTGCCGTTCGCAAAACTTGATGACACGGAAAATGCACCCAGCCCAGAAAATCCACACCGGACACCAGAGTTTTAATAAAAACCTTATCTGGATGAAGCGAGAGCTTGAGATTCGTTTCCAAAAACTGTGCTATCTTTGGTAACAAATCTTCAAGATGTGCCTTATTCTCGCTCAAAATCACGAAATCGTCAGCGTAACGAATGTAGTATTTCGCTTTCATTTCGCGCTTCATGAAGTGGTCGAATTCATTCATGTATATATTCACGAGAAGCTGGCTGGTCAGGTTGCCGAGCGGTAACCCGACATCTGTATAAAAACTATCAATCACCGTTCCAAGCAACCGAAGAATATCCTCATCCTCAATATGCTTCGCCAGAATCTCTTTCAAGACCGCATGGTCAATATTGGCAAAGAATTTCCGGATGTCGCACTTCAAAATCCAACAGGTGCGCGTATTGTTCTTTGAGACAATTCTGCCAAAATCCCGAAATCGATCGATGGCCTTATGTGTCCCCTTTTCCACCCTACATGAATATGAATCAAAGATAAATTTTGAGTCGAAATATCGATACAATTCTTGGTAGATAAGATGGTGCAAGAGTCTGTCGCGCACTGTTGCCTTGTGAATACTGCGAGGCTTTGGGTCGGAAATGTTAAATGCGGTATATCCACTGTGTACATATGTTCTTTCTGAAATATCGCGATGTAGGGAAAATATATTATCCATCAATCGTGACTGGAACAAGATAACATCCGCCCGTTTCCGCTTGCCGTTCAGAAATGCCCGCCAAGCGGTCATGAGCAGTTCCAAGGTAAATATATTCGAGTAGCGTTTGTCAAACTTTTTCACTATACTGCATCGTATCATGGCGGAACTTCCACACACACACACACACACACACACACCTTAGCCCGTCCATTCTTTTAAAAGCAAAAGATGCCTATGCTTTATGGTTTAAGATTTTATTAGATTTTCCCAAAGCCTACCGTTACAGTCTCGGCGGAAAGATTGACGCATATTTTCTTGAGCTGCTTGAGTGCATCTTTACGACGCTCTATCTTCCCGTTGAACGAAAAATCCCGCGCATTGAGACATCCATCAGCAAGCTTGATGGCGTAAAATTCTTTCTGCAAATTGCATGGGAAAACAAATGCGTAGCGAACGAAAAATATATGGCACTTTCTGCAAAACTCGACGAAATCGGAAAGATACTCGGCGGATGGAAGAAAGGACTGGAAAAGAAAACTCCCGCAAAATAATATGCGGGAGAAAGCATGTGTTTCTGAAAAGCACGCCATAGCCGGCATTCCACTCATTGTCGGGATTGACCTTGTTGACGTTCGCTTTGAGCTTGCCATCGTCATTGCGCCACACGTTGAGCCTGCAAGAATGTGACCTAAACCATCTGTATCACTGCACCCCTAAGTTAAGAGAAAGTGCTGAATAGTATTTGAGACATAGAAGTCTACTAGTGTAAGCCACCAACAATTACTTTTTTATTTTTAGATATTTTTTGCAAACCGCTTCATAGAGACATATCCATACAAATTCTGTTGCCGAAAAATACCACTTATTTTCAGATAAGCCGTGACCGATCCGAATCAAAACAAGTGTAATCAGTATAAATAAAAAGAACCCAAGTTCCAAAGGGAACAAGGGTCCTTATGCATTTTAAGATTCAAAAAATCAGTTTCTGAAAAGCACGCCATAGCCGGCATTCCACTCAAAGTCGGGATTGACCTTGAAGACGTCCGCTTTGAGCTCGCCATCGTCATCGCGCCACACGCTGAGCCTGCAAGAAACACCGTCTTTCTTGTTAGACAAGTAAATAATGATACCCTTGCCCCGCTCTTCAATCGCTCCGGCTTTTACCAGCTCGTTCGCAAGAAGCAATGCTTCCACGATATCGTATTCACGATAAATGCTGATGTTCTTGCCTTCGGCAATAATGTCGCGATGAGTGATACTGTTTCTGAAACGTTGTATCCTGCCAGAAACCGCGCCAGCATTTTCAAAATCAACGTTGCCAAACCACCCTACGATGTCGCCATCACGATAGTCAAACAAACCCCCTTCTTCTTTCGTCGCCAAAAGTTGTTTGATGTCCCTTTTGACATTATAGGTCACTAACTCAGGGACAACTCTCACAATAATGTCGGAAGAAATAAATTTTTCGGAAACCACTTTATACTTGCCGGTGTAATATTCTGTCACCGACTTTTCAAAATGCTTCTTGCCAAGAAGCTCTTTCATGGCTTCAGACAGATCTGTTATTCCCGCGGCTTTCATAGCCTTTTCGATTTGCAGATAGGCCTCGTATGCTTGGCCTGGAGTGCTGCTTACAAATTTTTTCATTGCTTACAGTTTTTGTTTTTAAAGGCTTTTGACGGCCTTGTTTGAAATGAATGTATCATTTATATGATATCACATATGTGTGCTAAAAGTCAATACCCCTATACGCTATACGCTATACGCTATATACTGTTCATATGATTTCTCACCTCAGAGGCACCATCATTGAACTTTCGGAAAAGTTCGTCGTCGTCGATGTAAACGGTATAGGCTACAAGGTATATTGTTCAACCGAAACGCTTGCGAGTCTTCACGAAGGTGCACAGGCTTCCCTCTTTACCTATCTCGTCGTCCGAGAAGATGCACTTGATCTGTACGGATTCGCTTCACGCGAAGAAGAAGATTTTTTTCAACTTCTCATTTCTGTTTCTGGTATCGGACCAAAGGGTGCACTTGGCATCTTGAGTGCGACTTCGACCAACATTCTCAAAAAAGCTATCGCCACTGGCGACACCAGTTATCTTACAAAAGTTTCCGGTATCGGCCGCAAGACCGCCGAAAAAGTCGTGCTCGAACTTCGCGACAAGCTCAAGGCGCATGCCGACACAAAAGAAAACCCTCATGAACTCCGCGCCGAATCCGATGTGGTAGAAGCACTCAAGTCGCTCGGCTACTCACAAAACGAAGCCCGCGATGCACTCAAAGAAGTTCCTACTGAAATCGCAGGAACGAACGCTCGAATCAAGGAAGCTCTAAAAATTCTTGGACAAAAATAAAAACCCCGGTTGGGGTTTTAATTACCTATTCCGACCACTCCATTGCAACAAATTCTCTGCTGAGTGGAATTTTCATTTCTTTGCGCATTGCTTCATGGTCAAGAATATTCTGCCCCTTATTCTTTTTAATATAAAAGAAATAGGAGGTTTTTGAACCATCATTGAACACAAACGGCCACATTGCAATTGGCAACTCTTCTGCGAGTGGTGCTTCACACAAGGCAAGGGTTAATTCGTGTTTGCACGGATGATATTTTTTACTTTTATCAAGGGCCTTAATAAACTCAAAATACGTGGGTTCGAATTCCAGCGATAAATCACTGGGTGTAATAATTACAGGATGCATAATTTGAGTACTTGCCACGGCGTATAGTTTTTGGCCATGGAGCAAATATTCAGTGCCATCACCAAGGCGTACGCTTTGCATTTTTTTCATTAATTGAGCATCTGTGCATCCATTGATTAGAATATCGGAGAGAACGGTCTCATCAATCAACATAATTTTTCTCATTTTCTATAGTTTAAATATAAACTGACATAAAAATTATCATTTGTCAAATGATGCTACTATGTTTTTATGCCTGAACTTCCCGAAGTCCAAACTACCGTCAACGGTATCAATATGGTCGCAAAAGGTCTCATAATCTCTGAGATCTGGACCGACTTGGCAAAAAAGATGGTTTCAAGACCTGACTATAAAGAGAGCATCAAATACCTCCCCTTCTTCGAGGCAATGCAAAAAGCGGTGTGTGGCAAAAAAATCATTTCTGCGGAACGCCGTGCAAAAAATATTCTCATCAATCTATCCGGCGGTCATACAATCCTCATTCATATGAAAATGACGGGGCATGTCATGTTTGGAGCATATTCCTATGACGCAAAGAAAAATGAATGGGTACCAGCCCTTAGCGAAAAAAATGAGGCACTTCGTGACCCGTACAATCGATTCCTCCATTTTGTGATTTCATTCACAAACGGCAAGCAACTCGTGCTCTCCGACGTTCGTAAGTTTGCCAAAGTTACTCTCCTGTCCACGCAAGATGCACACCAAACGAAACATCTTGATACTCTGGGACCAGAACCGCTTGAAAAAAGCTTTACCTACAAGCAGTTCATGGAACAAATCAACAAAAAGAAATCTGGGAAAATAAAATCCGTCCTGATGGATCAGTCAGTCATTTCCGGCGTGGGCAATATTTACTCTGACGAAGCATTGTGGCTCGCCGGCATCCATCCGAATTCCATCGTTTCAAAAATACCTGAGAAAAACATAAAAGAGTTATTCCCCGCCGTACAAGCTGTACTCAACAAAGGCATCGATTTCGGTGGTGATTCTACGAGTGACTATCGCCAGATTGACGGCACGCGCGGAAAATTTAGCCATCAGCATAATGCATACCGGCTCACTGGCAGCAAGTGCAGGAAAAGAAACTGTGGAGGAGTTATAAAAAGAATTGTTGTTGGCGGACGCAGTGCGCATTTTTGCGAAGTGCACCAGAAACTATTCTCATAGTCGTATTGTGTCATCCTGAACTTGATTCAGGATCCATCAATATTTCATACTGTCATTTTGCAAAATGACAGTATTATTCTTTTTTCGATTCAATTTTACGATATTCAGTATGGGGTTTTCCTTTTGTCGAATCGCTGTATTGAACAAAAATCTCATTCAAACCAAGCTTGTCCCAAAATTCCCATGGTGGTCTTATAGCTGAACCTGGCATTTCTTCAGAAGAACAGCTTTGAGTTGGTATATCTTGTAATGTTAAAGTATCCGGATCCCATGTTCTCCAATAATTTTCAAGCTGCATTCTTTCCTTAACGATTTTTTGCAAAACCTCTCGAATTTTTGCTGGATCATCAGCCACATTTTTCTCTAATTGATCCAGTATATCTTTTTCCAAATCTATAATTAAATTTATTTCGTTTCCAGCTCGTGGTGGAAACGAATGTATATCACGCCAGTTGGCCATATGCCAAAGCACTTGATCTTTCTCCGAAAGTTCATAAACAGGAGTGGAACCAACCAACTTCTTATGCGCTTCGTTTAAAACTTTTCCCGGACTGATTATATATAACAGCTTGTTATCTGGAGTAAATACCACTGCTTCTGGTGTTCGTTTAAAAATATCTTTATTTTCAATAGTGTATCCAAGTGCTTCTTCCTGAATTCTTTTACTAACACTGTCATCGAATTTGCGTTCTGATGTATTTTTTTCATATTGAGCAGACCGTACACCACCTCCATCTGAAATGTCGCGTGGAGTGGAGGTATTAATTAAAAATCCCTGTCTTGAGACAGTTTCTAATATTTTTGACCAATCGTTTTCCGGTGTCTTAAATGTTTCAATCATATGCTTATTATACTAATTTAAGTCTTGTCAGCTACCTCCCGAGTATCCGAAACAGCGCCACACCTGTAGCTACTGACACATTGAGAGATTCTTTCTCTCCTGCCATCGGAATTTCGGCAACGACATCACACTGATTTAAGATAGCTTCTGGCAAACCAGTAACTTCAGGACCAAGGATGAATGCCATCATATCTCCTTGCTTCACATCTTTATAATCAATGGAATTTTTTGATTGTTCAATAGCAATGATCGTATATCCATCTTTTTTGAGCTCATCTAAAAGTGGTCCAATTTCTTCGCGAGATTCATACGGCACAGTTTTTTCCGCTCCGAGCGCAGACTTGGCAATATCAGGTCGAGCTCGACCGAAACGGTCGAGTGGTGAGGGTGTAATACCAACCAGGTATATTTTTGAAATTCCAACAGCGTCAGCCGTGCGAAAAATCGCCCCTACATTATGGGTGCTTCGGATGTCGGGAAGGATGAGAACAGCGTCGGTGGTCATGAAATGCATAATACAGGAAAATATACATTTTGTTCAGCAGGACCATGAGTACGCTTATCGATTATTCAAACTCAGTAGGAATCTCACCCTACAGTCGCGGGCACTTTTCTATGTTTTGTAAACAAAACATAGAAAAGTCTTTCGATTCAGCAGGATCACGAGTACGTTTATCGCTCCTTACAGGAGCAGTACAGGTTTCCGAGATTTTCCAAACGAGTTTAGAAAATCTAACGGAGAACCTTTTCGATTCCTGCACGCGACTGAAGCAGTTCAATCGCTTTCGCGGACAATATAAAAAGACCCCGTAAAGGGTCTCTTTATATTGTCCGCTCAGCAGGAATCGAACCTGCGACCCTCTCCTTAAAAGGGAGCTGCTCTACCAGCTGAGCTATGAGCGGAAATACTGGTTACACACAACACAAGTACAATCGAAAATACCATAAATCGGCTTATAAATCAAGAAAAAAGAATACTGTCCCCGACTAAAGAAAAGGGGTATAATCTTGAGTATGGAAAACAAATCAACAAAAACTCGCATTATTATCTTTGTGCTCATACTCATTGCAATTACTACTCTAATGACCCTTGTCGTTCGCGGTTCAGGAACTTCAGGAAAATATTCTACATTCGTAACGGCACTCAAAGATAGCGGTGCAAAATTCTACGGGGCATTCTGGTGTCCTCACTGCCAAGAACAAGAGAAGGCACTTGATGCTTCTCGCCAATCACTCGAGAGAGCAGGACTCTATGTGGAATGCTCTACACCCGATGGAAGAGACCAAAAACAAATTTGTGATGACGAAAAAATTGAAAGTTATCCAACATGGAAATTTCCGAACGGTATCAAAATAACGTACGCGGGCAAACCTGCAATTTGTGAGACGACAGCACAAGAAGGCGAAGACGCATCGTGCAAAAATGTTCGCTCAAAAACATTCCGTGTTCATATTTTCAAAGGAGTGGGTGTGGTCGCGAGTGGTACAGATCCAATCCAAACAGGAGATGTATGGAGCTTTGTTCCTGGGTCACAACTTCGTGGAAAAATTGCTCTCGATGAATTAGCCCGACAAGCTGGCATCCCCTCACCCACAGAAACAGCATCTCTTGGTGACGAGGAAAAAGTATCTAACTAATCAATATGGAAACATTTACTTTTTTCTTCAATCAAATTATGAGCGTCTCGGTTTTTGCTGGGATACTGTTGAGCATTGTTTTGATTTACTGTCTTCTTATTCCGGAAAATACATTTTCAAAAAAAATGCATTTTGTCGTCCAAAAAAATATTTTGCTTATCGGATTTTTTATCGCACTCGCTGCAGCAGTCTCAAGTCTTATTTATTCAAATGTGATCGGTTATCCACCATGTCTACTTTGTTGGTATACACGCATTGCGTTTTATCCTCAAGTAATTTTGTTTGGCCTCGCGCTCTGGAAAAAAGATTTTAAAATTACTGACTACGCGATTGGCCTAACATTGTTTGGCCTCGCTGTTTCCATCTTCCATGTAGTGTCAGAAAGTGTAGGCAAATCAGTTCTTCCCTGTGAAGCATCGGGTCCATCGTGCCTCATCAAATATGTCCACGAGTACGGATTTATCACCATACCAGTAATGGGGCTCGTAGGTTTCACTTCGCTACTCCTTCTTCTCCTTCTTGCAAAAAAGACTGTAAAATAAAGGTTTTATATAAATCCTCGTATGGGGATTTATAGTTATCCCCAAGAATCTTCTAATATACCCTTTTGTCTACAAAATTCGAGGTATACTAATTACAAATAGAGATAGCAGGTTGTTGCAATTGTGAAGTTACCCACTTAGGGTTTTATACAAACTATTGCTTCTGCATTTCGCAAAGAGATTTCATTTGTTTAGGAACATTTTGTTCTATTAGAGATAATGGCATGAAAGATAGAAGTAAGTGGCTATCGACTCACCCATTAAAACTTTTGAAAATTTTTCTCCTTAACTCTTTGTACGGTACATTCTAAAATAAACCGGAGTTAATAACTCCAACTAAAGGCTACGTGCGAATATCTAAAGAGCCTCGAGCATGCTTTCAATTTTTTGAAAATATACTCGAGGCTCTTTTTTATTGTGTTACTTATTTTTAAAAAAGTAAGTGTGCGGGTTAATTGTTTTATTTTTTCTTTTCTAGGGAACGGAGCAGTAATGCTTCAAGTGCTGGTTCGAATTCTATTCCCGTGAGCATTGATTCATGAAAGAGAGTAGTGAGATCGATTGCGATTTTTTCGAGCTCGGCATCAGAAAAGTTTCTACCTCCCATTTTTGCTTTTTGATACACAAACGGATTTATTCCGCTTTCCCCCGCTCCATTTGTTTTTCTTGCGATTAGCATATTCTTTGTCGCCCAAAAAAGTTTGCCAGCGATCTCGCGTGGCTCCACTCCAAGTTCGATTGCTTTCCGATAGAGCCCCCACGCGCTTGATCGCGTTCGCGCAGAAAATGCATCGGTCAAAAGAAATGAATTAAACACTTCTTCTTTTTTATTTTTTTCAGCAAGTTCAAATTTTTCCACTACCCCACCCTTCTTTTGCACCTTCTGCAAAAATGGTGAAAGAAAATTATTTTCACAAATAATGAATTGATTCGGTGATTCAGCGAGGAGTGGAATTATTTTTTCAAATTCATCCCGAAGTTCTGCAATATCACAAATACCAGTAAGCGTCGTCACGCTTGTACCACCAAAGAGCGACATACTCTCCGCGAGAGTTCTAAAAACATTCACGTCAAAATTCACGTCAGTAAACGACTGTACATCTACCCCGTTTTTTCGAAACGGTAAAAGAAGCGCTTCAAAGCGCTTCTTTCTCTTCACACTGTCATTTCCGACTAAAACTGTAAGCATATGGTTGTATTTATTAATTCGGCCCATTACACCACGATGGATTACCATCCTGGCGTGATTCCTCATTTAAATTTGTGCACCTTCTGCGCACAGCAAAATCGATGGAATCAAAAACGTACCTCTTTCTGATAATCCAAATATGGCTGGCCGTACCTTTCTACTAGTTTTTTTTCTTCTGCTCTAATGATTACAAACTTTCCAATAAGAAGCGCAACAACTGTTGCAATCACCATATAGAGAGACCCGTAAAGAAGAGCCAGTCCCAAGGCCATCAGAAAAAGTCCGTATTGTGTTGGACTACGTGTCCATTTGTATGGACCAACGCAAAAATGATGCGGTCCTACAACTTCTGGATTTGAGCGATTTTTGGCTGTTCTTTTTGACGCATTTTGAGCCCAGTAGACAAGTAGGGTTCCAAAAATAATCCCTATCATCCCCCATGAACCCCAATCGGGCATGGTTGTTATCTCTGGCCAAACATAACTTGCTCCAAAGCCAACGACAATTGCTGCAAGGTAAATAAGGTACCCCTGAGCGAGAATCTGATGCACGGAAAGCCCCGCGTTTGCATTTGTTTGATTTGGCTCCATATGGAAAGTCTACACCAAGGCACACTCGAGTACAAATTATTTTAATTCGCCCCAATTGTTGCCAACAGACACATGCACTTCAAGAGGTACGGTGCGTTTACCTTTCAGAAATTCTTGCGGAACAACATCTCTCATTGCCTGTTCAACAATTTTTGATACTTTTTCTACCGCAGACTCATCGACTTCGTAGACGAGTTCATCATGCACCTGAAGGATAAGGTGGGCTTGGTCGACGAGACTCGCTTTACGAAGAGCTTCATCCGCTTCGCGAATAGCAATCTTAATAAGGTCAGCAGCGGTGCCTTGAAGAGGAGCGTTCCCAGCCTGGCGTTCTGCACCAGCACGAAGAAACGGCAATGGAGATTTGAGTAATGGAAAGTACCGACGACGACCAAAGAGTGTTTCGGTATAGCCATTCTTTTTTGCAAACTCGGTCGTGCTATCCATATAACCGGCAATGGACGGGAAGCTTGCAAAATATCCATCATGAAATTCTTGGGCCTCTTTGCGAGATGTTCCGAGGTTTTGCTGAAGCGCGGTCACGCCCATACCATAGAGAATTCCAAAGTTGATCACCTTGGCCTTACGGCGCATGTCGCCTGTTACTGCATTTTCGGCGACACCGAACACACGACTCGCCACAGCAGAGTGAATGTCTTTGCCTGCTTCAAATGTATCGATGAGATAATCATCCCCTGACATGAGCGCCGCCACACGAAGCTCGATTTGCGAGTAATCAAACGCTACAAATTTTTTACCTTTTGGAGCAATAAACGCAGAACGAATTTCTTTAGCAAACCCACCGCCAGCAGGGATGTTTTGCATGTTCGGGTTGGCCGAATTGAATCGTCCGGTCGTCGTACCCGCCTGATTGAATGTGGCGTGAATTCGTCCATCAGTACCCACGAGTGCTGGTAATGTGTCTATATATGTGGAGAGCAATTTTGAAAGTTCGCGATACTGCAAAATTTCGTTGATTATCGGGTGAATTCCTTGTAGCTTCACGAGTTCGCTTTCGCGAGTTGAACGTGCACCACCTTCCGTTTTCTTCATTTTTACACCGGATCCCTCCCCCACTTTAAGTTCATCAAAAAGGATTTCACCGAGTTGTTTTGGAGAATTAATATTAAATTCCCGCCCAGCGTAACCATAGATCTTTTTTTCAATTGCCGAAAGATTTTTGTGTCCTTCAAGAGCTAATGCTTCCATCTTTTTCACATCGAGTGTAATTCCGTACTTTTCCATCCCATCAACAATCGGCACAATGGGAAGCTCAATATCTTCGTACACATAGGTGAGGTTTCGTTCTTTGATATCGGCCAAGATCTTGGTTTTGCCTTCGGCAAAATTTTTTGAACCTTTGTATGAAGAAATATCTCCATAGCCAATATTGGTGAGTTCTGAATTGAGGAGCCATAGACCGAGTCCAATTTTTTTGATTTCTACTGGATCAATAAGCTCATTGGCTTCATCACTATGCGTCACCACATTTTCACCCTTACCAAAAATTGCATTTACCCTTGGAGTAAGGCCACGAAATTCGAGCTCGCGAAAGAGTTCTTGAATCTTAGAAACGTCAACTCCGTCCATAAATTCTTTGTCTGGAAGAACAAATGTGATTGGCGCATCATGGCGAATCGTAGCGAGTGTTTTTGAAAAAAGTGCCTCCTCTTCCCCATTTTTGAGAAGTTCCACAATGCGAGGCTTTACCACAGCAAGCACAGCGCTCTCATCTTTCTTTAGTTTTTTGTATATGTCTTCAATCGATCCAAATTGAACGACAAGATCGGTCGCCGTCTTTTCTCCAATTCCAGAAATTCCAATGATATTGTCCGATGGATCACCGCGAAGCCCTTTGTAGTCAGGCAAGAGTTTCGGCCCAAAGCCGAAACGTGCACGAACGGCATCTTCATCGTACATAATTGTGTCATTCAATCCCTTTTTCAAAGTGAAGACTTGCACCTTTTTATCATCAACAAGTTGGAGTGTGTCCATATCACCTGAGGCAATAACCACATCCAAGCCTGCATCGGCTTTTGTTTGTTCGACGATCGTCCCCAAAATATCGTCGGCTTCGAATCCAGGCACTTCATACATCGGAATACTAAACGCGGAAAATATGTCTCGAGAGCGTTTAATTTGAGAAATAAGATTGTCATCAGCCTTGCCACGAGTACCTTTATAAGCATCATAAGCTTCATGACGGAATGTTTTCTGAGGAAGGTCGTAGGCTGCCACGATATAGTCTGGCTTGAGGTCGGTCACGATCTTCATGAGCATGGCACAAATGCCATAGAGGGCTCCTGTAGGCTCACCATTACTACTTGAGAACTCAGGCATGGCATGATAGGCGCGGTGAATTATGGCATGAGAATCAAGTAAAACAAGGCGTTTTTTCTGTTCTTTTTTAGCCTTTGGCTTGGCTTTTTTTGAAACTTTTTCTGGCATACCCAAAGTATACGTGGTGACAGCCAATAAAAAAAGCCCGATATATACCGGGCTTTACTAATTTACATTTAAAAACCGTTTCACTTTTTTTGAAGCTGAAAGCTTCGAATACATAAGATTCCAACAATATTTTTTCATTTCTTCAAACGAAGAAAAATCTCTTGGGTAAATCATTGGAAGATAGTGTGTATTAATTACACAAGGTCGAAATCCAAAACGAGGATCAGCTTTCCCTCTCCAGATTACTGGCCAATCAAAAACGACAGGTTTAATTGGAACGCCCTTCTCGTATGCAATCTTAAAAATTGAATCCCAAAACTCTTGTAACAAAATTTTGTTATCAACGATATTTTTATATATCGTTCGAGTCCCTTCGGGAAAAATTACAATATTTTTCCCTTCATCAATTTCTTTAATTATACGCCTTAAGCAAAGCACCTTCGATTGTTCATCAGAACGATCAACAAAAATCGAATGCTCTTCAACTACTCTTCCAATTGTTGCAGCAATGGCCCTATCACCAATTGTTTTATTTGATTTACGAAGATTAATTCCTGCAACAATATTCCATGGTTTTCTTCCAGCGGCCTGCGAAGCAAGCTCATAGTCGAGCGGACTCACGTGATTTGCAACCATGATGTATTGCTCATCCTCTGGTGGAAGTTCGCCAATGTGACGCACAAGTACTCCCACCAAAAACAAAGTTATGGAAATTGTATGATTATAAATAGCATACTTCCATCCCAAAAAATTAAATCGCATTGTAGGTAGTGCCACACCCCAAACAATGGCAAGAGGCACTGCGGAAACAATACAAATTAGTACTGTTACTACAGCATCGAGCGGGCTAGTCTTCGAGATTCGTAAAAATTTCCACACCATTCTTACAAAAGGTGTAATTATTCCTACAAAGAGAAGAAAAAATGCACCATAACCTAACAAAACCCATTTAGTAGTTTCGGTAGTATTTTCGTGCCGGTAAATACAACTTGCAATAATCCAAGGAACCCCCATCACGAGAGCTCCCAAAAACGCCATGCCGGTCACAACCGTTGAAAGCGTCCTTTTGTGAGGTCTCATATTCATCTGTTAAAGTTTTAATTGTAATTAAATTACAACATTTGACAACTAATGTCAAAATTCAATTTCTCGGGTTTCGTCGTCTTTATGAGAAAGACTAATCCGCTTCGCGTGGGAGGGAATACTTTCTGGTACTCGTTCTGGCCATTCGATGAAAATAAGGTTGTCTGGATTAGAGATGAGGTCGTTCCATCCGAGACGTTCAAGTTCAGAGTGTGAATTCAATCGGTATGCATCGATGTGTATCAATAGTCTATAGTCCTTAGCCTTTAGTCTATAACTCTTCATAATCACGAATGTTGGAGAAATGACGTTTTCTTCCACACCAAGCTCTCGCGCGATTGATTGCATGAGAGTAGTCTTCCCTGCTCCCAAGTCGCCACTAAGCGCGACAATAGTCGCGCCAGGTGTTTGGTTTTTGGTGTTTGGTGTTAGGGAGCACAAAATTTCTTTTGCGATTTGTGGTATTTCATTTTTGGAAAATTGTTTTTTCATCTTGTTTCCTGATACTAACACAGGGCGCTTTCCGAAGGAAAGCGCCCTGTGTTTTCTAAAGCCTAATTATCTATAGACTAAAGACTGTTCTACTTAGTGAGGAAGGTTGCTTCCTGAATATCCTCCATGTCCATGCTGATTGTTTGTCTCAGCACCATAGTGAACATGCGTAGCAGCTGGAACATTTCCGCGCTGTGCGTTTCCACGATGATAGAAATATCGAGCAATGAGGATAAGGATGAGGATAAGAAGGAGCAAGATGATCCATCCAAGGAGTGAGTTCGGCCAGAATCCGTTTCCAAAGAGAGCAAGACCTGCAAGATTATTGTTGTTTCGAATACTGTCCAAGTCATATGCGATTGCTGTGTCCTGTGCTTTGTTTGGAATAGTGAATGCAAGAGTTGCCGTCGCAACAAGATTGTCACCGGCAATGATTCGAGCATCTGCTACCGCCTGAATTGTAATTACACCAGCCTGGCCTGGAACAAGAGTCCCGAGCGTTGCAGTCACTGTGTTGCTTGTTGTAAGCACACCTTGTGATGACTGACGGAATGTAACTCCTTCAGGAAGGATCACGTTCAAAATCGCATTACTCAAATTTACGTTCGAAATGTTTTGGTATTTGATTGTGTAAATAAGCAAATCACCTGGCGCTACAGTCTGAACTGAGTCGTCAATTGAAAGTGATACGTATGTCGAACCACCTCCTGTACCTGTTACACGAGTGATTACAACTGGTCCTCCGTTATTTGCAGCTGGGGTTGTAAACGAAACGATAGATCCATTGTATACCTGCCCGTTTGAAGTACCGACAATACGATAATAATACGTAGTATTTGGAGACGTTGTAATTGTGTCAAAGTAGTTTGTTATCACATTTGTAGATACGGTTTGGGTTGAAGTACGGAATCCAAGACTGGTTGATGTTCCATACTCAAAATGAGCAGTTACTGGATTTACCGAACCATTAGCAGTGACCACTCCATTGAGGCGAGCTGAGTTTGCGTTCACGTTTGTTGCAACCGAAGTGATTGCGCTGATCGCAGTAGTAGCTGTGCCTGCACTATAGAATGACTGAACTCCTCCATATCCAAGTCCGTAACTGTTACTTCCAATAAGCTGGAAATAATAGGTTGTGTTTGGCAAAAGGTTTGCAACGTATGCAGATACTACACCTGAAGTTTGTCCGAATGACTGAGTTGGAGTTTGCTGATTCATCGCATACTGACTTGTACCGTATTGGAAGTAATAATTCGTGTATGAATTATTACAGTTGTAGTACGGATATGAACATCCAGTATTTGCGTTTATATATCCATTGAGCGTTGCAGTAGAACCCGCAACTCCTGTCGCAGCCTGAGTTGTAACGTTTGGTACAGTTCCAGTATTTCCACCTGATGTATAGATTGAAATAGATTGATTTACTGTATTTGTTCCTGTTGCAACAAGATTAAAGATTGTTGGGTTACTGTTGATAGCTGAAGACTGAACTGTTCCTGAAGACTGCGCTCCTGAAAACAGATTTCCGTTTGGTCCTGAAATTGTAATGTAATTACAGTTTGAACTTGTCCAAGAAAGTGTCGTCGTTGATCCAACAGGAACAGACGTCTGGTAAGCACTGAGACTTGCAGTACAGTAGTTCTGAGTCGCAGTTGCCGTCACACTGGTTGTACGAGTATCAGTACTTGTACCATTCGTTGCTGAAATTGTGTAGGTAGTTGGACCGTAGATAGCACCTGTATAAGTCGTGCCAGATTGCACTGTACTCGGATTTGAAGTTGTGTATGACACATTTGAGCCAGACACAGTTACACTTGTACAATTATTTGTTGTCCAAGAAAGTGAAACTGTCCCACCAGACTGCACTTGATATTGTGATGGAGAAAAATTACTGATTGTACAAAGACTAGGAGCAACTGAATTTACAGAGATTGATACAGGATTTCCTGTTGTAGCAGTACCTGCAGAGTTATAACCGATGATGTTATAGTTGTTGATCGAATAAGTGAGCGGACCGACAGTCACAGGACCGTTTAGGGCAGAACTCACGACTCCGTTTGGCCCAGTCACAGAAACTGAAGAACAGTTTGAACTTGACCAATTAAGTGTTCCATATGCTCCAGACACTATTGTAGGAGTAGCCGTCGTAAGACCAGAAATAACACATGGAACAGGAGTTACTACTACAGGGTTTGAAACCTTGAAAGCAGCGACATACCATTGCTGATGACAAAATGCATCACGCACTCCGCCAGAAACAGGACATGTTCCATATCCTGGAACTGTTCCAATATTGAGACCTCCACTAAAGAGCGCTGACGCGTTTGGAATCTGTGTCACTACTCCATAATGGTCTGTCTTCTCAAGAGTCAAAAATGTAAGTGATGCGGGAGAACTAATTGCAACAGTTCCAGATCCTGAAACACTTCCTGCGTTGCTTGATGTGATACTTCCAGAATATGTCTGTGAAGATACTGTTCCTGTTGTCTGAGGAGACAACCGCAAAACAACATCGTTGGCCGCATTCACGTTTGTATTGTGAATATAAAACGACACATTGATAACTGACCCTGGTGTTGTACTTACGTGCGTTGGGTCACAGCCGTCAGAAGTCGAAGTTGATTCGACTGAAACACCGATTGTCTGACAATCATACCCAAGAGAACCGTCATTGAATGCTGCGTGTGCACTCGGTGCAAACGCAACAAAGCCGGCAACCATAAGGATACCTGCGAGATATGTATATATATTTTTCATATAATTATTTTTCATACTAATAAACGTTACTGAACAATTCTTACATAATTCAGTCTTTCATTTTGTGCTAATAAACGACATCGATTAAATCTTTAATATTCTCTGTATATTCAAGACTTAAATAATGCCTAGAAGATTTTTGTAAACAAAAATCTTCTAGGTTTGATACTTAAAAACAAAATGATGAAAATTATTGACCACCACGATTGAAACCGCGACCGTTCATTCCTCCACCCTGATTTCCAGGATTAAAATTACGAGGAGCGAGTTGACCACCTTGACCGTTGTTGTGACCTCTAGGAGTCAATCCTCCGCCATTGATAATCGGCTGACGATTTATACCTGGATTTACAGATCCACGATCGCTACGTGGACGAGGGGTACTTCCCCAACCGTTACCATAGCCACCTCGGCCTGTTTGCCAGTTACTATTACATCCGCCTCCCCTTTGGGGCATAGGTGGTATCGGCACCGAACTATAGCAACCATTGTCATAATACCCAGCGCTAATTCCAGCACTGAGCCATGGGGCTCCATAGCCGTACGTTCCAACAGTACCACCACAACCGCTTCCTAATGGATATGTTGGAGGAATAACACCTCC
>CAZPHJ010000002.1:0-15969 GCA_964586755.1 uncultured Candidatus Saccharibacteria bacterium | reverse complement strand
GAATTCAACGAAACCATCATCACGATGGCAATGAGCACAATTTTCATAGTTTTTGTTTTTTATAAATGAATTAAATCGTTTTTGAAATTTGTACATATTATATATCATTTCATACCAAAAGTCAATACCTCCCTATCGCCTACTTTGCTTTTGTGCGGTATACTAGAGACACACGTTTTCACCCTTATTTTTAGGCCTAAAATCACACAATCCTATGCCACAAGATTACGACGACAAAATTGGTAAAAAAGTAGAAGAATATCGGGCACAAGAGGAGGAAGCCCTCGCTTCTGTGCTTGCCAGCGCCCGCTACAACATCCCCTATGTCGATCTTTCGGCTACTGCAGTCGAAAATCAAGCTCTCAGATTGATTGACGAAGAAGAAGCACGCCGAATCAGCGTCGCGCCATTCAAAATTTTTGGGAAAGAAGCACATATTGCCGTACTCAATCCAGAATCTGACGAAACTCGCATTTTTTTGGAAGACCTTGAGCGTAAAGGATACAAAGCTATTCCCCACATGGCTTCTCATGCCTCACTTGAACATGCCTGGGTACGCTATAAAGAAATTTCTTTTGCCGAAGAGTCGCGTCGCGGAGGTCTCGATGTCTCATCAGAAACATTGCTCGAGTTAAAAAGTAAGATCAATACAATGGATGACGTGAAGAGTATTGTCGACGAAATCATCAGTAGTCACGACACACACACCACCTCTCGCCTTCTCGAAGTCATTCTTGCCGGGGCAATCTCACTACAATGTTCCGATGTTCACATCGAACCAGAAGAAAAACGCATGCGTGTGCGTTTCCGTCTCGACGGAGTACTCCAAGACATCCTTTTCCTTGATCCAAAATTCTTTCACACACTCTCATCACGCATCAAACTTATCGCAGGACTCAAACTCACCATCATAACGAAAGCTCAAGATGGACGTTTTAGTATTTTTCTCGACGGTGCCGAAATCTCGATGCGTACCTCTACTGTGCCAGGTGAATACGGCGAGAGTATCGTCATGCGTATTCTCGATCCGAAGTCTATTCAAGTAGATCTTGCCAATATGGGTATCGAACCACGTCTTTTTTCCATCATCGATGCTGAAATAAAAAAACCAAACGGTCTCATTCTCATCACCGGTCCAACTGGATCCGGTAAGACAACTACATTGTATGCATTCTTGCGCAAAATTTACTCTCCAGAAATCAAAATGATTACAATCGAGGATCCGGTGGAATATCACTTACAAGGAATCACTCAAACACAAGTAGAGCCTGGGTATAATTTCCTTGACGGACTTCGTGCCGCACTCCGCCAAGACCCTGACGTAATCATGGTGGGAGAAATCCGCGACAGCGAGACAGCGAAGATCGCCGTCGAATCTGCACTCACTGGACACATTGTGTTCTCAACACTCCACACAAACAATGCTGCTGGTGTAATCCCACGACTCATCGATCTTGATGTAAATCCAAAGATTATGGTCTCAGCACTTTCACTCTCTATTGCCCAACGTCTAGTGCGAAAACTCTGCACCGTGTGTAAAGTCGAACGCCCCGTGAAGCCCGAAGAAGAAGCATTGCTTCGTAAAATTTTGAAGGGCGCGGGTGATGCTGGAAAAAACATCGCGAATTATAACCTTACCGTTGATATGCCGATAAAACTCTACACCGCTCCAGGTTGTGATAAATGTAGTAAAACGGGATTCAAAGGACGCATGGGAATCTTCGAAGCAATCAAGACTGATGAAGAAATCGAAAAGATTATTCCGACCAATCCGTCAGAACGTGAGATCAAGCGCGTTGCCAACAAACAAGGTATCTTCAATATGCAAGAGGACGGCGTAGTGAAGATCCTCTCAGGAATCACCTCAATAGAAGAAGTGCAGTCGGTGGTTGATCTCGCCGAAGAATAAGAAAAAGCCTGCGCAATGCAGGCTTTTTTATGTTGTATGTTTATTAATAAGTAATGATACATTTCGCGGCGCTTCTTTTCTTTCAGAACACTTAATCCTATATCTTTGGGTACTTATTTGAACTATCATATAGCGCTTTTTTCTTTGTTAAACACCCATTACACCTTTTAAGCAACAAAAAAAGCATAAATCTCTAAATAATCCTTTCAACAACTGGGTGTTAAAAGTAAGGAGGCCGCGGAGGGTGGCTGCAGCGATCCCAGAAACGAGCCTGGGGGCCAAAACGCCCTTTACGAGATCCTATACGGTCCGAGAACCTGATCACTTAGAGATTTATGCCTTTTTTAACTTCAGTTTAATCATACTTCCAATAAAAAAATGCACATCTTGTGAAAGTGGTATACTGTGTGTATACCCTGTGCATAAAGTGGGTATTAACTGAATTACAACTAGTTTAGCATGTAATAAATTAAAAGTCAAGTACCTCCCCACCCTATGGAACCCGAAGAAACAAAGAAAGAATTTGATGCATATTTGGACCAAACCCTTCGTCCAAGCACTTTTGACGATTATATTGGGCAAGAATCCATCAAACAAAACCTCAAAATCCTCTTGCAAGCAGCATCTGAACGTAATCATCCTGCTGAACACATCCTTTTCTATGGCCCACCAGGACTTGGTAAGACGACACTTGCCCATCTGATCGCAAAAGAAACTGGTCGCTCGCTTAAAGCAACATCGGGGCCTGCAATTGAGAAAGTCGGCGACCTTGCGTCAATACTGACAAACCTCCAACCCGGCGACATTCTCTTTGTTGACGAGATTCACCGCCTCAACAAAACGATTGAGGAAGTGCTATATCCTGCAATGGAATCTGGTGTGCTCGACATCATCATCGGTAAAGGCCCAAGCGCTCGAACAATTCAACTCGACCTTCCAGCTTTCACTTTGATCGCTGCGACGACGCGCATCGCACTTCTCTCTTCCCCACTACGCTCACGTTTTTCTGGTGGGACATATCGTCTTGAGTTTTATACCGAGGAAGAAATCGCGAAGATTATTCGCCGCTCAGCAAAAGTGCTCGGCGTAACTATTGACGACGAAGCAATCACTGAAATTTCAAAACGTTCACGCTTCACGCCACGTACTGCCAACTATTTCCTCAAACGTTGTCGTGACTACGCACAAGTACACAAAAAAGATTTAGATAAGAAGACAGTATTTCTCGCCCTCTCCCTTCTCGGCATCGACGAACTCGGCCTTTCCGAATCTGATCGCCAGGTATTGCAAGTGATTATTGAAAAATTCAACGGTGGCCCCGTCGGCCTCGGTACAATTGCAGCAGCGACAAGCGAAGAAGAAGCAACCATTGAAGAAGTGGCTGAGCCGTATCTCATTCAACGAGGACTTCTTGAGCGTACTCCACGCGGACGAATGGTCACAAAGAAGGCTTACGAACACCTGGGCTTTGATATTCCAAAAAATTTATTTGATTAAACTATGATAATACTTGGAATTGATCCTGGAATTGAGCGCGTGGGAATCGCGGTGATCGAACGAGTCGCTGGTAAGGAAACATATCTTTTTTCTGAGTGCCTCAAGACATCTTCCAAGCTTTCTCATAGCGACCGCCTCGTTTTACTGGGAGAAGAAATCGCAAAAATTATCTCCGAATATAAGCCTGATGGAATGGCGATTGAAAAACTTTTTTTTGAGACGAATGCAAAGACTGCAATGGTGGTGGCTGAAGCTCGTGGAGTAATTTTGTACGAAGGTGCTCGTGCAAAACTCTCAATACACGAATACACTCCACTTGAAATCAAAGTTGCAGTGACTGGATATGGCAAAAGTGACAAGCGAGCAATTATGGATATGGTGCCTCGACTAATCAAACTTCCCACTCGAAAAATGATTGATGATGAAGTCGATGCAATAGCTGTAGCACTCACTGCATTCGCATACGTAAAGAAGGGGTGATGTTATCCACACTTTCATTAAAAAAATGTCTTGCGGAGAAAATAACTATCTGTTACAAATGGAGGATATTATAAGTAACTTATAAAAATAGTATGCAATTTGAAGAAGACAACATTCGCCCTTCTGACGAAGATCCAGAATTTACAGGTAGTGCTCTCAGTGATGACGATACTGACATCGATGATGAGTTCCTTGCAGACGATCTCGGTATCGCAGATGACGACCTTCTCGCCGATGATGAAGATGATGACGAGAGCGACTTGCCAACAGCAGATCTCTAAAAAATAAAACCCTCAATTGAGGGTTTTATTTTTTTACTTTATTCTAAAGAATCGCAACTTTCCTACTCGATATGTTCCGTTTTCGGGCTTTTGGTTTGAATCGGTTATTTTTACATCGCTTTCAAGATGTGTTACCGCACCAGCCTCCACCAGTCGCCGTGCTTCAGATTTTGAGTCGGCACGCTTGGCCTCCATCATTGCATCGATAATCGTTGGAAAATCACCTTCTATTTCCGGAACGTTTTCAGGAATCTTTTTTTCTGAAAACGTTTCAACAAAATGGGTCTCGGCGGACTGAGAAGCTCCTTCTCCGTGGTATATTGCGACGATTTCTCGAGCGAGTCGCATTTTTGCATCACGTGGGTTTTTTGAAACGAGAGATTTTTCTATCTCCTCGACTTCAGAAAGGGGTGTGTAAGTTGCGAGTGCAAAATATCTTGAAATAAGGGCATCTGGAATTGAGAGTATTTTGCCATACATATCGTTTGGCTCATCTGTGATTCCAACATAATTGTCCAATGACTTACTCATCTTCTCGTTCCCATCAAGCCCTTCAAGAATATCAAGAGACATAACCCCCTGTTCTTCTTGCTTGTTCATGCGCATTACATCACGACCCATAAGCATGTTGAAGGTTTGATCTGTTCCCCCAATTTCTAAATCACACGAGCCGTAGATATTCGCAAGCGCGAATGAATCGATACCTTGCAACACAGGGTAGAGCATTTCATGCATGTATAACTCTCCCCCGTTTGAAAGTCTTTCTTGAAACATATCACGCTCGATGAGTCTTGCGTGGGTGATGTGACGAAGAGTAGACAATACATTTGTAAAACTAACCGTTAGGGTTTTGTCTTTTTTCAAATGTGTAGCTTGCATTCGTGAATCATCAAAGATTTTTGCCTTACCAAGAAACGAGCCGGCTTTGACAAAACCAAGTCCAGAACCAATACGAATTGAAGCATTGGGGTCTTCGGGGATAATATCGGTCACATTTAAAAACCAATCAGAATTTCGTATCCAAGAAAAAACCTTCGCATCAAGAGACAAAATCTTCCCTGCCTGCTCAAGATAGGTCTTCATATTTCTCTCAATTTCTTGCTGACTCAATTCTGGTCGAGTCTTATTTTTGCCTGTAGGATCTCCAATCATTGTTGTATAGTCACCAATTAGAAAAACAACTTTACAGCCAATATCTTGGAACTGGCGAAGTTTACGTAAGACCACTGCGTGACCAAGGTGAATATCTGGTCGGGTTGGATCCATACCAAGCTTAATGATGATGTCTTTGTTGTACGTGCCGGCAATTTTGGCTTCAATCTTCTTGCGGAATGAATTGTCAGGGTCGATAAAACTCGCAACCCCGCGAGAAAACAACTCTTCAGTATCTATCGATTTCATAAAATTACTTTACCACAAAAGGTATTTTTTGTCCTTCCGGACATGCTATTATAAATGTATGAAACAGCACCTGCAAAAAATTTCAAAACACCACATTCGCAATGTTTTCTTTACCACGCTCGGTATTGGCGCCTTTGTTTTTGGTACAGCTGTCATTTGGATTAGTTTTATTCGTCTCCCTGACTTTACTTCCTTCGAAACACGAAAACAAATAAATTCCACTAAAATTTATGATCGCACAGGAGAGATTGTGTTATACGACCTAGGTTCTGATGCAAGGCGTACATCTATCACAAATGCAGAGATGGGGGTACATATCAAGAACGCTACAGTCGCAATTGAAGATTCAGAATTCTACAATCATCGAGGCTTCCGACCAAAATCATTTCTTCGTGCTGTCCTTGTAAACCTTCGTATTATTCCCGGTGTTATTGGACAAGGAGGATCAACTATCACCCAGCAAGTGATCAAGCAGACTTTGCTCACAAGCGAAAAAACTATTATTCGAAAACTCAAGGAAATAATTCTTGCTCTAAAGCTTGAGCGAGAATATGAAAAGGAGGATATATTGGCAATTTATCTCAATCAAATTCCATATGGTGGAAATATTTTTGGAATTCAAGAGGCATCTCAAGCATTTTTTGCAAAAAACCCAGCAGACTTAACGATTGCAGAATCAGCATACCTTGCATCAATTCCAAATGCACCAACTCGTTACTCTCCATACGGGTCACACAAAGACGAATTGGAGAAACGTAAAAATTTGGTTTTATCGCGCGAATATGAACTTGGATTTATTACTGAAGCGCAGTTTACAGAAGCAAAAGCAGAACAAGTGGTCTGGAACCCCCAAAAATCAAATGGTATCAAGGCTCCTCATTTTGTTTTTTTTATAAAGGGGTATCTTGAACAAAAATACGGTGTAGACATGGTTGAATCTGGAGGTTTAAAAGTGATTACAACTCTTGATTATAACCTTCAACAGATTGCTGAAAAGGCTGTTGCAGATTACACAATAGGACCCCGCAAACAAGCAGTTGCAAAACTCAATGCGGCACTTGTCGCAGCAGACCCAAAAACTGGACAAATTCTTGTCATGGTTGGATCACGAGATTACTTCGATAAAGAAATAGACGGCAACTTTAATGTTGCAACTGCTCTTCGTCAACCGGGGTCTTCGTTTAAGCCATACATGTATGCTACGGCCTTCAAACAAGGATATACCCCGGATACTGTCTTGTTTGATGTTCCTACAGAATTTAGTACACGATGTGACCC
Organism: uncultured Candidatus Saccharibacteria bacterium; assembly: GCA_964586755.1. Taxonomy (GTDB): domain Bacteria; phylum Patescibacteriota; class Minisyncoccia; order Phycocordibacterales; family UBA9973; genus CAITQP01. The sequence continues at coordinate 9,123 of CAZPHJ010000002.1, read as the reverse complement.
ATACAGCCGACCCCTCAATGGTGCTCCTCAAAGCGCCTGTTATATGCCGGTTGATTACGAGAGATACTCTGGCCCCATGGATATCCGCACAGCACTCGGAAGCTCCATCAACGTTCCTGCCGTAAAAATGCTTTATATGGTTGGAATTCCAAATACCATAAAAACAGCAAAAGATATGGGTATCACCTCTCTTAATGACGCAAGCCGATATGGCCTTTCTCTTGTTCTTGGAGGTGGTGAAGTAAAACTTGTTGATCAAATTTCTGCGTACAGTGTTTTTGCAAATGGTGGAACGGCACGTCAAAGTACTGGAATCCTTTCTGTATCAAACAATAATGGGACTATTCTTGAGTCATATAAAGACAATCCAACCCAAGTTCTTCCAAAAAATGTGACTCTACAAATAAGTGATGTTCTATCGGATAATAATGCTCGCCGACTAACCTTCGGTCCAACATCACCTCTCTACTTTCCCGATCGACAGGTGGCAGCTAAAACAGGTACAACAAACGATTTCAAAGACCTTTGGACGATTGGATACACACCTTCTCTTGTTGCTGGTGTTTGGGCTGGGTTAAACGATAACACCCCCTTGTATAAAGGAATTACTGGATCTCCAATTTGGCACCAATTTATGGCAGAAGCATTAAAATCATACCCGTTGGAAACATTTGAAAAACCAGAAATTGACCCAGAATATGAAACTTTACCTCCTGTTCTTCGTGGATATTGGCAGGGTGGAACAAGTTATGTTGTTGATACAATATCTGGCAAGCTTGCTACTGCCTTTACACCAAAAGCAACAAGAAAAGAGTATGTAATAACTGATGTACACGATATTCTCCATTGGGTAAACAGATCAAATCCTCGCAGTCCTGGAAATTCCCGTGACGAAGGATTGTATTACAATTGGGAAACAGCGGTACAAGACTGGTGGAGAATAAACAGTTCGGCACACACAATCATAACAGAGGCACAAAAACCAACATCGTTTGATGATATACACACCCCAGAAAACATGCCTCGCATTTCGATAGTGAACCCGATAGAAGGGGGTATTATTTCAGAAAACAGCCTTGTAACTGTTTCAGTGATATCAAATGGGAAGTTCCCACTCAAAAAAATAGATGTTTTTTTGAGTAATGTGTATGTAGGAACAGCGAATGGAACATCCCCTACTTTTACTTTTACCCCAAATCAGATTCCAAATATCCAAATGGGCACAAACTCATTGATGGTTATCGGAACTGACACGGTAGAGTCTACAGGAACGGCAAGTGTGGATATAATTGTAAGTTGAAAATTATAAAGATAAAAAACCAGCGCCTAAGGCGCTGGTTTTTATCTTACAACCGTAATGTGTTTAGTGATTGGGTTTTGTTGAAGTGTAGTTATTATTTTTGATTGCTTCATCGCTATTTCACTCTTTTGAATAGGACTTAGTTTTAATGTAGCGATTGTTCCTCGTATTACAACTGAATCGATCGCCCCAGTGTATCGCACCCCGCTCTGCATGAGTGAGTCTATAACAGCCTGCTTCGCATCATCACTTGATTGAGCGAGTTTTATAAATCGTTCTAAAAAATCCCCAAGTTTTTTCATATAGTATTTTGTATATATTTTTACTAAAAACTATAGACTAAAATCTAAAGACTGTTTTTATCGATTCATTGGCATAAGAAGATAAGTAAATGAATTATCTCCCACACCCCGTATAACGACCGCTTTTGCCCCACCATTCAATCCAATTGCAATACTGTCTTGTGGGATGAATGAGAGACATTCAATTAAATAGCGTTGATTGAGAGAGATTAAAACATCATCTCCGGTAAGAGTAGCGTCTACTACACCAGAATATTCACCTACCTCGCTATTTTTTGATATACATTCAAATTTCTTCTTTGAAGGAGTGATGGAAAAAGTTACTTGATTAAATTTATCGGAAAAGATATTTGCTGCTTTTAAAGTATTGAGAAGATCTTGTTTTAATACAATAATTTCGGTTTGAAACTCTTTAGGTATAATTTGTTTATAGTCCGGAAAACTCCCTGAAGTAAGTCGTGAAGTAATATATACACCTGTTACCATGATTGCTATTTGATTTTCAGAGATAGAAAGGGTTATTTCTTCGTTTGTACTTTCAAGAATACGCACTATTTCAATACTATTTTTGTACGGTATGAGAATTGGAGAAAACTCCACAGCTCTTTTTAAATTTTCTTTCTTCTCTGCAAGTCGAAACGAGTCTGTCGCAACAAAATAAAGAGTATTTTCATTTGAAGCCATATATACACTCGCAATCTCGGGTTTTATATCTGAAACTGCTGCCGAAAAATATGTATTCTTTATTCCGCGAATAAATTCCTTCTGAGGGATTTGAATTGTAGTACCCGAAACCGAAGGGAGTGTTGGAAAATCTTCGTATGAATGAGTTTTAATTGTGGTTTTATTATGAGCTGTGGTGAGTATAAGAATAGACTCTTCTTGTGTTATTTTTATCTTTTCGTTTTTTGGGAGTGTATTAAGAAATGTGTAAAGTGTTTTTCCATCAATTGCAGTAACCCCATCTTTTTCTTTTTTAATTTGAAGTTCAAACTCTACACCCAAACTCAGGTTAGTTGCACGTATTTTTAATGTTGTTCCAGAAACAACAAGTAGGATTGTACCAAGTGCTGGAAGAGATGCATTTCGAGCTGTTACTCGATCCGCATTCTCTATTACTCCAATCAGCTTTTCAACAGTAGTTTCGAATATCATATATATATAAATTACTATTACTACTAACCCTGTGGAAATGTGTATAACTCTATAATATCTTTAAAATATAAGTGTTTAAAAATATTTTTTGTATTATACAACTGTGAATAATCATCGACTTATTCACAGTAAATTATTTTATAAACAAAACAAACTTTTTTATTCACATTAAACACAATTATTCACACCACCTTTCCACATACTTTTACCCAGTTCTTTATTTTTTAACACTAAAACCTGTTTATTCTAAATTTATTTAAACAAAGCACGTATCTGATCAACTTCTTGGGCAATTAACATATCGTTCTTAATATCATTCTTAATTTTTAAACACGAGTGGATAACTGTCGTATGATCTTTTCCCCCCAACTTCTGTCCGATTAAAGGATAGGATACATTAAAATCTTCTCGGAGGATAAACATTACTATTTGACGGACTTTCACAATTTCTTTACGACGAGTCTTTTCATAAATAGAAGCTTCTTCTACGCTGTAAAAATCAGCAATAGTTTTAACCACTTCTTTTACGGAAGCAGTCTTTTTTTGTTTTACGCTATTTTTAAGGAGATTTTTGGTTTCTAGGAGTGTTGGAAAACGTCCTTTTAGTTGGGATTGTAAGACGATAGCATTTAAACTCCCTTCGAGCTCGCGAACATTACCAGCTATAACACTAGCAATGTATTCCAGTATCTCGTCTGGGAGGCTAATACCAAGCTCTTGGGTTTTTGCTTTAAGGATTGCAATACGAGACTCATATTCAGGCTCGGTAATATCTACAATCATACCTTGAGCAAATCGAGTGCGCATACGATCTTCGAGTCCTGGAATAAAGTTAGGGTGTTTATCAGAAGAAAATACAATCTGCTTACCAGCTTCGTGGTAACTATTAAATAGGTGAAAGAGTTCCTCCTGTGTTTTTTCTGTCTTCCCTACCAATTGCACGTCGTCAATAATAATAGCGTCGTATTTACGATATTTTTCCTTAAAAGTATTTCCTGCTCCACGGTTTGATTGAACTGAATTGATGTAATCAACAGCAAACTTTTCTTGAGTAATGTAATACACTTTCTTTTCAGGATATTTTTCTTTGATTGCATTGCCCACCGCTTGAATAAGGTGGGTTTTTCCCAAACCTGAAGACCCATAAATAAAGAGAGGGTTGTATTGTTTGCCTGGTCGAGCAACAGCAGCTTGAGTTGCCGCATACGCAAGTTCATTAAAAGATCCAACAATAAACGTATCAAACGTATATCGAGGATTGAGATTGTCGTCTTTGTTTACGTAGAGGTCTTTGAGTGGAAGTTCTGTGTTTACTGCAAAATCGGGTTTTAGTTGAGTTGTTGTTTCTATACGATGAGTCTTTGGGTCACCTTTCACTACCACATATTCCACATTTCGAGTGTGTTCCCATGCGTTTCGGAGTACGCGCATAATGAGCTTGTGAAATTTGTTTGAGAGCCAGTCTTTGACGAATTCATTCGGGACACCTACATAGACAGTCCCCGCATCTTCTTTTACAAGAGATGTTTGTTTGAACCAGGTACTGAAATTTGCCTTAGAAACCTCACTCTCAATTTCAACTAAACAGTGATCCCAGAGCTCTTTTGTATCCATAAGCCGATTATATAGGTCGTGATTATTATTACTAATGTGAAAAACTGCGTAAGTCTGTGTATAACATGGGGATAAATAATATACCACGAGAACAAAAGAACGCTAAAGCAAATTAACAAGAGAACATAAAAGCAAAAAAACACTAGAACCACTTTTTGGCACCTTGTCCTTACCCTCCTTGTGTTCTGGTGATTTTATGCTATATTGGCTCCATGTCTTTCACCTATAAACCAAAAAAGCGAAAGCGAGCAACCACTCACGGTTTCCTCGTTCGATCAAAAACAACATCAGGACGCAAAGTCTTGGCTACTCGCCGTAAGAAGGGTCGAGCTAAACTAGCTGTTTAGAAATTTCGCAGATAGCGCATTTCCGCATTGCTCACTCGTTTCCTCCTGCAGTGTACATTTAAGTACATTTTAGTTGGAAGCCTCACTCGCGCCTTGAACTGCATCTACCTGCGAAATTTCTCCCATAAACTATATGCTTCCTAAAATCTCTCGAGTTTCGAAGCTAACTATAGAAAAGCATCTCTTAAGAGGCCGAAGGTTGAAAACTTCGCGCTTTCTTGTTTTATATACTGAAATTCCTGGAAATACTGCTCCACAAGTATCGTTTTCAGCTTCAAAAAAGATAGCCCCCAAGGCAGTTCTTAGAAATAAACTCCGTCGACGGGGCTATAGCGCGGTTGCACCACTTATATCCCACCTATCCCCAAGAGTGGTAATTCTCGTATCGTATGGGACTGCCGATCAGACAACTCCTATCCCCGTTTTAAGAGAAGAACTGAAAAAGCTGTTCCTTCAGGCAAAAATTTATAAAGAATGAGATATCTTTTAATCAAAATAATTTCCTTCTATCAAAAATATCTATCTTTTGATCAGGGGTTGCTCCCACGCTATTTTGGTGTACAAAAGAAGGTCTGTATGTATTATCCAACATGCTCTGAGTATATGAAGCAAGCCGTTGTTATGTATGGTTTTTTAAAAGGGTTTTGGCTTGGAATACAGCGAATCTGGAGGTGTAATCCAAGAAATGAGCCTGGTGTTGATTTGGTACCAGAATCAAAAAATCAGAAGGTATAAAATCATTAAACACGACCCTTATTTTCGGTTTAATGCTCTAAGGATATCGTGCTATACTGACCTTATGTTAGCAACTTTTTGGAACGCCGTTTTTTACCAGCCTTTTTATAATGCACTTATTGTAGGTATTGCCTTTTTGCCAAACGGAGATTTTGGGCTCGTTGTCATTATTATTACGATTATTATAAAGCTGATTCTATTTCCTCTCAATCAGAAGGCTATTGAGGGTCAAATTAAGATGAATAGCGTGCAAGGAGAGGTGGATGCAATCAAGCAACGTGTTACTGATAAGGTTGAGCAAAACAAACAAATTTTTGCTCTCTATAAAGAAAAGAATATTAGCCCTTTCTCAAGTTGTCTCCCTCTTCTAGTTCAAGCTGTGGTACTTATCGCTCTCTATCGCGCATTTTTGGGTGTTCTTGGGGATATTACACCAGCGACACTTTATTCTTTTGCACAACAGCCAGCAGCTATTAATCTAAATTTTCTTGGACTCATAGACCTTTCAGCAAAACACAGTATCATTTTTGCTTTATTGGTCGGTGGAACACAGTTTGTTCAAGCAAAACTTATGCAGGGCCGCCAATCAAAACCTACCGGTGATGGTATGCAGGCTCAATTTGCCCGTAATATGCAACTTCAAATGCTTTATGGGCTCCCTATTATGACCGCCGGGCTCTCGTATTTCCTTTTCCCATCAGCTGTTGCGCTTTACTGGATTACGAGTAATATCTTTACTATCGGCCAGGAATTATATACAAAGCGCAAGTTTAAGGTCAAAAAAGAAGCATAAATTACAAAATCTTGAACCTCGAGCGCCAAATTTCAAACCGAAACCCCCAAGATGAATCATACAGAGATACATAAAAATATAAGCGGACTCCTTGAGCATTTTGGTTTTACCGAGCAAGATGTCACCATTTCGTTTGATGAAAAATCAAACACTATTTGGTTTTCTATCACCTCTCCTCATACTCGCCTTCTCTTTGCACGTGATGCTGAAGCTCTCTCAGCGCTCAATCATCTCTCTTCTCGAATCGTTGAGCAATTGTCAAAAAAGGAAACGTCATATCCGCGTATTGTTATTGATGCTAATAATTTTGAAAAGAAGAAAATCGAAAGTCTTCGAACTATAGCCCATATGATGGCTGAGCGAGCTCGCTATTTTAAATCGAGTGTTGAACTTGAGCCAATGTCTCCTCGCGACCGCAAGATTGTACACGAGTTTCTTCAAGATGTCCCTGACGTGCATACAGAATCACAGGGAGATGGACCAAAACGCCACATTGTCATTCGATTTAAAGCAAGTGGTGATATAAAGGATTTAGGAATCTAATATAAGAAATATGACTGTAAAAAACGAACACACGTTCGTTTTTTTGTTTATACGATAGAATTTTCCAGTTTTACTGGAGTGAAAGAGACCAGAGAGAAGTATCTTTTTTGTTGATGAACACAAGGTATTTTCCTGTTTGATCGAATGATAGGTTTGTAGCATCAAGATAGTTTCCTTCACCATCGTTCACTTGTTCGGTGGTGCCGTTTTCAGCCTGCACCTTCCAAAAGCTGTCATTAAAATGGATAGCTCCTTTGTACCATTCATCCGGATACTCCCCTTTTGGAATCGTTTGACCAGCAGCACAGTAGAAATACGAAGAGTTCATTCCCCAAACACATTTTTCGGGAAGGGTTTGCAACCCTGTGTTGATTGACGTTCCGTCACCTGTGCGGTGAATGCGAAGGCTCAAACCGTCACCACCCGAGACGTTATACAGAATATATTTTCCATCAGGACTCGATTTTGTCGTGAGTCCATCGATACCCCCGATGATTTTTTGAAATGTGCCAACACTGTCGACAGTATAAGCGTATCCAGGAACAGAGCCACTCGCTTTTGTCGTCGCGAAGACGGATTTGTTTGTCCAGTCGAGCATCCATTCGCTAAAGGCACTACTCCAGAGTTGTTTTTTGCCAGTTCCGTCCGTTTTGATCGAGATTGCAGCTGAACCAGTTGGAGTAGGAAGTAAATACAAGAGACTCTTTTGGTCTGTAGAAACGAGGATGGTCGAAATTTTTTCTGGGAGAAATGCACCAGTAAGTGATCCTGCCTCCAAAGTATTTGTTGACGGAGTATACTTACCCAAAAAAGTTGCGATCGTTGCATTGTCTGTTTTTATGTATCGCAGAATAGCCGTAGTTCCATTGTCGGCAAAAAGTGCCTCCGCCGTTCTTGCAATGATTGTTCCCGAAACCTTTTTTAGGTTTTGACCTTTTACATCGGTGTCATATAAGTATCCAGTGCCACGCTCTGCAAGCCGTACGCCTGGAAATATTGTTTGAATTACTTCAGTGCTTACTTCACCAGACACGTCGAGTTGTACTACGGGTGTAGTATCAGTTTTGAGGATTGTATACCCTGCGGTTGCAATGCTTGTAATTTGGGCTAGGTATTTTTGGCTGGTCGGAGTTGATGATTGGCCATTGTTATCACTATTCCCTCCGTCAGTGTTTTGTATTGTGTCGTCGATAGTAGAGTTTTTTCCAAAAGGAAATAATGTACTCAAAAGGTTCTTTTGGGTGCCGTCAGGATCTACAGTGTTAGACTTTTTGGAAGACAAAAATATCCATCCACCAAGGATGAGTATTATGATTGCAATGATGATGAGAAGTTTTCCGCGGGACATCTATAGGCTAAGTATAAAGGAGAAAGCCCAAAGTTGAAAGTCTGTGAATCATTGATTTTAACGTGGCCAGCCACAGTGTATATGAGTTTGATGTCCACTGTTTGTGGGAAAGTCGGTTGCGTCACATATTTTTTTTGAAACATTATTGTTGCACGGCCCCAAAAACTCAGTTGCTCCTGCTGCTTTACATGCACCGAGAATTGTCTTTGTGCGCTGTATTTCTGATGGAGCAGATTGAATATCCATCGCCGCTCCAACATAATGACGAGATGAGGAAGAGTCATGTCGTCCATTTACAAAAGCATTTATTTGAATTGGGGTTACGTTTGAGACGGCAATTGCTCCAGCAAGTACGCTCGTTTGGAGAGGTACGCGAGTACCACCTTTTGATCCCCTTGTGCTCGTTACCGCGCCTTGACCATTGATTGTGTCTATAATATTTTGTCTCGCCGTTGCAGAGGGTCCACCATTCCAAGATTCTGTTGCTAGTGTAATTTTTGAACTATTGAGAATTTGTTTTGCCAGTTCTTGGGCTGTTCCAGTAGGTACCACCACCCCAGGGGTTGCTGTTCCGGTATGTGGTATTGTCGCGTCAGACTCTCCGATGTCGTCACCAGGATTTCCTTCTACAATAACCCCCTTCGGTACTCCAATATTAATATTTACAAGGTCAGGATTGATTGTTTTTAGGATGAGATATGCACCAAGAGCTAGAAGAAGACCGAGAATAGCACTGGTGATGCGAGCACGAGCGCCTTCCTTTTCGCCAAGGTTGACGGTAGACATGTATTCAATGCCTCCAACGACCACCATAAGTACGGCAAGCACACCAATGATACCCATGACGAGTTTGATAATCATGTTGAAGTAATTTCCGATACCAGTGCTTACATCAAGTTTGCCCGTAGAGTCCCCTACTCCAGGCAGCGGAGCAAGAAGACAATAACTCTTGTTGTCTTTTTCGTTGACACAGCCGAGATCGTTTG
>CAZPHJ010000001.1:49229-57810 GCA_964586755.1 uncultured Candidatus Saccharibacteria bacterium | reverse complement strand
TAAAGATAACCTTACTGGGCTTGACCGACTATGGTTCTAGCTCAAAGACGCCAGCAAACGAACGCAGTGAGTCTGGGGTAAGCAAGCAAACTGCTTTGCTTGCGACATGGATTCGAAGCCCGCAGTGATGTTTCGCGAGCACGCGAAACCACGAGGGCAGGCCCGAGCAAAAATTTGAGAGACGACGAAAATTTTATGCCGGGCGAATTATGTACCCCAGCTTAGTGCAAAACCGACAATAGGAAGGCTTTTGAAGCCTTAGTCTGCTATTTGAGAGACGACGAAAATTTTATGCCGGGCGAATTATGTACCCCAGCAGTTTTGTGTTTGATCAAAAGGTTGTCATATATAGGGGTGGTAAAATAGACTACAATTATGCTCTCAAAAAATATCAGAATCTTCTTTTATCTCGCACTGACCGCTGTCGGTATTTTTGTAGTTTCTATTATAGATCATCTACCAGGACCGGCTTCGTTATCTGATTTAACTCTTTCGATTTCGTTTTTATTTAAAATTTTGTCAGCGTTTGCAGTTATTATTTTTCTTCCATTTCTTGTTTGGTTAGTATTTGAAATTATCCAATTTTATAAGAAAAAAACACAGAGAGTCGATAGAAATGTCATATCTTGTTTCGTAATAGTGTCCGCTTTTTGTTTTGGTTTTTTCTTCTCGGGGCATATGGATTCGTTTTCTCGCGCTGTAGCGATTAAGAATGCTGCACCGCTTATTACTGCAATCGAAGTCTACAACGATGATTTAGGAGAATATCCTACCACTCTTGATAATCTCATACCTGCGTATCTTGAAACTATTCCAGAGTCGGGCATCCTCGGAATTCCTGAATACGAGTATGAGCGCACAGATGGATCATATGAGATAAAATTCTCGATGAATATGTTTCTGGTCAATTGGGATGTTGTGAGTTATAGTCCGAACAATCAACGTAAAATTTATAGTCGCGATGACACGCTTACAGATACTGGATTCGAGCATTGGAAATACTACTATGTTGATTAGAGTTGCGAAATCTGATCGATTAACAGTACTGTAATAATACTCAAGGAACCCAAAAGTGCTACAATATACCCATGTCCAACAGTTACAACTGGTACTCGCAACTTATCAAACCCTCTTGGGCGCCACCTTCATGGCTCTTTGGTCCTGTGTGGACCGTGCTCTACATACTCATCGCCATATCATTCGGCACAGTTTTCAAGCGAGCGTTTGAAGGCAAGATTTCTTGGATAGTGGCACTGCCATTCGCGCTCAATCTACTTTTTAATTTTATTTTTACTTGGCTTCAATTCGGACTCAAGAATAATATACTCGCTGGAATAGACATTTTTCTTGTTTTGACCACGCTCATCTGGGCAATGGTTGCCATCTGGTATGCATCGGCAGAATTACGCTGGATCATGTACATCAACATTCCATATTTTGCTTGGGTGTGTTTTGCTACCGTTTTGCAATTTACTGTAATTTATCTCAACCGATGATCATCAATTTGGACTTCGTAGGACTCTTTCTTCTTATCGCCGGATTCATCATTGGACTCGGCGCAGTGACCGTAATTGATATTCATGGATTTCTCGGACGCAAATCGAGCTATTGGACTGAGGCGACAATTCGTACACACAAAGTCACCAAGCCACTCATTTGGCTAGGTATCACGCTTGCGGTGGTAGGTGGCGCTATCTTTTATCGCAACGTGCCATTTGCAGGAGTGTCACTATATCAATCGATCATTGCGCTCGCACTTGTACTCAACGGCATATTCCTTTCGTTCTACGTGAGCCCATTTCTCCTTGCACGCGAACGAGAGGGGAAACAAACCGAACTCTTGCCCGACTCACTCCAGAACAAAATCATAGTAAGTCTCATTGTATCCGACCTTGGCTGGTGGGGCGGTTTGGCACTTTTGGTGTATTACATTGTGATGCGATAGTATAAAAAAATGAAAACAGTTACCAAAAAAATTGATACTGAGTGGTTTGATCTGATTCTTGCTGGTAAGAAAAAATACGAACTTCGAATCACTGATTTTGATATCGAAGATGGCGATATTCTTCGGCTAGAAGAGTATATAGGCGAGGGTGAGTCAAGAAAACCCACAGGAAGATTTATTGAAAAAACTGTTGCTTGGGCAAAGAGAATAGATCTTCATGGATGGATTGAAAAGCAGCCTGATCTAATTGAGAAAGGTTTCTATGTCATACAGTTTGATTAGCTATTTTGTTGTATATTGCAAATCCACACCTCTCAAATTCGACTCATAGCGTATAATGGGGCATCGCTATGAAAAAAATAATTGGAAAATTGAAGAATGATCAGAACGTGCTCGTGTTTGATAACGCCGAAGTCGATGGATTGAAAGATGTGTACAAGGTGCCGAATGTGACACTTGCTATTCCATTCGAAGTAGACACACGCAAGCTTGCCGAAGGTGAGTGGTATTACTTCGTGCTCACTGAAGAAGAAAAAGAAGAAATGCTCGGCGGATTTGTATCAGAAGATACAAGTGTAGGGCTCGACCCAATGGTGGCCGATTACTATTCAGAATTGAAGGCTCTCTATCTTGTATCGGGTGAAGAACGACTCTTTACCAAAGTTACCCCACGACAAGTACTCCGTTCGCAGAAGTATGTGTCTTTTGGTGAGAAGCCAACCCTCGTTGAACAGGGTAATGCTATTCGTCTTACTGGTGAAGTTGATGCGTACTGGAATGGCTCACGACTCTTTTTCAAAAAATTTACACTTATTCAATCACTCTTTCCTGGAATCAAAAAAATGTATCGACAAATCACCGAGCAAGGTACGAATGAATTCCTTTCGAGTACACTATTCGAATTGAAGTCGGAAATGAGCAGTGAAGTCATTGGTCTACGCAATCGCAAGAAAATGGTTTCGATCATCGAGTCGAAAACAATCGATTTGAAAGACGAAGAGGTGTGCAATAAGTACCTGGAATATGCCAAGGAGTACAATCTCGACCTTGAAATCGCCGATGGCAAAATTGCCCTCATCGACAACACGGATATTGCGACCGTGATCAATCTCTTTGGTGAGAATTTCTACACCACAGCAGTCACTGGCGAACGTCGCGAGATCCGTACAAGCAAGAAGCTTGTACCGACTCCACGCAAACGAGCAAAGTAATAGTTATTTATATGAATAATCTAGAATCTGTTTGTTCGGTGATAGTATGGTCCAGGTATTTTTTTTTGTGGAATAAGGATTTTTTTACTTATTAATTATTGGGTGTAAACCGGATCGCTTGTATTTTTTATTAAAAGAAAATCAGCAATTTAAAAGGAAAGGTGACTCTGAAGTCTTTAATTTAAGTTCAATTCCTTTTTCTTTAGCCTTTGTTGGCGAATAATTTTTATTATTTCAACGGTTATCTCGTTTATTGGTTTTGAACAGTTGATTTCAATAAGTTTAGACTTAAATGTAGCATTCGCTATTTCTACTGACTCAATTTCATCACGTTTAATTCTTTGTGAAATCTCAAGGTCTTTATCCCCCCTCATTTTCATTCGCTTTATTCTCTCGGTCTTATCAAGTAGCAGGTTGATAATTATAATGTCGGAAGTAATTTTTTCTAGTTCCTGCACCCCTTCAGGTCTTAGTGTCATAAGTAGTATCCCTTTTTTATTCTGAAGGGTAGAGATGTTGTTTGCGTATATAAAACCATCGATGCTTTCATGAAGGGCTATTCGATTTACCATATTTAGTATCTCCTCTTTTTTTTTTAAAATGATAGTCAATACCGTCTACCTCACCTTTTCTTGGTGGTCTACTTGTATAGGAGATAGGTTTTAAAAAATTAAAATCATTCGACTTTAGAAGCGAATCAATAATCGAACTTTTACCTACACCACCTGGTCCTAGAAAATTAATAATCATTGTAACTAGTATGTATATTTTTGAGTAAGTTGCACTTGTATAATCAATGTCTCATAATAAGTCTGTGCTAACAAGTGTTCTATCCATGAAAAATTAATGAAACAAAATTTCTAGAAAATGAAATCCATAATGTATGATGTTGTTATTATAGGAGCTGGACCTTCCGGTGTAACTACCTACTATCGGTTATTGCAAATAAAATTTTGGAATGTATTGTTGATTGATAAAGATATTGATTACTGTTCCTCTGTCAAAAAATATAACACATTCTATAAAAATATCAATAGTAGACAAATTCCTGGCTATGATCACTTGCTTGATGGAACTAAAACTGGCATTGATATTTATGACTTTTTTCATAATAAATATGGTGACAATCTTACTGTTAAGGCATTTTGTGTTGATCGCATTGAAAAAGAAGCAAATTTTTTTCACTTATATGATGTAGACGGTAAAATCATACAAACAAAAAAAGTAATTTTAGCTACTGGTGTAAAAATTAAAAAAATTAAGCTTTTGACATCAGGTAATATTACTTTTATAGATAAAAATGAAATTAAGGAAAAAGCTGATAAAAACAATTGCGAAATTATTTTTATTGGAAGTGGAGATAATGTTGCAATAAAATCAATTAAAATGTGTAAATTATATGAGAACACAGAGCAAGAATCGGCCCGTATAAAAATTATCGCGAGGGATTTCTTTTTTAAAAAAATCAATCCTTGTTTTCACGATGATTTGAAATATTTTGAAAAAAAGGGTTTATTACAAATAATCTATACGAACGAGAAAATTACAGAATTTAATTATACAACGTCTGGTTTTGTAAAAAAAATTATTTTCGAAAAATTTATATATAAGACTAAAGAATATTCAGGTGCATTAGTCGGGGTTTACATAGGATTCGAAAAAAACATACCACATTTGACAAATTGTTTAGAAAAAGATTTAATAATGGTTGGTGATATTGATTCGCTACATTCTAAGAAAACCCTCTCGTTAACTGATGCTATATATAGCGTCAAATTAGCGATGAAAAAATTATTAGATTAATAATTATTTATTATGATTGATCAATCAGAAAAAATTGTAAGAGATTTTTTGAAATGCATTGGTGATAATCCTGATAGAGAAGGCTTGCTCGAAACCCCCAAGAGAATTTCAAAAATGTGGAAAGAGCTATTTGCTGGCTATAATATTAAGAATATACCAAAAATAACAGTTTTTAATAATAACGATGATGGCATTGAATATAAACAAATGGTTATGGATACTGGGTATTTTTTCTCTCATTGCGAACATCATGGAGTCCCTTTTTTTGGAACATATCATTTTGCATATATACCAGGAAAGAAGGTTATGGGGCTAAGTAAGGTTGCCCGTGTTGTTGATTATCATTCTTCAAAATTGCAAATTCAGGAGCGTTTAGTTAAAGATATTGTTGATCATATTGAAAAAGTTGTACAGCCCAAAGGTATAGCACTGGTTGTAAAAGCAAGACATTTGTGTAAAGAGATGCGCGGTATCAAAAAAGTAAATGGATCCATGGTGACTTCTGAGCTACGAGGCGCGTTTTATGATGATGTTCGAACCAGGCAAGAGTTTTTAAGTTTTGTGAATAGTCAGTCGAATTGGAACCCGATCTAGGTAACAATAGAACTTATAAACATTTATTTATAAAAAGTATTTATAAATAACTAATATTGCGACCGTGATCAATCTCTTTGGTGAGAATTTCTACACCACAGCAGTCACTGGCGAACGTCGCGAAATCCGCACGAGTAAGAAGCTCGTACCGACTCCACGCAAACGAGCAAAGTAATAGTTATTTATCCTGTGAGTAGTGTGTTTTAGTAAAAAAAAATCCCTGAGCTAATCAGGGATTTTGAGTGATTTCTTAAAATAACAAGTTTCGTATGGTTTGGTTTGAACCGTTCGATACAATGCAAAGCCAAGTTTCGGGTATAGATGATGACCATCTTTGTTGCCGTCGGTGTTTGAAGTAAATAATTTAATCGTCTCTACTTTTGGGTGCGTTGAACAAATATGGTCAATCATTTTTCGAAGCATCTGTGCACCAAGACCTTGTTTTCGAAAATAGGGTTTTATACCAAGGTATCCAATCCATAACTCAGTCTCCTTTGGGTGGCTTCTAGAAAAATAGTATCCAATTGTTCCAATCGTTTGATCACCTTGCTTTACGAGATAATACCAGCAGGTTTTATTTCCTTCATCGAATGCGTATTTGTAAGAGTACGTCGGTTGAAAAACATTAGTATTATCAAACTCTGTAGGAAAAATTTCCTTTGCGAGCATTACCGCATTATACATGTTTGCTCCGTTAATAAGGCTGAATGTTAACTCATTTTTCATCAAAAATAAATTTTAATCATAATACATACTTTATGAAAATAGTCAAAATATACTTTTAGTAACTCTAGTTTGATTTTTATCATTTGATATACTATTTTCATGAAAAAAATATACGCTATTTTTGTGCTAACGTTGTTTGCCCCATTGCTTACATCGGCTCATGTAAAGTGGTTTGTAGATAGCGACGAGGTGATCAAAACATCTCATGGTATTTTGCCGTTCTATGGTATTACCAATAAAGAAGTTCTTATTTGGTCGTTTATCGTACTTCTCACCGTTTTTGTATTTAGTGTGATCGACACACACACAAAGAGTCCTAGTAAACTTCTTGCATTTGGCATTAAAAATGAAAAGGTGATCAATCGAATATCTCAAGCGGTGCTCGGATTGTTTCTGATTACAGTCAGTTTGGTTTGGAAGATTATTCTTATTCCCGAAATTCCAGTTGAGGCTTCTGTTACGTATGTTTTGCAAATTGTACAAATCGCAGTTGGTTGTATGTTTGTTTTCAATATCTTGCCTCGCATTGCGTCGGTCACGCTGATGCTCTTTTGTATAGGACTCATATTCCATACCGGATTTGTATCACTTCTCGAAAACACAATTTTACTTTCGCTCGCGTTCTATTTCTACATCATTCATTCCCCAGAGGACTCACGAGTGTTTCAGATGTTCAATAAACATGCAGTAGAAATCGTCCGCATTGGAACTGGTATTTCACTCATTACTCTCGCATTTACAGAAAAGTTTTTGTATCCAGAATTGAGCATGCAATTCCTCCAAGTGCATCATTGGAATTTTATGCAGGAGTTATTTCCATGGTTTAGCGACAAGCTTTTTGTGCTCAGTACTGGATTCGCAGAAACAATTTTTGGTATTCTCTTTATTTTTGGCTATATCACTCGCGTCACGACAGTGCTTATTGCCGTTTTCTTCGGGCTTTCGGTCACAACGATGCTTGTGCAGTTTCGTCAGTGGGAAGTGGAAGACCTTGTGGTATATTCAGCTGCGATACTTTTTATTTTTTATGGTCATGGAAAGACAAAGTTCTTTCATTTCATTCGGAAAAATACATCATTTCAAAAGAATGTGATCGGATAGTATTTTATGTATCTCACCAAAAAAGAACAGAATGAATTGATAGTAAAAAAATCAAAACATGGCAAGGGTGTTTTTGCATTACGTACATTCAAGCCAGAACAAAAAATATTTCAATTTGCGGGTAAACTTATTTTCTGCGATGCAGATGATTCGACGGATGATATCACTCGTTCAAATACAATTCGTTTTGACTCTGATTGGTTTGTGAGTCCTGCTGGAAGAATTGGTGATTTTTTAAATCATTCATGTGAGCCGAATGCAAAGGTAATCAAAAAGGATAATAAACTATTTATGATTGCAATCTTGCCAATCCAAAAAGGAGAAGAGATAGTTTTTGATTATTCGACAGCTATCGCATCGGACGATATTTGGACAATGAAGTGCGAATGTGGGAGCAAAAGCTGTCGTGGAATAGTGAAGCAGTTTCAGAAATTACCAAAAAAACTACAAAAGCAGTATATTTTTGAATCAGTTGTACCGAGTTATATTTTGGAAATCTAACTGATATACTATCTATATGCAAAAGAATCTATTTATCTTTCTTGCTGTGCTCGTATTTGCCATAGCTGGAATTTTGTATTTACAAAAGAGCGGAAGTGATATTGTGCCCACAAATACAGTCGATCGCTTCAAAAACATTTCGTATATAATCGACGGAAGAAATGTAACACTTGTCGATGGTTATGCAGAGGAAGAAATTGCTCCTGATTCAGCTACCATGCTCGTTACTCAATATTTCGGTAACAGAGCAACAGGAGATCTCAATGGTGATGGAAAAGAAGACATCGCATTCCTTCTCACTCAAAACGGAGGAGGGAGTGGTACGTACTTTTATGTGGTCGCTGCTTTGAAAGTTGCGGATTCATATATTGGTACGAATGCTATATTTCTCGGTGACCGAATCGCTCCACAAACAACCGAAATTTATGACGGGAAATTGGTGGTCAATTATGCCGACCGTGCAACGCTTGATCCAATGACTACAGTGCCTTCAGTTGGTGTATCAAGATATCTTATGGTGGATGGCACAGCATTAGTTGAGGCGCAATAATATCTTTGTTATGGAAGAAGAATTCCATGTATACATACTCGAGTGTACTGATAAAACACTTTATATCGGTTCGACGAATGACTTGGAGAAGCGGCTGCATGCACACAATCATTTGAAGTCTGGGGCACATTATACGAAGATTCGACGACC
>CAZPHJ010000001.1:41588-49129 GCA_964586755.1 uncultured Candidatus Saccharibacteria bacterium | reverse complement strand
TCCAGCGGTCGAGAATGATAGCGCCAGCTACGCCAGCATTCAGCGATTCTGCGCCACCAAATTTTGGAATGGTGATTTTTTCAGTGATACACTTCTCGACTTCACGACTAATGCCGTGTGATTCACTGCCAACGACGAGAATACCGTCTTTAGGGAACGCAAACGAATGTACAGATTTGCCTTCCATGTACGCGCCGAGAATTGGTGTTTTTTGTTTTTTGAGAAATACGGGAAGTACTGTGTAGTAGCCGTTTACGCGAGTAAATGAACCCATCGAAGCTGCGATTGTTTTTGGATTATGCCAATCAACACAGGTGTCGTTACAAATGATGTTTTTGATACCGTACCAATCAGCGATACGGATAAGAGTACCTAGGTTGCCGGGGTCGCGAATGTCATCAAGTACGAGAGTGACACCAGAGAGAGTTGGAATTTTGATTTCCTTTTGTATAACAATGGCAAGCGCGCCATCATTGTGTTCAAGTGTCCCAAAAGCTTTGAGCTCAGCTCCGTCTACAATTTGTACACGAGCATCTTTTCGCGTATCGATGAGTTCTGTATATGACTTGCGGAACTCCGTGGTGATATAGAGATTGTCTATCTTATAGTCGCTACGAAGGAGCTCGACGACGTTTTTGGTGCCTTCGACGAGGAATTTCTTGGTTTCTTGGCGGTATTTCTTCTCGCGAAGCGCTTTTATGATTTTTGTGCTCATTGGGTTAGTCATGACGAATAGTATACAGTATTTTGTATGGAGTATACAGCATGGGTGCAAATGCAAAGCCCCGCCGGTTTTGCCGGCGGGACTTTGCTGTATACAGAATACCGCATACTAAATACCTGCTTTTTTACTGATTCATCATACCTTGCCCGTATCCCATATCGTACGTGCCGCCAGAATACATCATTTTACTGCCTGGATGATTACGGAAATCTCCATAACCACGTGATTCAAGCATTCCTTTGAGCTCACCGATTTTAAAAGCAAAACAGAAGACAATAACAAGAATGGTAATCTTGATAACCCATTTCAAAACATGCAAATGGTTTTTGTTGCATCCGTGCCCACAGCCTCCGCATTCCATATTGCAAACATGATTTTCTTTATTTTCCATATTTTTGTTGATTAATTTTTAATAAATTAAGTATATCAAAATATTTCGAGCCTTGCATGCGAATGAGACTGGTTAATGCCGTTGAGCTTTTCCTTTAGATCCAAATGCATTAATTTTCTCTTCGACTACTTTTGCGACAGCGTCGATAACTTCGTCCATGAGTTTGACCACAGCGAATTCTTTCGGATTTTCAGCCAGTTCTTGTTCGAGGGTTGTGCGAAACGCATATCGCATGTCTGAATTAATATTGATTTTGCTTACACCTATTTTTACTGCCTCTTCAAAAAAGTGGAGAGGAGTGTCTGAGCCTCCGTGTAGGCTAATATCGCAATCTATTGTGTTGCGAATCTTTTGGAGTAATTCAAGATCGAGTTCTTTTGGAACCGGATATTTTCCGTGAAGGTTCCCGATTGCAGCAGCAAATGTATCAATACCAGTGGTGTTTACAAAGCTTTTGGCACCTTCAGGTGTACTGAACGTCTTTTTAATTTCTGCATAATCGATATTCTCGGCATGTACGTTGCTTGATCCTCCGAAATAATGTGGTTCAGATTCGACGATTGCCCCAGTTTTTTTTGCGTATTCCACTACCTCGCGGGTTGCAGAAATAATTTCCTCATCTGTGGCATCATGATTTTCCTGAGAAACATCAATATGAATGAATTCAAATCCTGCATCAATTCCAGCCTTGGCTGCTTCGACTGTTGGGCTATGGTCGAGATTGAGATAGATTTCGATACCATACTCTTTCTTATAATTGGTAACCATATCACGAGCGTTGTTGAGACCAATGGCTTTCACTTCGCCATGAGAGAGTTCTATGAGGGCAGGGGAATTGAGTTTTTGTGCTGTTTTGCAAATTGCGACAAGCGTTTCTTGGTTGTCGATATTAAAAGCTCCTACAGCAAAATGTTCGGTTCGAGCACGTGTCATAAGTGCTCGAGCGTGCGTACAATTTTCTTTGATTTCTTCGAGAGTGATCATAAAAATATGGTATTACCTATAATGAATATAGTATACTGTACGTATGCAAAAAAAGCTTTCTATTTTTTTTCTTATTACATTCCTTCTCATACAGGCAGATTTTGTTTCTGCTGCGACAGGATTTGTAGGTAATCCGATTTGGATTTATCCGGAATTTCCCCGTGGGGATGAGATGACAACTCTTTCAACACTTTTTCGTAATGGAGAAACACAAAAACTATCTGGAACGGTCTTGTTCTATGACAATGAGGTTTTAATCGGCAAAAAATTGCTCACCATTTCTCCAGGAACAGTAGCTACGGCAAGTATTACGTTTCGCATTGAACCAGGCAATCATGTTTTTTCAGCTTCGGCTCAAGGTTTTCAAGAAATTTCAAATAATGGAACGGCAAAAACATATGCATTACCACTTGGTAAGGCAGAAATGTCAAAACTATACGTAACCAAAAATGGGAGTGGTTCGGGGGTTGAAGCGGTAGGCTTAAAAGCAAGTGCTCAAGCACAACCGATCCTCAACAAAGTAGATGAATTTGAAAATAAGGTAATTGAGAGTGTGCCTGATTCTGTCAAAGAGCCAATCGTTGCAACAGTGGATTCACTCGAGAGACTTCGAGTGACCACAAGTGTTTCGTTGGAAAACTCAGTTGCTAAAGCAACGGAGGCAGTTGAAGAACAGAAAAAAGTTGCAGAAGAACAAATCAAAGAGTCTGGCGCTGTGGCTCCGTCGACCAAGTATATCAATAGTCCATTTGCTACAGTTCGACTATTTGTTGCTCGACTATTTCATTACATATTTTCACACGCATATCTCTTCTATATAGCTTTTTTTGCGATTCTCTTTTTCTTGATTCGCTCCATTTTCCGTAAGATTAAACGCACTCGACACGAAAATCGGGTAACCAAAAAAGTGTCCAGTAGAATTTCCAAAGAGTAATCATTGCTGGCTGTATATTGACTTATGGCTCATAATATGCTATATTCTGAGCCATTTTAACTTTCTAAAATTTAATAAGTATGCAAAAAAGTACATTGCCGTATGAATTAAAATTTGCTGAAACCGGGAGATCGGCAGCATTTTTTTATAATGGGGTTCAAGTCAGCCCAGATTTTACGTGTCATAGTAATCTGATCAAGGTTGTCCTTGTATTGTCAGAGCTAAAATTGATAACGAGTGAAAAGCATAATGAGATGCTAAGCTCGATTATCGAAAACAAAAAGATGCCGGCGGTGATGCCAGACATGATGAATTTCTCTGTTGTAGTTACGGATGACTTCAATATTACTATTGAGACATCTGGCATGATGTTTAATGTAAGGCCAATTCGTCTCACTTCGTATTATGGCAATATATTTGCCGGCTTCCGGGAAAACATTTATTTCAATTCATTTTTTAAGAAACAAAATGAAGGAGTGCCATTTTCTATGCAAAACTAATTTGTCAGAATGATGATAAAACCCGCTGTAATACAGCGGGTTTTTTAATACCCGCACACATCCTTTTTGCAAAAAGGATGTGTGCGGGTATACTGGGTTCATGACATTTCGTATTTTTTGTACAATTTTTCTACTGATATCCGTTTGTGCTTTTCCACTTTATTTTACAATGGCGATAGGGCTTTTTTCGGTCATTTGGTTTCGGAAGTATTATGAACTCATCCCACTCTTTCTACTGAATGATATTCTGTACGGGGTTCCACTCGCTCATTTTTTCCATTTTTCATACATCATGACGCTGCTTGCTGTAATTTTGGTGGGAATAAGTATTTTTGTTAGAAAAAATATATTTACCAATGAATAGACTATTTAGAACAATCAAAAAGAAAACATCATTGAAGCGGAATTATCACAATCCGATGATTGAACCAGATCAGATATTTTTGGATTCAAAAAATTTGCCTGATTTTGATACTCAGCAGTTTGAAGGACAGATTGAGCGTCCTATTTCACGATGGTCAATGTTTGGTGTCGGTATTTCATTTTGTTTGGTTGTGATTTTGTTTGCAGGGCGTTTGTGGTTTTTGCAGATCACGCACGGAGAAACGTATACCAAAATGAGTCAGAACAACAGTCTCACGAGTGAGCCGATTTTCGCTGCACGAGGGACTATTTTTGACAGAAATGGTGTGTCTCTAGCTTGGAATGACACTAAAACTGATCAATTCCCGTGGGGTAAGCGTACATACATTTCGCAGCCGGGTTTTTCGCATGTGCTTGGTTATGTTCGATATCCAGCAAAGGATAAATCAGGAAACTATTGGCAAAAGGAAATAATCGGCCAAGATGGAATAGAAAAAAAATACAACAGTGACCTTTCGGGGAAAAATGGTTCGACGATTGTTGAGCGTGATATATCTGGAAAGGTTTCAAGCGGTAACATTGTAAATCCAGCAATCGCTGGGAAAAACATTACTCTTTCTATTGATTCTCGATTGCAAAATAAGCTGAACGAACTATTGGCGGGGGCGGTACGGACTTCTGGATTTCGCAGTGCTTCAGGAATCGTAATGAATGTGCATACTGGCGAAGTAATCACCCTTACGAATGTTCCGGAATACGACTCAAACATCATGTCGTCTGGAAGTGATGTAAAGACGATTCGGATGTATCTCACAAATTCAAATACTCCACTCATGAATCGGGCTGTGTCGGGCCTGTTTACCCCTGGATCTGATGTGAAGCCTTATGTTGGGCTTGAAGCATTGCAACAGGGAGTGATCGGTGAATGGACAAAGATTGAATCAAATAATTACATCACTATTCCGAATCCATATTTTCCTGATAAGCCCTCAGTTTTTCGTGATTACTACAAGAATAATGGATGGGTAGATATTCGAAAGGCGCTCGAAGTTTCTTCAAACATTTATTTTATGGAGGTAACAGGTGGATACAAAAGTCAAAAAGGAATAGGTATAGCTGGTATACAAAAATCGTGGCTTCGTTTTGGTATTACACAAAAGACAGGTGTTGATTTGCCTCTTGAAAATACAGGTACGATTCCTGGTCCAGAATGGAAGGCAAAAAAATTCCCTGGCGAAACATGGAAACTCGGAGATACATACAACACTTCTATTGGACAGTATGGTGTGCAGGTCACACCTATACAAATCGTACGTGCTGTCGCTGGGCTTGCAAGACGAGGAGTATTAGTCAATCCTCACGTAGTAAAAGATGTACCGACAGTCGAAACAAAAATCACTGATGTTGATGACAAAAACTACACACCAATCCTGGAAGGTATGCATATGGCTGCAGTGCATGGTACTACCCCGGGTGTTACTCATGTCCCGTTTAGTCTTGCTACAAAATCTGGAACAGCCCAAGTGGGTCCAGGAGGGAAGAATGTGAATTCCTGGATGACAGGATTTTTCCCGTACGAGAACCCAAAATATGCCTTTGTAATCATGCTTGAAAACGGACCGGCTCCGGCGATTGGAACGGCTCACCGTGTGACTCGTGATTTTCTTGGTTGGGTTGGAATTAATGCGCCAGAATATGGCAAATAGCATTGCTTTTTATGGCTAGTAGTGTATACTTTTGCAACTTATATGGATACACAAAAGCAATATATATCTGAAGAAAAGAAGAAAGAACTCGAGCACGAGCTTGTAGAAATGCAGACTACGAAACGCAAGGAAATCCTTGAGGCTCTTGAATTTGCGAAGTCACTTGGTGATCTTTCTGAAAATGCCGAATATCATCAGGCTCGCGAAGAACAAGGTAAGCTTGAAGAACGTATTTCTGCAATCGAAAGTTTGCTTCAAAATTCTGTGATCATTAAGTCTCATCATGGCACGAAAGTGGAGGTGGGCACTACGGTAGTTGTCCAGAAAGAAGGACAGAAAGAGAAGCAGACATTCAAGATTGTCGGTTCGGAAGAAGCTGATTTTGCAAAAGGAATGATCTCAAACAACTCTCCGCTTGGTATGGCCTTGCAAGGTAAGTCAAAAGGCGATACTGCAAAATTCAAAACTCCAAAAGGAATCATTGAATACAAGATCATCAATATTGAGTAATATAAAAACCGCCTTCCTATGGAAGGCGGTTTTTGCTATAGTATTTGGGCGTCTACTTACTACTAACTCTAGCTACTATTTAGCCCATGGCCTCACTTGAAGAAATCCGACAATCGCGCATCGAAAAAATAAATCGTCTCGTTGAGGCTGGTATGGATCCTTATCCAGCTCGTGTTCCACGCGACTATCCACTGAACGTTGTAAAAGACGAATTCACAGCACTGGAGACCTCCGGAGAAACTCGCTCAATTACCGGACGCATTATGGCTATCCGTGGACAAGGTGCGATTCTTTTTGTGGTGCTCGACGATGGTACTGCAAAGTTTCAGGTGGTGTTCAAAAAAGATACGCTTGATGGGGAATCTTTTGCGCTCTTTGAAACGACAACTGATATTGGAGATTTTATTTCTGTGACTGGTACATTCTTTACTACCCAGCGTGGCGAGCAATCGATGCTTGCAGCAAGCTGGATGATGGCAACCAAGTCACTTCTTCCTCTTCCAGAAAAATGGCATGGTATTACTGATCCAGATGAACGCTTTCGCAAGCGTTATCTCGATATCGTAATGACTCCGGAAC
Source organism: uncultured Candidatus Saccharibacteria bacterium (assembly GCA_964586755.1). GTDB lineage: Bacteria > Patescibacteriota > Minisyncoccia > Phycocordibacterales > UBA9973 > CAITQP01. The sequence goes on along the minus strand of CAZPHJ010000001.1, from coordinate 42,438 downwards.
TTCGCGATATGTTCTATCTCAAGGCAAAGTTCTGGGAAGCAACGCGTAATTTCATGAAAGAGCACGGCTTTATGGAAGTTGAAACTCCTACCCTTGAACTCACGACTGGTGGAGCAGAAGCCAATCCATTTAAGACACACCACAAGGATTTTGATATTCCGGTATATCTTCGTATCTCAATCGGTGAGCTTTGGCAGAAGCGCCTGATGGCCGCAGGGTTTCCAAAGACATTTGAAATTGGCCGTGCCTATCGCAATGAAGGCACGAGCCCCGACCACCTGCAGGAATTCACCAATATGGAATTCTATTGGGCTTACGCCGACTACAACGACGGTATGAAGCTTACACAAATGATGTATCAGAAGATTGCAATGGAAGTATTCGGCAAGACTGAGTTCACTACTCGTGGACACACGTTTGATCTCGCGGGTGAATGGCCTGTTGTGGAATACGTGGGTGAAATTTTGAAGCAGACTGGCATCGATGTGCTTACGGCAACTGAGGCTGATATGAAAGCTAAGCTCGACGAGCTTCATGTGAAATATGAAGGTGCGAATCGTGAGCGTCTCACTGACACTCTTTGGAAATACTGTCGCAAAAATATTGCGGGTCCGGCTTTTCTTGTGCATCATCCAAAGCTTGTTTCTCCTCTTGCAAAGGAATCAAAGGAGCGACCTGGTACTGTCGAACGTTTTCAGATTTTGATTGCAGGATCAGAGGTAGGGAATGGATTCTCTGAACTCAATGATCCGATCGATCAACGTGCACGATTTGAACTCCAACAAAAACTCATTGAAGACGGCGACGACGAGGCGATGATGCCAGAATGGGAATTCGTCGACATGCTTGA
>CAZPHJ010000001.1:25236-41488 GCA_964586755.1 uncultured Candidatus Saccharibacteria bacterium | reverse complement strand
GTTATCCACTGTTTTTATTTTTGCTATGTGGGACAGAGTGGAGTAAAATAGATAGTAAGTGGGGAAGAGTGGGGCGAGAAATTTCCTCGAAATTTCTCGCCGAAACACCACAAAAAACAATATGTTAATCGGCGAATACATCCATTCTATAGACGACAAAAACCGGGTGAACTTGCCTGTGCGATTTAAGAGTGAATTGGGAAAGAAGGTGGTGCTTGCTCCAGGACTCGATGGTGCAATCTTCATGTTCAGTGCAAGTGAATGGGAAAAGATTTCGAATCGTCTTGCAGAGAATTCAATGCTCGCTGCTGACAATCGAAGTTTCAACCGATTCATGTTCGGAGGTGCACAAGAAGTGGAAGTGGATAGTGCTGGACGTATCCTTATTCCAGACTTCTTGAAAGGTCGTGCAAAGCTTGCCGGAAAAGTTGCCGTGATTGGTGTGCAAAATCGCGCTGAAATCTGGAATGAGAAGGCATGGGCAAAGTATAAGGCAGGAGTCGAAACGCAAGCAGAAACACTTGCAGAAAAATTGGGTAATGTAGGAGCTTTGTAATATGAATCACGTTCCTGTTCTTTTACAAGAAAGCATTAAAGGTCTCAATCTAAAAAAGGGAGACATGGTAGTCGATGCAACGCTCGGTGCAGGTGGTCATTCATCTGCGATTGCAAACATTCTTGATGGCGAGGTTACGATTGCGGGATTTGATCTAGACCTTGATGCACTCGATATTGCAAAAAAGACGGTTGGCACAACAGGGGCAAAATTCATTCCCATTCATGCGAATTTCAGAACAATGGAATCCGCATTACGTGAGAAAGGAATTAGTGAGGTGCAGGGTGTGTTGTTTGATCTCGGAATCTCTTCGATGGAGATAGGAGAGTCGGGTAGGGGGTTTTCGTTCAAATATGACGAACCACTTCTCATGACACTTCAAAATCCAATCGAGGAAGATACGCTCACTGCTCGCGATGTAGTCAATTCGACTCGTGAAGAAGAATTGGCCAACATTATCTACGAGTTTGGCGAGGAACGATTTTCTCGAATGATTGCAAAGGCAATCGTGGAAGCGAGACGAAAACAAAAAATCGAGACGACGTCGCAGTTGGTTGCAATCATCTCAAATGCAGTGCCAGCATTTTATCGAAAAGGCAAGATAAATCCAGCAACGAAAACATTTCAGGCCTTGCGAATATATGTGAATGACGAGCTTGGTGCAGTGAAGGAGGGTTTGCAAGGTGCATGGAACATACTCGCACCCGGTGGACGAATCGCAGTCATTACGTTCCATTCGCTCGAAGACCGCATCGTCAAGAATTATTTTAAAGAATTACCAAAAGAAGAAGCAACTATTATTACAAAGAAACCAATTGCACCAAGTCGTACGGAGGTAGTCGCAAACCCAAGATCACGAAGTGCAAAATTACGAATAATCGAAAAAAAGTAACTCATATGCAAACAAAAATTGAACAATTTCAGACATTCGCTTTTCCAAATCAAGATAGAGTTCGCGCTGTTGTGCTTGCTGGAATCGCAGTCTTGGCAATTTTTGTAGGTATGTACGTGTATGTTGTGGGTAAAATAGTGTTTGATGTGGTTGCACAGCGAGGAGCTGAGTCTTCGATTCGAGCATCACAAAGTGCTATCAGTTCGCTTGAGGCAGATTATTATGTAAAAATACAATCAGTTACCCTAGCAGATGCAGGGCAAGTCGGTTTGTCAGAATCACGCGATACACTATTTGCAAGCCGATCTGATTTCAACGCGACCGCGTTTTTATCAAACTAATGTACAATACATCGTGCCATGAAAAATAATTCTCACCAGCGAATTATATATGTGCTTGGCGCACTTGTTATTCTTGCCATTTTTATCATTGGCAAGCTTTTTTTTATTCAAATCATTCAAGGAAAATCTTTTGCAGAAAAGGCAAATCATCAGTATTCACCAACAACTATTGGGCGTTTTGATAGAGGAAGAATTTTTGCGACCACAAAAGATGGTAGTCTTACTGAGATTGCGGGCGTCTCTCAGGGATTTAAACTTGCGATAGTTCCAAGTCAAATCATTGATAGAGAAGCAGCATATCTTGCTTTGAATGAAATAGTGCCAATCGACTACAAAATTTTTATGGCTCGCGCTGCAAAAACGAACGATCCGTACGAGGAAATTGCTACACGTCTTTCAAAAGAAGATGCAGATGCAATACAAAAAAAGAATATTAAGGGTGTAACACTTTTTACTGACAGTTGGCGCACGTACCCAGGAGGTACACTCGCGGCAAAAGCTATTGGATTTTTGGGATATAAAGGTGATTTGCTTACAGGAAGATATGGAATCGAACGTCAGTACAATGATGTATTGAATCGTACAAAAACAAGTCTTTATACAAATTTCTTTGCGGAAATTTTTGATACCGTGAAGGGTACTTTCAGTAATACAAGCGCTGAAGGTGATGTGGTTACTTCTATTGAACCTACAGTGCAAACATACCTAGAAAAAAACCTGTATGAGGTCATGCAAAAATTCAATGCAGATAGTGCCGGAGCAATCGTTATGGATCCTCATACCGGAAGTATTATCGCCCTAGCAGGCTTTCCGACATTTGACCCAAATTTTTATGGCAAAGCAAATTCAGTTTCGGATTATGGCAATCCAATCGTTGAGGGGGCCTTTGAATTGGGTTCAATTGTAAAGGCGCTCACAATGGCAGCTGGACTTGATGCACAAGTGGTAACAGCTGAAACAAAATATACAGATAAGGGCTTTCTCATTCTCGACAAATCACGAATCAATAACTTTGATTTGAAAGGGCGCGGATATATCACGATGCAAGAAGTGTTGAATGAATCGCTCAACACGGGTGCTGTGTTTGTAGAACAGAAGCTCGGCAAGGAACGATTTCGAGACTATTTTTACAAATTTGGATTCAATGAAAAAACAGGTGTTGATTTACCAGGAGAGGTTCCTGGTTTGATTGCGAACTTAAAAAGTCCACGAGAGATCGAATATGCCACCGCGTCTTTTGGTCAAGGTATTGCACTTACTCCAATATCAGCTATCAAAGCATTTTCTGCGCTGGCAAATTTTGGTGTTCCGGTTACACCTCATATCGCACGAGAAATACAGTATCCTGAAGGTACTTCCAAAAAAATAGTACCTGACGTTTTACCTCGTGCTATTAGTCCCGAGGCATCACATGCAATCACTGAAATGCTTGTATCAGTGTATGACCAAGCAGTTTTGCCGGGAAGAACAAAGGATTTGCCATGGAGTATCGCAGCAAAAACAGGAACAGCACAAATTGCAAACCCGAATGGTGGGGGGTATTATAGTGACCAGTACCTACATAGTATCGCAGGGTATTATCCGGCATATGACCCAAAATTTGTGACATTGATGTTTTTGGTGAATCCGAAGAACGTGGAATATTCTGGTTCGACAGTGACGTATACATTTTTTGATGTTGCGAAATTCTTGCTGAATTATTATCAAATTCCGCCAGATCGCGAACAGAGGAATACAATTAAGCCCCACTAGTTTTTAGAGATCATTAAGACAATAATTAATTAACCAATGAGACAACTATTAAAAAAAATTATCACATGGAAACTCACCTTGATTGCGCGTGCGATTCTGTGGCGACACAAGCCGTATGTTGTTGCAATTACCGGAAGTGTTGGAAAAACTTCTACAAAGGACGCGATTTACACCGTGCTCAAGTCGAGCGGGAGTGTTCGTTGTAGTGAAAAAAGTTTCAATAGTGAACTCGGAGTTCCACTATCAATTATTGGAGCACAGAGTGGTTGGAATAGCATACTCTCATGGATTGAGGTTATTTTTGTCGGATTGAAACAAATTACAAGTCCTCGTGGAAGCTATCCGAAGACTTTGGTGTTAGAGGTCGGTGCTGATCGACCTGGAGATATCAGCTCGATAGCAAAATGGCTCAAACCCAATATTGTGGTTATTACGCGATTGCCTGACGTTCCGGTGCATATCGAATTTTTTCCAACACTCCAATCACTTATTGATGAAAAAATTTCTCTTGCACGATATTTGCGCAAGGATGGCACGCTGGTATTGAACGCTGACGATGCTCGAGTACTCGAAGCAAAAGAAATTATTCATGCGCGAACAATAACATACGGCACAAACCCGATAGCAAATATACGAGCCTCGAATGTGCAGTTACTTGCTCCCTCTGATTTGGGAAGTGGTGGACTTGCTTTTAAGCTTGAATTTGAAGGCAAGATTTTGCCTGTACTTTTGCCGAATATTTATGCAGAAAGTTTTTTGTCAGTCGCACTTGCCTCACTTGCTGTTGCTCATGTCATGAATCAGAACATGGTCACAGCGATTAATGATATTGGTACGTATCAAACACCACCTGGACGAGTGCATCTTATTGCGGGTATAGGCGACACAGTGTTGATTGATGACACCTATAATTCTTCTCCTGCGGCCTGTGAAGCTGGATTAAAAATGCTTCACGATATTCCATTTGGAAATCGAAAAATTGCCATAATTGGTGATATGCTCGAACTCGGAAAACATACGATTGAAGCACATCGTGCAATCGGAAAAATAGCAAAAGAATCTGCAGCTATACTTATAACTGTAGGTCTACGTGCAAAGGAATGTGCAAAAGGTGCTCGTGATGCTGGTATGAATGAAAAGAAGATTTTCGAAGCGGATAATGCGATTACTGCCGTAGAGTATATGAGAAGCATAATCAAAAAAGGTGACGTTATTTACATAAAAGGTAGTCAGGGAATGCGCATGGAACGTACCGTCAAAGAGCTAATGGCGTACCCGGACCAAGCACACGATTTGCTTGTTAGACAAGATGATAAATGGATAAAATCACACACGTAATTTTATCGTGTGACATATGATGATTTATTCAATTTGAATTCACATAATTATTCTATAGTGAGGTACTTTTGCATGTTATACTGTGAGTGTATTTTACACTTCATCGATGATAAAAAAAGCCTTGCGTTATATAGATAAAATAAAGAGTATGGTAAACAAAAAAAGTTTGCCTCGTTCGCGTAATTTTTTTTCTGAACAACCCAATGTTCTTAATCTAAAAAAGAAGTCACCTATTATTGAAATCCATATTCACGTATTGAAAGATTTTTATTTTGAGCACAAGAATACAATTCTCAAATTTGTTTCGTTTGTTGTTTGTGTTAGCATTCTGACATCATTCTTTCGAGTTAATGCATCGACCGCAGTATTTTATCCAGAAAATTGTTTGGGTGGATGGCAACACACAAAAAATGCACAAGGTAAACCAAGTCTTGAAGAGGGGGTATCTGCCGAAAGATATACGGTGCAAAACTCTGCAGTTCTTGGAAACTCGTCTGCTCAAATTTTTTGTGGGGCATTTGTCGGTGAAATTCCAGAGGATACAATGCCGAAGAAATTTTTGCTTTCGTTGCGTTGGTCTGTGGATGATGGCTCTGTGGTACACCAAAATGAAACTGATATTGGGTCACCATTTGGTAGTGCGGAAAAAGTTCCTTCGTCTATTCTGAAATCAAACGAAGAAAATACTATATCCGAAGGCGCCTCAGTTCCTGCAGCGGATTCTGTTCCACCAGTAGATGCAAGTGTAATCATTGTCACGCCTTCAGAGTCCCAGGATGCATCATTAACACCCGAGCCGGCGCCTGCAACGGACGGAGATCAGTCATTCCTCGATTATTTTTCACCGACAAAAGTATTTGCTGAAGATACACAATCTGACGGAGATCCAATCCAAGCGGAGCAATCAGTTGTGTCAGAAGATAACACAAGTACATCGTTGCAAGAATCAACGAATGTTTCGAATGATACGCCAGTCGATTCTGGTACGCCTGCGGAGACAGAATCTCAGTCAGAAGAAGCTCAAACCACGATTGTTTCTGAGTCAACGCCTGCTCATGAGGATGACGGCACATTTGCAAAAGTGTCGTATACGCTTGATGGTGTCGCATGGAATACTTTGGGTAAGGTAAGTGTGTCCAACTGGAAACAATCTACGTTTAATATTCCACTCGGTGCATGGACTGATATTTCAAAACTTCAGGTCTCGATTGACACAATTGTGAGTTATGACAAACAACCAGTGGTGTATCTTGATGCCATGGAAATATCTGTCGAGTATGAAGAAGGAAAGATTTTTCAAAAGCCAACAGTTACTATAAAAAATGGCGATGCTCAAGTGCTCGAAGGTGACACCGATTTTTCATCCGGTGAGTCACCGATGTTTGCTGTTGTTGACCCAAATCTTTCTCGAAGAGAGCTCGCTGATCTTGTCAAAGAGAATAAAGCAGAAGTTGTTCAAGATTCAGACAAAGTTCTTTCTCCAGAACCTGAAAAGGAAGAAATTGTACAAGCAGAAACTTCAAATTCTAATACACTTCTCGACGGTATTAAAAATGTTTTTTCTAGAGATGTTGAAAACGATACACCAAAAGAAAATAATACAGATACACAAACATCACAACCAGATCCTGTAGTAGATACTGTTCCTGCTTCAGAAAGTACAACAGAAGGTGAACAAGCAGCTCCAGTCGAGGTTATTGAAGGTTCTCCTGCAGAAGAGGCGGTTACCGCTCCAGAAAATCTACCAGCTGAAACTCCAACCACAAGTGACCCCGTAGTTGCGCTTTCTCAATTTTTCAAAAAGACGTCTGTCCCAAAAATTGCCAGCCGTCCGCGTGTGCCATTGCCAAGACGTATAAAAAATGAAAATACCCATTTATCACTTTTTGCACCGCTTGTTGCATATGCCGAGGATGTTTCGGCTCGCACACCAAAAATCACCAATGCGCGCGTACTTGATTACAACGGCAATCCAACCACAATTAAAACTAAAATACAAACTGTAACAATTGACGGAGAAACTCGCGACGGTGTGAGTATTGAAAAACAAGAACGTCATTTCCGTGCGGGGCGCTATACACTGGAAGTTACTGTCGAGACTGCTACTGCAATTATTATCTCTCAACAAGACTTTACTTGGGGAGTACTTGCAGTGAACGTAGACAAGAGTGTCTACGTTGCGGGAGATACCGCATTTCTTCAGATGGGAGTGCTTGATGATAAAGGAAACACGCTCTGTGATGCACCACTTGAACTTTCGATAAAAAGTCCATCTGGCACTGTTCAGCATTTTAGAACGACTGACGATACAATTTTGCAAAGCAAGAAGTGTGCACGCAACAATGTTGTAGAAGTTGCCGATTATTATGCCCACTATCCAATTCCTGGCGAGCCTGGTACATATATCATTCGATTAACTGCACATACTGACAACGGTACGCGCACTATCCGGGATGCATTCGTTGTAGGCAATCCAGATTTTGATGTGTCGCGCGCGGCGCCAACACGTATTTATCCATTCAGTAAGTACAATTATCCGATGACGATTCGAATTACCCCGAAGCGTGATTGGTCAGGTACCGTTGTGGAAACGATACCCGCTGGTTTTGTCATCTCTCAGCCAAAAAGTAGTCAAAAATACGATACGCTTAAATCTACTGCCGAACTCACCACTCTCACTTGGAATGTTGACTTAAAAGCTGGCGAGGAAACCATACTCGGCTATCTTTTTAAAGGCCCAGAAGTGAGTCCAGAATTTTTCTTGATTGGTCCACTGGAATTTTTTGATACAGGGGTAGATCCGGTTACGGCGATACCTGCATTTAAAGAAACTCGTTCATGGCAGATTGCAGATGATGCAACATGTACCGCTGCAGCGAATGGTAATTGGAATACTTCTGGTACATGGAGTTGTGGAAATGTACCAACTTCATCAGACTCAGTTGTGATTAATTCCGGTGTTACTGTTACGATGGATGTGAATTCAGCATCAGTGCTTGGCGTAACAATCAATGGAACACTCAATACTATTACGAGTGGAACGAGCTATTCACTTACTACTACAACACTTACTATCGGTTCGACTGGAACACTTACTGCAAATGCTTCAACTATTACACTCACCGGAACGACTGGGACACTCTTTACGCTCACTGGAGGTGGAACTTTTACACAAGGAACATCAGAAGTTATCGTTACGTCAGCTTCCGGCACTCCGACATTGCTTTCAGCTGCCACAACATTTCATCGTCTCACTATCAATAGCACAGCAACAGTCATCAACGCAGGTGCTTCAATCACGATGAGTTCAGCCGATTCTGCAAATCGTCTCTATATTCAAGCTGGAGTGTTGAACGATGGTGGCAATCAGATTGTTGGTACAGCAAACGGTACTCTGGTAATCAATGGGTCATCCGCGCTTTGTATTGGCGGCACGGCATCTGCCACAAACGCAACATGTAATTCAGGAGCGACTCCTACAAGTGCTACGACATTTCCTACCAATTACACAAACGGAAATATTACGATGAATGCTGCCTCAACGAGCGGTTGGTATAACGCTGCGTGGGGATATCGCACCAAGATCACGATTGATGAATCAAAAGTGGGAGCATCGGACAGTACGGATTTTCCAGTGCTTGTGAGTCTTACGAATGCCAATTGGAAAACGGTCGCAAACAGTGGTCATATGGGGAATGCTGGAGCGACCGACCTCGTCTTTACTTCAAGTGACGGTACAACAAAACTCAAGCACGAAATCGAATATTATGATGCAACGACTGGGCAGATTATTGCTTGGGTAAAAGTACCAACACTTTCTTCTTCGGTAAATACCGAGCTCTATATGTATTACGGTAACGCCGGAGTCGCGGCTCAAGCCGACGCTGCAAACGTATGGACTAATGGATTCAAATCAGTCCTTCATGTATCAGATGGAACGACACTTTCTGCAACTGATTCGACAGGAACGTACAATGGAACAGTATCTGGCACAACAGCAACATCGGGGCAAGTTGATGGTGCGATGGCTGTGACCTGTGGAAACGAGATTACTTCACCGGTCGGACTTTATTCGATGGTAGGCGGCGGAAGTGTATATGTGGTAAGTATGTGGGTTTATCAGACAACAACAGGAAATAGATATATTTGGGACGGTGATGCTGATAATACACTTTCTGCTTTCATGAGTATTCAAAGTGGAGTGAATCTTGAGTGGGGAAATCGAGATGTTGCATCAGAGGGAATTTTGTACCGTACTTATACTGGACTCAGTCTTGGTGCAAGCGCGTGGCACCATATTCTCGTTCAAAAGACAGCTTCGGGTGATAACGGCCAGGTGTATGTTAATGGTGTTTTAAAGACAACCTACACTGGTACAATCGGAGGATTAACGAACGACACCTCAAACACAACATATTGGGGAAATTATCATAATTCAGGGACGACTTGTCTTGATGGAAAAATGGACGAAATGCGCGTTGCAAGTACAGTGCGTAGCGCTGATTGGGTTACTGCCGAATATAACAACCAAAGTTCTCCATCCACATTCATTCCAACAGTTGATACTGAGGAATCTGCTGGAACTGACGCCACTGTGTATTACAACGCAGATGCAAATACGACAATCTCAAGTACGCCAACATATCGTAATCTCAGTATTACTCCACCAATAACCGGTACTGTGGCATATACATTTGCCTCTGGTGCGACAACAATCAATGGAAATCTCACCATCAACCCAAGTTCGGCAGGTTCGAATGCTCTCACAGTGAATATGGGTGACGATATTACTGTTGCATCAACGAAGACGACAACTATAACAAAGACTTCAAGTGCTTCATCCACGCTTGCAACTGTTTCGAATGGTAACGATCTTTCAAGCGGTCTTATTGTTATTGCCTCCGGTGGGACACTTACTGCGTCTGGTACAAACTCGACTATAACGCTCACTGGTACGGGTGGTACTCTTCTTACCAATGCAGGGACATTTACTGAAGGATCATCGACGGTGGCGGTTACTAGTGCGACCGGTCCGGTTGCGCTGGTTTCAGCGGCAGAAACTTTTCATATTCTCACCATAAATTCGGCATCATCTAGTACTGTCGTCAACGCCGGTGCTGCTGTTACTATTGCCGATGCTTCTGGCTCTGCCCTTACCGTAACTTCTGGAGTATTCAATGATTCTGGTTTTGGAATTGCAACATCCGGTTCTTCAAACAACACACTCACACTTGGTTCGGCTGGAACACTTTGTTTGGGTGGTGCGTCAGGTTCAAATACTTCGGCTACTTGTGACACATCAGCTACTTCTACTACAGCACGTGCAATGCCAAGTTTTGCTTCGTATAGTTTCAACGCTACTTCAACTGTCATCTATCTTTCTGACGCAGCTACCACAGTCGCAAACACTCAGACGTATGGGAATTTGACTTTGAAGCCGACGATGACAGCGGCGAGAACCTATACACTTGGCGGTGCAATGACGATTAATGGAAACTTTGAAATCAATCCCGGTACAGCAGCAAATCTACTCACAGTAAACGCTGGCGGAAACATCACTGTTCCTGCTGGAAAAACGACAACAATTACTCGTACCACGAGCGCGACGTCCACCCTCGACCTTCGACCAAGTTCTACCGATTACAACCTTTCAACAGGATTACTCGTTGTTGCAACCGGAGGAACACTTGATGCGGGAAGTTCGGCCGCAGTTATTACACTCACTGCGACAAGTGGTACGCTCTTTACTCGCACGGGTACTTTTACACAAGGAAGTTCGGTGGTAACGCTCTCTGGAAACGGTACTGCAACGATCAATTCCGGAACAATTACGTTCTATGATCTTACTCAAACAGGTACTGGTACAAAAACGGTTGGCAGCTCATCAGCAATAACAATAAATCATGACTTAATAATATCGGCAGGAGAATTTGCCCCCAATTTACAATTGGTCACTGCAAGCGGAACCAATGTTCTTTCGGTTGCGTCTGGTGCAACGCTCTATGTAGATACGAGCACGTTTGCGGGAAATTATACTGGTTTTGATACGCGCACAATTTCGGCCGGTTCAACTGTCGATTACAAACTTGCTGGTACGCAGACGGTTGATTCAACACTGACATATTCAAACCTTGTTATTTCTGGAGCATCAGGTACAAAATCGCCCGATGGCAATATCACCGCAACGCTTACGTTTGTACAATCTGGAGGTAACACATTTGATTTACTTCCAGGTTCAACTGATTACAATCTCACGACTGGAAATCTCACAATTGGTTCTGGCTGTACTCTCGATGGTACAAGTTCTTCAGCGGTAATTACACTCACTGGAACGAGTGGAACACTTTTTACAAAAACGGGAACATATACACAAGGTACGACGACAGTCATTGTGACATCTGCTTCGGGTTCACCAACACTTCTCTCTGCTGCGACAACATTCCACAAGCTTACTATTAATGCTGTTGCTACAGTAATTAATGCCGGGGCGGCGATCACGATGAGTTCAACAAGTGCTGCTAATCGTCTTTATATTCAAAAAGGGGTGTTGAATGACGGGGGAAATCAAATTACAGGAACGGCCAATGGCACGCTTCTTGTTGGTGGTGGAGGAACGCTCTGTATCGGAGGAACAGCTACGGGTACGAACGCAACCTGTGATTCAGGGGCGACACCAACGTCTGCAACGACATTTCCTACAAATTATACAAACGGCAATATCACGATGTATTCATCGGCAACTGCTGCATCATGGTACAACAGCTCATGGGGTTATCGTACAAAAATCACCATCGACTATACGAAAGTTTCGACGACAAATCACACGGATTTTCCTGTGCTCATAAATACAACAAATGCAGACTGGAAATACACGAGCTCTGGCGGACATGTTGGTAATTCTGACGGTAGTGATATTTTGTTTACATCTTCTGACGGTACAACAAAACTCAAACACGAAATCGAACGATACACTTCGACTTCTGGTGAAGTTATTGCTTGGGTAAAAGTACCGACACTTTCCTCATCTGCGGACACTGTGCTCTATATGTATTACGGCAATGCCGGTGTTGCTGCTCAAGCAGACGCTGCTAATGTGTGGGATTCGAACTTTAAGACAGTACTTCATCTCGGAGACGGTACTACACTCTCCGCTACAAGTTCTACGGGTATAAACAACGGAACGATTGTTGGCGCCATGTCGGCTCTTGCGGGTAAAATTGGTGGAGCTGGTTGTGCCAACGGTACTACTCAGTGTAGTGCAACTGCGAGCACGGGCGCCGGTCTTACTTTTACTACATTTTCTTCAACAACGCCGACCGTTTCTATGTGGATCAAGCTCGATAATGCTACGGTTCCACAATATCAGAACGTGGGCGCACTTAGTCAAACAAACGGTCTTTGGTTGAACAATGGTAAGCTCGACTTATATACAACGAGTGATCACAATGCTAATACGAGCGTCGGTACTGGATCGTGGGTGCATGTAGCCATGACGTATGACGGGACGACGATTCGCTACTACTATAATGGTGCAACTGACGGTACTGGCACCGCTTCGGGATTTAACTATCAAATCAATGGTCTGTTTAAAGACAATGGTTTTACTAATGAAACTTTACGAGGGTCAATAGACGAATACCGATTCTCAAATACGGTTCGTTCTGCAGGTTGGATTGCGACAGAATATAACAACATGAATTCGCCGTCGACGTTCTACTCACTTGGAATGGAGGATGTGTATGGCGCAGCCGCAGCAATTGTCTACTACAACGCCGATGCTGCAACAACAGTCTCTGCGACTCCAACATATGCCGATCTTCGATTTCGACCAGTTCTTACTGCGGATAAGACATACACAATTTCTTCGGCGCTAACTATCAATGGCGATCTTAGTATCAACCCAAGCGGTAGTGCAAATACGCTCACGGTAAATGCTGGTGGACATATTACTGCCTCAAGCGGAACAATTTCGATCACACGACAGGGAAGTAATGCACTGTCTTCACTTGACCTTCGTCCGAGTACGACAGATTACAACTTATCATCACAATATTTGACAATAGCGACCGGCGGGACGCTTGATGCCACAAGTGCCGCCTCAAGTATTACGGTCACAGGAACCTCAGGTACGCTCATAACATTCGGAGGTACATTCAATGTCGGTACAACAACGACAACTATCTCTGGAAACGGAACAGCCACACTCAATTCTGGTGCAGGAAGTTTTTATAATCTTGTCTTGAATGCAACCGGTACAAAAACACTCGGAGGAAATATCACCATCGATCCAGCCGCGACTCTCACTATTACACTCGGTACACTCGACACATCAAGCAGCTCAAACTATGTTGTATCAGCTGGTCATATTGATATTGCAAACTCAGCTTCTGCAATTCTTACACTCAATGCTTCGGCTGTAAGTTTGACTGGAACAAGCGGAACACTTATTACTCGCGGATCAAGCGGTGTGTTCGGCGGTAGTGGTAGTACGTCCGTGATTACGCTCTCTGGTAATGGTACTGCAACAATAAATTCAGGGACGCTCTCAGGAAGCACCAACAGATTTTATGACCTTGTTTCAAGTGGAACAGGCACTAAGACTCTTGGTGCCGCAATCGACATTGGTAACACATTTGGTGTTACAGGAGGCACGTTTGCGGCGAGTTCGCATGCGATTGGCACTGCTTCAGTTACGATAGGTGCGTCAGGAACGCTCAGTGGCGGAAGTGCAACCATCACAAACTCAGGTGGCTGGACAAATAGTGGAACATTTACTTCTGGAACGAGTACGGTTCTTTTCAATACGGCAAGCACTGTCACAATTTCTGGTACAACAAGTTTCAACAATCTCACCATTACACACACTGCAGCTAAACAGGTCAATTTTGCCGCTTCGGGTGGTACGCCGACGTACACAGTGACAGGTGTGTTCACTGCAACTGGAAGTGTTGGAGCATTGATTAAACTTTGGTCGGCCTCAACTGGTACAAAGTGGGATTTTCTCCCGAGTGGCACGGCCTCAGTTGATTATGTTGATATTAAAGATGGAGGATGTCATTCAGGTGCGATTAGTATTGGTCCGACAAATGCAACTAACAGTGGCAACAACGATTCGTGTTGGGGATTTAGTGTAGCTCCAACTCTTACATTCTCAATTAGTTCATCTTCCGTCGCACTTGGAACACTCACAACAGCTGGGACAGGCTCAGGGTCACATACTATCTCTGTATCAAGTAATGCAGGTTCTGGTTTTGCGGTAACGTACAACGGTGCGACACTCACACGTTCTGGAGGGGGAGGAACAATTCCAGTGTACTCTGGTGCTGGGTCATCTCCGGGTACGGCAGGATTCGGTATAAACTTACGAGACAATGCTACGCCAAATGTTGGAGCAGATGTTGTTACTAATTCTGGTACGTGTGGTTATCATACGGATTATGACGATGTAGATACATATCGATTCGTTGCTTCTACTACGACAACTCTCACGGGAGTCACAGCTCCAGCAGATTGTGTGTATACGGCTTCATATATTGCAAATATTAGCTCGGTAACACCCGCAGGTTCGTACACGACTGACATAACATATATTGCAACAGGAAATTTTTAGCTTGATGTATTGTCTTACCTTTTATCCACATTCGTTTATATAATCAGTATAAATAAAAAATGATATACTATTCACTATATATGATGCCTATTAAGATACTATTTCATGTTGTTTATTTATTTCACAAGAATACGTCTCGTGGATTAGCACTTCTTCTCGTTTTTACACTTTCTTTCGGAGGTTTTTTAAGTACGAAACAGGCAACTGCTGCTACAATTACACCGCTTTCAGATACGATGTCTACCCAGGCTCGTAATGTAACTGCGACTCATACGATCGTATGGACTCAGTCTGTCGGAGTAACGGCAGGAGACACAATCACTATTGATTTTACTAACGCAGATTTTACATTGAACTCAGCAGGCTCGTGGCAGACAAGTGATTTTGCGTATACCGACAATGTTCGCTCCGCACAAGCTCCGGTAGCTGTCGGTGCGGCACCTTCGTGTTCGGCTGGTGCCACAAACTATACTGTAACTGTTGATGCAACCAACAATACTTTTACTATTACAGCGTGTTCTAGTTGGACAACGTCAAACACTGCTGCAAAAACTTTTGTCATTTACGGTACTGCTGCAACTGGTGCGGGTACTATGACCAATGTAAATGCTGACACTGATAGCTCTGTATTTACTATCACAAACACTGGTTCAAACACCGACAGCGGTAGTGGTGCACTTGTTATTGAGACAAACGATGTGGTGACTGTTACTGCTACAGTAAACCCTACACTTACTTTTGCAATTAGTTCATCTTCTGTGAGTCTAGGGACACTGACCACTGGTGCAATCGGGTCTGGTAGTCATACCCTTGCCGCCGCTACAAACGCTACCGGAGGCTATGCCATAACTTATAACGGAGCAACTCTTACGAGCGGTTCAGATACAATTGATGCAAATGCTGGGTCTACAGCAGTTGCTGGAACAGAGGAATTTGGTATCAATTTGCGAGATAATGCTACACCAAACGTTGGTAGTGATGTGACTGCATCTGCAGGAAGTTGCGGATATGCTTCTGGATATGGTACGGCGGATTCCTATGTATTTGTTCCTTCGACTACAACAACGATCACAAGCATAACAGCAGCCGCCGATTGTACCTACACGGTTTCGTACGTTGCTTCTATTTCGTCAATAACACCAGCAGGATCATATTCAACGGCGATCACCTATGTAGCAACCGGTACATTCTAAAAACATGAGCGCTTACTTCAAAAACTTTTCTACTACAATTATTTTAGGAGCGATAGCTTTGTTTTTTGTTGCACCGTCTACTTACGCACTTACCATCACGCCAATTCGTTTAGAGTTAAAAGCGAATCCTGGCCAGGTTATTCGACAAGAAATTACGCTATATAATGAACACGAAACAGAGGAAATTCTCTATGTTTCCTATGCCAACTTTGAAGCAACAGGAGACACAGGTAATCCAACATTTGTTGAGCCTAAAGATGATCTTGGTACTTGGATGAATGCCGCCAAGAAGGTGACGATTGCTCCAAAATCTTCACAAATCGTTCCACTTGTCATTTCCGTACCTAACGATGCGACGCCAGGTGGACATTTTGCTGCCGTGTTCTGGGGTACGGTTCCACCAGGAAACACGAGTAATCAAGTATCTATTGGAGCAAAGACAGGTGTCCTTGTTCTTTTGTCGGTTTCAGGAGCGGTGAGCGAAAATGGAGGAATTCTCGAATTTGCTACCAAGAACAAGGAACGGTTCTATACATCATTACCGATCACTTTTTTCTATAAATTCCAAAA
>CAZPHJ010000001.1:21635-25136 GCA_964586755.1 uncultured Candidatus Saccharibacteria bacterium | reverse complement strand
CGAGCAGAAGATATGCTTCGTCGTGAAATGGCAAAGAAAAAAACATCTAAATAATAGATTTATGAATACGAGCAAACACGTATTTGTATTGCTTTGCGTTTTTTGCTACGGATTTTTTGCACTGGGTGTTACTGCTCTTGATGTGACTTCAAGTGGGGGTATCACAGTAAGTGCGACCGTTGGCAGTAGTGGTGGCGGTTCGTCAGGAGGGGGTGGTGGAGGAGGTGGGGGCGGGGGAGGAGTCCCCACTAGTGTCACATTTTCCGGACGAGCATATCCACTTTCACGCGTTATTCTCCTTAAGGATGGTCAGCAAGTAATCGATACTCCGGCAGGCCCGGATGCAAAATTTAATTTTACGATTTCTGATTTGACCGCTGGTACATTTACTTTTTCGATTCTTTCAGAGGATAGTAACCGCCGCAGATCTACACTTTTTACCATCCCTGTTTCGGTAACCTATGGAGTTTCAGCAACAATTTCTGGAATTTTTCTTTCACCAACGATTGATGTCGACAAAACTACCGTTGCAAAAGGTGATTCCATCACCATTTTCGGACAGACCGCCCCTGATTCAGAGGTGACGATTACGGTGCACTCAGAGACTGAGTTGGTGAGGCAGACACAATCTGACGAGAATGGTCATTATTTTTATACGTTGAATACGAGTCCGCTTGAGTATGGGAAGCACGAAACAAAATCAAAAGCAGAAATTGTTTCAACAAATGAAGTAACTTCATTTGGAAAAATAATCACGTTTACAGTTGGTAACGAAAATATTGAGAAAAAAGATAGTTGCACAATCCTTCGTGGAGACTTCAATACTGACTGTCGTGTCAACATTATCGATTTTTCCATCTTGTCTTTCTGGTATAAAAAAACAGACTTCCCGAAGAAAATGGATCTCTCAAATGATGGAAAAGTTGGATTCAGTGATTTTTCAATATTGGCATATTATTGGACGGGATAATGAGTGCAATATCTAAATTCTAATTTCTAATGTCAAAACAACTCATACATTTCGTAAAAATAGGATCATGTATATTCACACTCATTATTGGAGTTTGCTTTTTCGTGCAGAATGCATCAGCTGCAGGTACGTCGCTGTATTTCGACACTCCGACAGAAACTATCGGTGTCGGTGATGAATTTTCGGTTTCTCTTATGCTTAATTCAGGTGATGTTGAGATAAACACAATATCTGGCGAGCTTACCTTTTCTGATCCATTACTTACACTCCAAAAGGTTACAACAGGTAATTCTATTGTTCCGTTTTGGGTCCAATCTCCAGTCGTTTCTGGAAACGCCGTCACATTTTCCGGCATTATTCCTGGTGGCTATAAGAATGTCGTCAATCCAATAACCAACACGCGATCAAGTGCGACCGTGCTTACACTTATTTTTAAGGCGGTTCGTTCCGGTTCAGCTACGATTGTTTTTTCAGACTCGCATTTGTATCTCAATGATGGGTATGGCACCGAAGCAGATGTGAATACCATGCCATACACAATTACCATTGCACAGAAGGGTAGCAACCGTATTGTTCCCGTGACCGACATTACGATTCCCGAAGCATTTACTCCAATTGTTGCAAAATCAGAAGAACTTTTTGATGGAGCCTACGCTGTATTTTTTAGTACGACAGACAAAGATAGCGGTATTGATCACTACGAAGTTAGTGAGGGTGGCACCGATTGGGTTATTGGTAATAGTCCATATCTGCTAAGAGATCAGACCCTCAAGAGTAAGATTCGTATAAAGGCGGTGGATGGTGCTGGCAATTATCGCATTGAGCAAATCGACGGAAGAATTTTGTTCGACAAGCAACTGATTCTTGTTCCATTTGCGTGTATACTTATAATATTGCTCGCGTTGTTTATCATATATAAACGCAAAATGAAAAAAATACACAAATTCGCCGAACGTTTACACTCGGACGATAATCAATCTTTCTGATGAAAAATCCACTTCATCTCATCGCAATTATTGCAGGAATTCTTTGCGTAAGTATTGCGCCAAGAGTTTTTGCTGCGAGTCTTTTGTTTTCACCGGATTCCGGATCATTTACTGTTGGGCAAACATTCACTGTTGTCGTGAATGTTTCCTCTCCCACGCTTGCCGTCAATGCATTCTCAGGCGAAGTTTCCTACCCAAGCACAAAACTGAAGGTTGTGAGTGTTTCCAAGGCAAGCTCTATCGTCGATTTTTGGACTACAAGCCCAGCAACGAGTAGTTCTGTAGTCACCTTCGAAGGAGTAGCACTCAACCCTGGATATACCGGGAACAAAGGGGAGATTGTGCGAATAACATTTCGAGCGCTCGCACCAGGGGAAGCCACACTTAAATTCAAATCTTCGTCAGTGCTTGCGAACGATGGACTCGGTACTAATGCCCTAAGCGGAGTCGGGACCGCAACCTACACTATTACATCAGGTGAAGTTATCACTCCTACTCCAGAACCTGCACCAGCAAATACAGGACTTTCTCCAGACGTCACTTCAAGCACACACCCTGATCAGACTGCATGGTATCAAGCGAGTGCACCGCTCATCGCCTGGACAATACCTACCGGTGTTCTTGGTGTTGGATTGGCAGTTGATCAGACTTCGGGACGCAACCCAAGTGTGCATTCCCTCGGGCGCGTGACTGGATACAATGTTGCCAAACTCACTGATGGCGTATGGTATGCACACGTCAAATATCTAACTAGCGCGGGGTGGGGACCAAGCACTCATTATCGCTTTGGTATAGATACCACTCCGTCAAGCGAATTTGCAGTCGATGCAAATGTGCCATCGAAGGACAGTGTCACGGCCACGCTTTCGCTCAAGGCAATTGATGTGACCTCAGGTATAGATCATTACACATTCTCTGTTGATGGAGCATCCCCAATTACTGTTCCAGTAGGTGACACATGGCAAACACCCGAACTCTCTCCGGGGAAACATATCGTTGAAGGTGTTGCCTATGACAAGGCAGGCAATAGCTTGAAGGCCTCAGTCTCGTTTACTACAACCGGAATACTTCCTCCAACGATTGATACCTATCCAAAAGAATTGAAGAGTGGTGACACACTCATTGTGACAGGTCACACATATCCGAATGCAGTTGTAGTAATGTCGATACAAGAAGACAAGAACGCAACACATTCTTTCGGCAAGGTTATATATGAGAATGATGGTAAGCCCGCTCTCGTTCAAGAGATTACGGCAGACGATCGGGGAGTATTCACCTTTATTTTTGACAAGAAGGTCTCGAGTGGCACCTATACACTTTCTGCAGCCGCAAGAATTGGTGCATACGAAAGTGTTTCGAGTGACTCAGTTACGGTTAACGTAACGCAGTCATTCCTCATGCGACTTCTTGGATGGTTTATCCAGTACTTCAACATAATCGTTTCCTGCATAGCTATTATTTCACTGTTTATTTCAGTAATGCTGTATCGTGAGATCAAAAAAATCCACAGGCACATCGGCTACCCGGAAGGAGGTCAAAAACCGA
>CAZPHJ010000001.1:15950-21535 GCA_964586755.1 uncultured Candidatus Saccharibacteria bacterium | reverse complement strand
ACCATTGGTGGAGTTCAGATTACGATGAAGTGGTTTTCCGAAACGGGAATCCATTATTACGGTAAAGACATACTGAATAAGTATGTCACGATCAAAAACGGCGTAATTTACGCCAGGCCATGTTGTGACAGGCCGGTGTCCATTACGGTGGACACAAACAACGGTCAGGCTGTCTATAACGTACAGCCAGGAGCCAAAAAAATTGTGCTCGCTCGCACCAGCGAAAAGGCACGCATCGAGCTGCAGTTTTAAGGCAGTTCAAAATATACAAAGAGCCGGAATTCATTCCGGCTCTTTTTTGTTCAATGAAACAATAAAAAATCCTAAACGGCGCGCCGTTTAGGATTTTTAAATACGTTTGTTTCGAAGGTGTAACGCTACTCAATTTCATTGGAGCACTCTTTGGTGGCTCTTTTTTCTGCTTTTGCATTTTTGCAATTTCCTGACTTTGGAAGTGCGTGCATATGATAAGCAATGTCGTCATAAGAACATATTTTATAAACCAAGATACGCGGACCTTTGTCGGCAGGGCAGGCCTATTTGCTCCTGATTCTTCACGGACGGTTTCTTCGAATTTCTTTTTCTCTTCCCAATTTCCCCGGAAAAAAGGCATTGCATACATTCCCATATACAGTCCACCAAGGATAATATCGAAGATGTACATCCAGTGATGGTCCTGATGTCCTGCACCTAAGAGGATTGTTACTACCATGAGAACCCATACGAGTATTGATATCACGATTCGCTGTTTCAGCGGAATAGTATCGATATCAACCAATACAATGATCCAAATAAGAAGCAGTCCCGGATCTTTTGTCATTAGTGTGACCCAGATGAGGGCAGCGAAACCAACCAATGCAAACCATTTGCCGACAGCCTGTGTGACTCTGCCTCCGTCAAGCGGACGCATCGGGATCATGTTGAACAAATTCAAAAAAAGTCCGATGTAGCTCATGATTAGCCATATTTCGGGATGACTTGGAGTCAGTGCCCATATCGCCCAGGCAATGAGTGCTCCGATTGTTCCTAAAACAGGTCCTCCGATGCCAACATACGCTTCCGTATCTCGATCCATACCTCTTGGAGCAAATATAACTGCGCCGAGCATTGGAATAAAGACAGGTGCCTTAGTGGGAAAGCCTTTGTTTTTTAAGGCAATTACATGGCCCATTTCGTGAATAAATATCATCGCAACGAGACCGATGCCAAAAATCCAACCATAGCTAAATCCGTACACAATGAGCGAAATAAACATTGTGCCAAAAGTAATGAGTGGCTTGATTAACTTTACAGACTTCAGTACTTTGACGGCAGCCAGTAATTTTTTTGATTTCAATAAAATGATGAGGAGACTCGCTGTGGGGCTCTTTTTCTTTTCCATAATGTTAAATTTTTATATATTCTATCACAAAAATTAATTTAGTCAAACTAAACGTCCCGAATCCATACAATAGCTCTATTCCAAAAGCAATTTGCAATTACAACTTAGACTGAAGGATATTACTTTGACATAACCAATCATTTTCTATATTGTTACAAAAAATCAAATACTATGAGACCCAGCACCCCGACACTTGGTTCGCTCGCGACGAAAGTCCAATTAAGAGCGCTTGGGATGAGACTTACAAAGCTTAATCCACGGTGGATACGTAACAATCTTGGTTATGGAATCTATGAAAGAATAACGGAATTTTTGAAGAAAAAACGGAATGGCGCGTTTGATTGGGAGCCATTTAAAAAACTTCTTCTACCAGAGCTTCAAAGGATATGGTTAGTTCGGATCGTCAAACCATTAACGTTTGAACAGTGCGTTCGTAACGTACGAAAAGTGTTAACTAAGAACAATCCTCTGGTATTCAACGCTTCGTATCTGGAGCAACATTGCCCATATGAGTACGATCGCCTGCGTCATGTATTTCTAAAAAAAGCTGAGCGTGGATGGTGTTCACAGTCGTTACTGAATATGCTTGGTTCAAAATGGGAAAAAAGATGGAAACCAGTGTTTGAAAGGAAGTGATAAATACTTCACAAGATACAAGATTAAACCGCCCTACGGGCGGTTTTTTAAACTATATATCTACCCATATCTGGGTGAAAAATTGTATTTGAAGAGGTGTGAATGTGAATGTTTGTTAAAAAGTGTTTAAAGTGAGATTCATTGATAGTACCAATATGTATGGGGTTATTTTTTTTCATTTCTTTCGCGCAAGGAAAGGCGACAAAAGGATCCTGTGGTTTAACTTGGTATCCATACAAACCATTATTTATATCTAAAATCATATTATGTTTTAGATAATCTTCAATGTTTTTATCGTACAGTTCATCAATTTCACCCGGTGTAATTATAAAGTTAAGTTTCTCACAAATAACGAAGGTAAACACTTGATCAAATGCATTATCTGGATAATATCCATCTCGTCCATTCCATAGATCGTTACTTCTCCATATAACCGAAGTATGACCCATGTTGTTTCTTAATTTTTTAACTTCAACTAAATTATTTAAAATAGATTTAAGTTCATTTTTTGTTTGTATAACTGATTTTACTTGCCCAATAGCAACCACAGTCTCAATAGGAAAAAAACTCGTACTCTCCAAAGTAAGAATCGGTGTATCTCTCTCGCTATAAATAATTAAGTCTTGTTCAGTAGTTCTTTGGTTATTTGAATTAAGAATAAACCCCTTAGTTTTTATTTCCTTTGAAGAAGGTATCACTGAGCGAAGAAAATTTCTACAAACATTTTCTCTTGTTGTACCAAATTCACCAGGGTGTGTAAGACTACCACTAGAAGTAAATTGCTCTCTGGAAAATGACAAAAAGTCATTTTTAAAAATGTTAATCAATCTTATTAATGCGTTTTTATATGTAATATTTGACATGAATCATGCATAATTTTTTGTAATATTGCTTTATTGAGGTATATATATGATTCAGCTATAAATAATCTTACGCTATTGAGTTCTGAAGTAGTCAATTTTATCTTGTGTCACAAATAATTTTTCGTCGACACTCAAAATTTTCGCGACCCCGCCTCGTGGTTTCGCGTGCTCGCGAAACATCACTGCGACTTCACATCTATCAGAAAAAGTGAAGAAGTTCACTTTTCCAGTATCGATGTGACTCTACGGGGAATCGAACCCCGATTTAATCCTTGAGAAGGATCTGTCCTAACCGTTAGACGATAGAGCCGAAAACAGGTTGAAGCTTATAGCTTGTAGCTGTTAGGGATTCATATAAAAATATATGAAAACAGACTTACATTAGCACATTTTGTGTCAAGTGTAAATATTTTGACTAGGGTGATATAATATTTGGAGAAAAATATTATTAATTAATACTAAGAAGTATTTTATGCACAAAGTTTCAATCTACACCACAGACACTTGTCATTACTGTCATCTCGCAAAAGATTATTTTAAGGAAAACAACGTCGCCTATGATGAGTTCAACGTCGGTGTGGATATGGTAAAGCGTAAGGAGATGGTGGAGCTTTCAAAACAGCTTGGAGTTCCGGTCATCAAGATCGACGACTCATTCGTTGTTGGTTTTGATCAGCCAAAGATTGCGTCACTTCTTGGACTTCCAGCTTAAACAGAAAACGTGTATGCTAAAGACACCTTAATAGGTGTCTTTAAATTTGCCCCTGTAGTTCAATGGATAGAACAGTCCCGTCCTAAGGGATAGATGCACGTTCGATTCGTACCGGGGGCACAATAAAATGGGGTATAATGGGTATTATTAAATAACAGATACTTATGAATAGAGAACAATATAGAAAAGGAAATAAATTAGTTGTAGTCGGTTTTTTGTTTTCACTTTTCTTTAGACTTTTGCCCGTACTTTATTATGCGGAATACCTTGGTTTTTCTTGGGTCAAGGTGCTTATTCCGTATTCTGTCCTGCTTTCGTTTGTATTTTTAGGAATACTTATTTGGGGTTCGGTCTTAGTATTAAAAAGCAAGGGTCGTCACTGGGCTTGGGTATTTCTTCTTATTTTTAATATTATTGGGCTGATTATTATTTACTCATTGGAAAATAAGAATAAAGAACAGGTGGTATCTTTGCCGATTGATCAACCACAAAATTAAATCCAAACTCGTATCTTTGTAGTAACACAAAACAAAATCAGCCCGAATGGGCTGATTTTGTTTTGTGTGCCTAGAACCAGATTCGAACTGGTGACCTATCTCTTACAGAGACTGTACACCTTTTCGATATTTTTTTTCGAGTACTCCAAAAATATCAGAAGAAGGTCTTGCGACGACGGTTCCTGCCATCGTCTCACCTCTTCAGGGGAGCGCTTAGTAAATAGTGTGTGCTCGGGACCAGGGTCGAACTGGTGACCTATCTCTTACAGAGACTGTACACCTTTTCGATATTTTTTTTCGAGTACTCCAAAAATATCAGAAGAAGGTCTTGCGACGACGGTTCCTGCCATCGTCTCACCTCTTCAGGGGAGCGCTTAGTAAATAGTGTGTGCTCGGGACCAGGGTCGAACTGGTGACCTATCCCTCTTCAGGGGAGCGCTCTACCAACTGAGCTACCCGAGCATATTATTATTTTGTATTTCCTAGAGCCTAATTATCCAACGCCTAGTTCTGCTGCTGTTGTGTGATTTGATCTATGATACCTTGAATATTTCTTGCTTCAGGGATTTGAAAAAGGGAAGTGCCTTCTTTCTTTTCTCCACTGATACTTGAATAAAGGTTGTTCAAGGTGTTGAAATATGGCTTGAGAAAATAAAAACCACCAACGGCAAATGTGATGATAGCTACCCAATAAATCGCCTTGAACATCTGAGTGTTTTTTTGAGTACTACGAACCTTCTTGATGTACTCATTATTTTCCTCAGCAAGAGCAAGGATACGATCTAGCTTTTTTGAATCTGCTTCGTCCACAGGGCTACTGTACCATATATATATAGGTATTTCAA
Organism: uncultured Candidatus Saccharibacteria bacterium; assembly: GCA_964586755.1. Lineage (GTDB taxonomy): Bacteria > Patescibacteriota > Minisyncoccia > Phycocordibacterales > UBA9973 > CAITQP01. The sequence continues at coordinate 16,601 of CAZPHJ010000001.1, read as the reverse complement.
ACAGCACTGGTATAAAAAATGGCAGGCTTTTCATGCCTGCCAAAAATACGTTTTACGTTCCTATACCAGAATTCCTTCCATTGGTTCGGTGATACTACAGCCATTCCGACTGTACATCACAAGTGAGCCTTCCGTACTTAGTATCCCGTGTCCATAAGGGATTGCAGTAGGTCGTCCATTCGAAATTTTTTCAAGTAATTCTTTTGGAAGTACGTACCTGTCGTCTTCATGTGCCACAAGAATGAGCACTTTCGCGCTTGAATTCCGCAAGTGATTCAGTATGATTTTTGCCTTACTCAGGTAATTCATACCGTCGTACTCGCGAAGCTCAGGTATTTCATCAAAAGGAATTCCCAAAGGTCCTGCGATGATTAAAGCTGTTTCCTTTGCTTTGTCGGTAGGTGAAGTGATTATAAAGCATTCCTTCATCCCAATGTTTTTTGTAATTGGATCGAGAATGCTCACAATCTGCTTCTTGCCTTTTGTCGTTAAGTGTCCGCCGTGCGAATTTCCTGGGTTAACGAATAAAATCATTTCCAATAGTTTCATAAAATGAGTTATTTTTTTGTTTGACAGTATATTAACACATATTCAAAAAAATGTACATAGCTTGGAATTGTTTACCGCTTTGTACAAGATTTGATACAATAT
>CAZPHJ010000001.1:3239-15850 GCA_964586755.1 uncultured Candidatus Saccharibacteria bacterium | reverse complement strand
GGGCGAGCATTTTTAAAAGTGGCTTGGGAGAGACCCGAAATAGAAATAGTGGCAGTCAATGACTTGGGTTCGATTGAATCACTCACGTACCTTCTCAAATACGATACGGTGTATCGTGGATGGAATCACGACGTGAAGAATGACAGCAAAGACATTTTGGTGGACGGTAAGCAGATTCGTTTCATCTCAGAAAAAGACACGACCAAGCTTCCATGGAAAGATCTCAACATTGACGTAGTTGTTGAATCGACAGGACTCTTTACTTCATTCGAAGCATCACAATTTCACATCACAAACGGCGCGAAGAAGGTGGTGATTTCCGCTCCTTCAAAAGGTGACGGCTCTGTCGCTGGCGAGACTATTCTTCTTGGAGTGAACGAAGAAAAATTTGGCACTTGTGCTATCACTTCGAACGCATCATGTACGACAAACGCAGCATCACCAATCATTGGAATATTAAACGAAGCTATCGGTATAGACAAAGCAATTTTGAACACGGTACATGGTTATACAGCCTCACAAGCACTTGTGGATGGACCAAGCAAAAAAGATCTTCGCGAAGGCCGTGCAGCAGCTCAAAACATTGTGCCGAGCTCTACAGGTGCCGCTATTGCTGTGACAAAGGCGTATCCGGAACTCGAAGGGCTCTTTGATGGCATCTCCATTCGTGTCCCTGTACCAGCTGGATCAATCGTAGACGTGACCTTCATTGCAAAGCGCGCAACAACAGCAGAAGAGGTGAATGACATCTTGAAAAAAGCATCTGCAGATCCACGCTGGGCAAATGTATTCGCGATTACCGAAGAACCACTTGTCTCATCTGACATTCTCGGCAACTCACACGCCTCAATCGCCGACCTTGCCCTCACTCGTGTAGTAGGAGGCAATCTCGTAAAGGTAATGGGTTGGTACGACAACGAAATGGGGTATACACACACACTTGTGGAACATGTAATTAAGACTGGAAACACAATTAAATAATATAATGGAAAATTACTTCAAAAAAATTCAAGATACTGCTAAACGAATCGGTAAAATAGGAATTTTATCAGGGGCGATTGCTGTTTCGCCTCAATTAGAATCCTCGCCAGCCCCAGTTGCACATTCAACTGAGAGCATCGAATCAAGAATCTCTTCCGGTTTAAATGGTATTGAAAAAGAATTTGAAGCAGTTTCAACAAAACAGTCTGAGTCTCTGCCGAATTCTTATGCAGTAATTTCTGAGAGTCAAATATTAAAAAACGAACAGTTTCCATCTGATTCTTTGTTGAGCGATCGAAGTATCGCATCTAATTTAGAAACCAGTCTTGCTGGGAATGATCAAATAGATGGAATATTCTTAAGTCGAGACGATCAATCATTGTCGGGTATTGCTAGTGAAAAGAAACTTGAAGATGAAGGTGTTACGGATGAGACGGTTAAATTTGAGAACCTGTATACTAAACCCGAAAAATACATAGTTGTATCAAGGAAAATTGAAAACGATTTACTTGTTTTTGTCGCAAAAATACTAAATCCTATTACTAAGGATTCTCAAGATGTACGTGTTTCAAGTAAACTTTCGGATGTGCTACTTACTCCTGAAATTCAAGATAATATGATGACCCAGCTAACAAACCTTATTTCTAAAAAAATTGGCTCGGCTAAATAGTATGGCTCATTACGACAAACTAGTCAGAGATAAAATTTCCGAATTTCTTGATTCGAAGAATATTCCATATTAATCGCGAGTGCTTGGTGACCAAGAGTATAAAGACGAACTCATCATAAAACTCGAGGAAGAAATCAATGAATTCAAATTAGATAGAAACGTCGAAGAGTTGGCTGATATTATTGAAGTAATTGAAGCACTGAAGAAATTATCTGAATATCAAAATGTTGAGGAGGTAAGAACGAAGAAATTGGAAGAAAAAGGCGGATTTGAAAAGAGACTTAAACTGAAAGGAGAAAAATAAAATGTATAATCATAATATTGGCAAGGCAATACAAGATACTGGCGCAAATAAAAATCCTAGATTTCAAATTTTTAGCAAGGCGTTTAGAGTATTTGCAGGATTATTTATTGTACTAGGTTTTATAATAAGTGGCACAAGTTGGCTTGATGGCATAATTGGTGGTGAAGCATTTCAGCTTGTTGTAGTATATGGCGGAATTGTACTAATTGTTGTTTTGATTGTTCTAGCAGTTAAGTACCTTAAGTCAACAAACAATGAATCTACCGTGACAAATACCGAGCCTATCACTATTAAGAATTTCGGAACAAGGATCACAGACTGGAAGGCTGTAGTTTTATTCGGCGGTTTTGTTGCGGTTGTAATGATTTACACATTTTTAACTATGTAAATAATTTATATTATGAAAATATACATCGGCACAGATCATGCAGGATTCGAACTTAAGGAACAAATCAAAGTGTTCTTGGGTGATTTGGGACACTCAGTTATCGACAAAGGAGCTTTTTCGTTCAACCCGAACGATGATTATCCAGATTTTGTCCGACCTGTAGCTGAAGCCGTTGCAGGTGATGAGGGAAGCCTTGGAATAGTCCTTGGCAAATCCGGTGAAGGAGAGGCAATGGCGACTGACAAGGTAGAAGGAATACGCACCGCAGTATACTACGGTGGTTCGATCGATATTCCGCGCCTTGCTCGTGAACATAATAATGCCAACATTCTTTCGCTTGGAGCAGGATTTCTCACAGAGGACGAAGCAAAGCAAGCAGTAAAGATTTTTATCGAAACACCATTCTCAGGAGAAGAGCGTCACGAACGCCGTGTAGAAAAAATTGAAAACTAGATCATTAGATAATTAGGCTCTAGGTATTAGGAAATGCAAACATACAAAGATCTTATTGTTTGGCAAAAAAGTATTGAGTTAGTTACTGAAATATATAAACTAACCGAAGATTTTCCCAAGGAGGAGCAGTTTGGTCTTACTTCGCAAATACGCAGATGTGCAGTCTCAATCCCGTCGAATATTGCTGAAGGAAGATTGCGAAAAACAAGCAAGGAGTACTACCATTTTCTAACTATTTCATATGGTTCTGGTGGGGAATTAGAGACTCAAATTATTATTTCAAAGAATCTCTCAAAAACTAAAAATTTGAATTATGATAAAGTAGATACATTACTGGCTGAAGTAATGAAAATGTTAAATGTTTTAATTCAAAAGTTATCAACCTAGCGCCTAGAGCCTAATTATCTAAATTCTATGATTGAAATTATACCCGCAATACTAGAGCCTTCGCTTGAAGGAATCGAAAAAAAATTAGAACAAGTCCGCACTCACGTGAAGATGGTGCAGATTGATATTTGTGATGGAGCATTCGTTCCGAGTCTCACTTGGCCATTTGTTTCGCCGGCTCTTCCTGACAAAGCACTCAATTTAGAGAATGGGCTCAAGGAAATGGTGGCAGATGAAAAGCAGATGCCGTATTGGGAGGATTTTGATTTCGAGTTGCATTTGATGGTGGCAGAACCGAAGAAGCTATTTCCGAATATTCTTATCATCGGCCCATCACGAGTATTTTTTCATATCGAAAGTTTTACCGACCATTATGTTGAACTCACTGAATGTTTGAAACTTCTTCCAACAATCGTTGAGCCGGGCATTTCTATCAATCCAGATACAGATCCTGAAATTCTATTTGAAATACTTGATGATGGGCTCGTAACATCCGTTCAATGTATGGGAATTGCCAAAATAGGTGCACAAGGTGAACCATTTGATGAACGAGTATTCAAAACTATCGAAGTTTTACATGCTCGATACCCAAATCTTCCAATCTCTGTCGACGGTGCGGTGAGTCTCGATAATGCAAAACGACTTGTCGATGCAGGAGTCTCACGACTTGTTGTCGGCTCTGCGATATTCACAGCAAAAGATATTTCATCTCGAATCGCTGAATTCAAAAAAGTGGTACAATAAACGTATGTTGAGTGAGCAAAAAATTCTCGAACTCGAAACGACGGCAAATAACATTCGCATGTCGATTATTGAGATGCTTGTTGAGGCCAAGAGTGGTCACTCAGCCGGACCTCTTGGTATGACAGATATTTTTACATACTTATATTTTCATGCGCTTCGCCACGATCCGAAGCGACCTGACTGGGTAGAGCGTGATCGTCTTGTCCTTTCGAATGGTCATATTTGCCCCGTGCTCTACGCAACTCTCGCTCATGCAGGATATTTTCCACTAGAGGAACTCAAGACGCTCCGCAAACTTGGTTCGCGTCTTCAGGGTCATCCACATCGTGAATGGCTTCCGTATGTAGAGACATCTTCCGGACCTCTGGGGTCTGGTCTGTCGCAAGCGGTAGGTATGGCTATCTCTGACAAAATGGATTTTGGTGAAGTCTCAACTCGTCGTATTTACGCACTTCTTTCTGATGGCGAGCTTCAAGAAGGAAATACCTGGGAAGCGGTGATGCTTGGAGCAAAGTATAAATTACACAATCTCACAGCAATCGTGGATTATAATAATATTCAAATTGAAGGCTATGTGGAAGACATTATGCCACTCGCCGATCTTGCCGCGAAATGGCGAAGTTTCAACTGGCACGTAATCGAAGTCGATGGACACGATATTAATGCTATTGATACTGCGCTCGAAACCGCAAAAACAATTTTTGAGAAGCCAACGGTGATCCTCACACACACGATTCCGGGTAAAGGTGTGGATTTTATGGAACGTGACTATCATTGGCATGGTAAACCACCCTCACCTGGTGAGGGGAAGAAAGCATTGGATGAACTTCGAACTCTCGGAGGTAAAATTAAAAGTGAACACCAGTAATATGGAAAAAGTAGTTATTAATATACATGGCCCAATGTGTTCAGGAAAGACAACGATCGGGAATATGCTTCACGCAAAGATCCCTCGCACTTTTATTATCTCAGGTGATAGAATTAAATGGTTCATTTCAGATTATAATGCTAAAGCAGATAGAGAGATTATTATACAAATGGTTTTTGATATGGTAAGCGATGCTCTTGCAGCAAATTTGAATGTAATAAAAGATTCAAATTATATGATATGGGAGGAATCAGGTCTTCCACAAAAGTATAATGACCTGTTTAAAAAGGAAAATGCACGAGTGTTTCATTTTAATGTTGAAGCACCAAGAGAAATCCTGCTAGAACGTTTAAGAGAACGAGTAAAGCGATCTGAAGAACTTGGTAAGAAAATTAGCATAAAAACCGAAGAAGGTTTTCAAAAAATGTATGAATACTGGTTGATTGATAAAAAGTCTGAGTTTGAAACATTTGATACATCACAACTTACACCAGAACAAGTAGTAGAAGCAATTTTAGCTAAAATTAATAATGTTGTTAGTAGATAATAGTAGTAATTACAAATGGAAAACAAAGATAAATCAAATCGCTTCGGAGGATACATAATTTCCATAATTGGATGGGGAGGGTTGGTTTATTTGGCGACTGGTGGCTTGTTTATGCTATTAGGTTTTGAGGCAAACGACTTGAGTTCTTGGGAAATTGTTAAGGAACTCGCAAAGTTTACTGTACTTGTTGCTATTGCCATCTTCTTTGTAAGAACCGGACAAAAGCAGATTGATGGGGACCCCAATATAGACAATCAAAGTAAATAATTATGTTAAATCCAAATGCAAAATTAAATCCAAAAGTCTGGAATGATGATGTCGAGCAAGTGCCGATTCGTCAGGGTTTTGGTGATGGGTTGCTCCAGGCTGGGACAGAAGACGAGAGTATCGTCGGTCTTTGCGCCGACCTCACTGAGTCCACTAAAATGAATCTCTTTGCTGAGCGATTTCCGAAGCGATTTGTGCAAGTTGGTGTAGCAGAACAGAATCTTGCTACTGTTGCTTCCGGTATGGCGGCAATGGGAAAGCTTCCATTCATCGCTTCGTATACGATGTTTTCTCCTGGACGCAACTGGGAACAGATTCGCACGACTATCACATACAACAATGTGCCTGTAATCATCGTAGGAGCGCACGCAGGAGTTTCTGTAGGCCCTGATGGTGGCACACACCAAGCGCTTGAAGATATTGCTCTTATGCGTGTACTACCTCGCATGAATGTAATCGTGCCGTGTGATGCGATCGAGGCCAAGAAGGCAACGCTTGCATTAGCAAAGTTACGTCAGCCGGCATTTATTCGGCTTGCACGCGAGAAGAGTCCGATCGTTACAACGGTCGATACTCCATTTGAAATTGGGAAAGCACAAATATTTTTCCAGCCTGATGGGCTTGCGCATGTGGGAGTGATTGCAATGGGTGCCCTCGTACACAATGCAATGAAAGCGGCCAAGAAATTAGAAAAGGAGGGAATACGCGTGAAGGTCATGAATCTCTCATCAATCAAACCACTCGATGAAGAAGCTGTCATTGCACTTGCGCGAGAAACAAAAACTTTGGTGACTGTAGAAGAGCATCAAGTCGCTGGCGGAATGGGAAGTGCTGTGGCTGAATGCCTCGCAAAAAATCTGCCAACATCGATTGAGTTTGTGGGAGTACAAGATGAGTATGGTCAATCCGGAACACCGAATGAGCTTATTGAACACTATGGTATGGGAGTGAAGGATATAATTTTGGCAATCAAGCGGGCTATTAACAGAAAATAAATGAAATGGTATTCTAATAAAAAACCTGTATCTATATGAAAAATCTTGAATCACAAATGTCGTTCGAACTCAATGATCCTGACCAAGAAAAGGCAAGGATTATAGAGAAGCACAAGCTCTTACAAGGAGCGATTGACAAGATGAAATATCACGATGGTCATTGGTGGGTTGGTGAAGAACGCGCGGAAAAATATTTTGATGATATTGAGTCTGTGCATGATGTAAAAGACAGCGATATGTACCATAATCGCCCAGCTGCATAATAATTGAAATGATTGGTTGTGAAAATAAAAAAAGCCGATGTAAATCGGCTTTTTATTATTCAAATATTTCTTCAGCAATCAAAACAATTTCGATTGTTTAAGTTTCCATACAATTCGCATCTTTGAGAAGAAGGAATCTCATTTTTGGGTGTGTTTGTTTTTTTTGCATGCATATGTCCACCCTTACTCACATATGTCCCGCTTAAAATTTGTTTGATGCCTGTCACTAAAAGTGTAGCATCATCATTCCTTGAGTTGTGCATAAAATGAGCTTTTAGTTCGACTCTGATTATACACCTGCCAAACAAGTTTGACAAGCGTATAATTTATCCTTGTAAAATAAGCCTATATTTTAGTCGGCTTGTAGTCTGCTGGGGCCTTTGTGAGGAATTCTTCGATTTGTGCTTGGGTGAGAAGTCCCTTTTGTGCGCCGATTTGTTGTACCACAGACATAGAGTTGATTGGTGCCCACATGAGTGCTTCCTCGATAGTTTTACCGAGAAGTAGGCAAGATGTGATTGTTGAGGAATATGCGTCGCCTGCACCAGTACGCTCTACTGGGTTGTGTGGGTAAACAGGCATAAACCAATAGGTGGCACCTGTCTCGGCTTCAGACGGATTTTCTTCGCGAGCGTACGCACCTTTGATTCCGTCGGTCACGACAACATTTTTTGGACCAAGGTCATGAATCATATCCATCAGTTTCTTATGATCTTTTTCTTCTGTTTCAAGAATGCGCTGTGCTTCTTCAAAGTTGCAGAAGAAAATTTCCGATGCTGCATAGATATCCTTTAATTTTTCTTTGCCCATCTTCATCTGAAAAGTGCCAGGCTGGAAGGCGAGCTTGGTTTCTGGATGAGCTTTGAGCCACTCACTAAATTCTTTGTGAAATGCCTCAGTATTGTCACCGAGTGATGTGAGATATATCCATTTTGGAGCCACAATATTCTGTAATAATTTACGTTCAAATGGTGCGTGTTTAACGAGAATAGTGCGTTCTGGACCATACCAGAGCACGTAGTGGTAATTGGTAGGCAGTGTTGGGTCGGTCTCAACATAGTCGAGTCCAATACTATTTTTTTTGAGTTCGTCGATACATCCACGTCCGCGTTCGTCGTTTCCTACTACGCCAGAGAGCGCAGAAGTGATTCCGAGTCGTTGTGCAGCAACTGCGGCGTTGGCGCCGTTGCCTACAGCGTAGAGAACCTCGTTGAATTCATACGGGACCTTGTCGCCAAAACGAATAGAGAGCTTACAATTTTCTTGATCAAGGTCGCACGTAGCTTCCGCGTCTTTTAATCGGATAAAATCATCAATCACAATATCGCCAATAGCGAGAAAATCATAGGTAGTCATGAGGATAGTATAAATCCAAAAGCTCAAAGCTCAAAGCAAACACATTTTTATCATTATTAGGATAACTCAAGAAAAGATTGCATGCTATAATAAAAAAACATGAAGGAAGAAATAAAAAAGTTCTTTCGCGGAGAGGTAGATGATTCAAACGAGACTCTCACGACACATAGTCGTGATGCGAGTCTTTTTGATGTCCGACCGGAGATTGTGGTGTATCCAAAGGATGCGGAAGACATTTCAGCTCTTGTACATTTTGTTTCAAAAGAAAAACAGGCGAATCCAGCAATTTCAATTACAGCTCGTTCGGCTGGTACGTGTATGGCCGGCGGTTCACTTACCAATTCAATCAGTTTGGATTGTTTGAAGTATTTGAATAAGGTGTCGGAAGTGAAGAAAGTATCTCCATATCAACATCTTCCACATTTTTATGGTGCAAAGCCAGTAACAATTTCTGGCGAGGCGCATATTGAGCCTGGAGTATTTTATCGCGATCTCGAAAAGCTCACACTCGAACAGAATCTCCTTCTGCCGTGCTTTACTGCATCAAAAAGTATCAATGCACTTGGAGGAATGATCAACAACAACTCGGGAGGAGAACTCTCTCTTAAGTACGGAAAGATGCAGGATTATATAAAATCTGTGGAGGTAGTGCTTGCTGACGGCTCAGTTGAAACTTTTTCTGAGATTCCACTGCAAGAAGCGCACCAGCGTTCGCTCGAGACTACATTTGTAGGCGGCATATACAAATCGATGATTGATCTCTTGGCACAAAATCGCGATTTGATCGAATCGAAGCGACCACATGTTTCCAAGAATTCCGCCGGTTACAATTTATGGAATATTATTCGTCGAGATACACATACGGGAAATGAGTCAATTGATCTCAGTCAACTCATTGCGGGAAGTCAGGGGACTCTTGGTATTACAACCAAAGCAACGCTTCGTTTGGTAGAAAACATGAAGGACGAATTACATTCAGGACTTTTAGTTGTATTTATGCGTGATTTGAATGATTTGGGACGGGTAGTGGATGAGGCACTTACGATTGGACCAGAGGCTGTGGAGGCATATGATGACAAGACTATTATGCTTGCGGTCAAATTTTGGCGTGGATTCATCAAGAAGCAAGGTTTGTGGCGTGCAATCAAATTGGGAATCAAGTTCATCCCAGAGCTTTGGATGATGGTTGCCGGAATGCCCAAAATTGTTTTGCTTGTTGAATGTGCCGGTCCGAACAAGGACGAAGCTCTCGCGCGACTCACATTACTTCAAAAAAAGCTTACTCGATTTACCAATGTAACTACGCGTATGGTTCCGCATCACGCTGATGGAGAAAAGTATTGGACGATTCGTCGGGATTCATTTGCGCTTTTGCGTGAGCATTTTTCTGGAAAAAGAACAGCACCATTTATTGATGATGTAATTGTTCCTCCTGGAAAGCTTCCGGAATTTTTACCAAAACTTCAAGCGATTCTTGAAAAATATAAACTCAACTATAACATCCACGGCCACGCTGGGAACGGAAATTTTCATATTATTCCGCTCATTGAATCGGACGCGACGCTTGCCGAGCAGATGATCCTCGATGTTTCGAACGAAGTGTATTCACTTGTACTCTCGCTTGGAGGTTCGATCACTGCCGAACACAACGACGGTATCATTCGCACACCGTTTCTTTTGGATCAATTTGGACCCGAAATGATTGCACTCTTTCAGAAAGTAAAAAATATTTTTGATCCATTAAATATATTCAATCCCGGCAAAAAAGTGGGATTGACCAAAAAGGATATTGGAAAATATCTTATTGGTAGGTAAAAATTCCTAGGTTTTAGCTGATAGCTTATTATTCAAATAAAAAAGCGGATCTAAAAAGATCCACTTTGTATTCAAACCTTGCCTTCACAGGGGCAATGATTTTGCTCAGTATCCTACGAGACTGTGAGTGTAAGCGTGTTGGAATGCAAGAAGTATCCCAGCGGAATGCCTATGATAAGTTGCCAACAATACTGAAATATCTGATCCCTCTTTTTACCTAACCACTTCCAACATTGCACATGTCGTTGAACTGCAGCTGCGACAAGCATGCATAGGAGTGGTAAGAGAATTATCAGGCAGGCAATTGCTATTAGCAAGTCGGATGTTGCATAAATTCCAACGTATCCAATCGCAAGTCCGAGGAATAATTGCCATGCGTAACGGAACGATGCTTGTAACGTTTGACCTATCCAGGCCATATAAGCGCCTCCTTGGCGATTTGCTATCGAAATAAGTAATCCGATTGTCAATAGTATTGCCGTAAACAGCAGTATAAACTGCAATAAATCCATTTGATTGAACATGAGCGTGTGGTTTTAATTTAAGCAAATTATATCATTTTACTATACAAAAGTCAAGTAATATCCTTGACTTTTAATAAATATGTGATAAGATATAGTTAAACAAAAAACACCTCACATTTATGAACAACAGACTATTTTATTGGAGTTTGGCAACCACATTTGCTATGCTTTTCTGGCTCGTGTTTCAACCGACAGAAAATGACACTTTCATTGCAATTAGGATCATTATTGCTTTCATTTCAGCCATTTTCATCTTCCTTTCGGTTACATGGAATGAGCCTAATGGATGGCGAAGGACTATGTTGGCTCTACTGGCCATTCTGGGAGGAGGTACTATCGGCTATATTGGTTTTTCCTGGGGTTTTACGCAAAATCCAGGTATTACAGCAATAACTTTGGTATTACTGTTGATTTCTGTCTTATTATGGATTGCTATTGTTCAACCAATGATGATACGTAAGAAGTATGAAAAAATGGAGGATGCCGAAACTGCCGGGTGAGTAAATAATGAATTGCTAAGTGCCCCACTGAAAAGTGAGGCACTTTTTTGACTCATTGTAATTTATGTGTATAATAGGTGCCTATGGTTATAACACTAAAAGCTACAGCACGAGATGCTGGCAAAAATCTTACAAATATCCGCGCGGAGGGTCAGATCCCAGCCGTTGTGTATGGTGCTGGTCAAACAAATACAGCTATTTCAGTTGCGATGAATGACTTTGTAAAAGCCTACAAAGAAGCTGGCGAATCTGGCACACTTAATCTTGAACTTCCAACAGGTAAAGCAACTGTTCTTATCCACGACCTTACTCTTGATCCAGTAAAGAACACCCCTTTACATGTGGATTTTCTTGCAATTGACGTCACAAAACCTATTGAAGTCGCAGTAGCACTAGAATTCGTTGGAGTTTCTCCTGCGGTGAAGGGTAGTCTTGGTACGCTCATCAAACAGCTTCACGAAGTAGAAATCCGAGGACTTTCAAAAGATATTCCACACAATATTGAAGTAGATATTTCAGTTCTTGATGTTGTGGATAGTCACATTCTGGTCTCTGATCTTAAGGTGCCGGCAGGCGTAGAAATCCTTGCAAATCCTACTGATGTTGTTGCATCTATCGCTTCTGTACAAGAAGAAACCGATGAAGCTCCTACAGCAATTGACTTCGACGCTATTGAAGTAGAGAAGAAAGGTAAGAAGGAGGACGAAGAGACTTCTGCTGAGTAAAATCTCAATTTTACATGCTATAATGAAAAGACCTCAGATGGAGGTCTTTTCTTATGAAAAAATATTTTTTACCAAGTATATTGATATTCTTCTTACTCGCGAGCGGAATACCATTTGAACTACAAAGAGCAAATGCTGAGTTTGATTGTCTAACTCTCACATCTTCGGCAACTCCAGACCAGCGAGCGTATTGTCAAAACCAGATCAATGATCTCGAGGCTCAATTAAAGGTCTTAAATAATCAGCTTGCAGCTCAAAAGGCCAACTCAGGAACGCTTGCTGGAGATATCAAACTTCTCACAACTCAAATCAACGCTAAAAAAACTGAAATCAAGGCAAAACAACTGAAAGTGGCACAGCTTTCCGAATCAATTATTGAAAAGAAGACGGCGATTATTTCACTGACAGACAAAATTCAAAATCAAAAGGAATCACTCGCTCAGCTTATTCGTAAGACAAACGAAATGGACAATAGATCTACTGTCAATTTTCTCCTTGCGTCTGAGTCTCTTTCATCATTCTATTCTGACGTGAGTCGTTTCGAGACATTGAAGGCTGAAGTTAAAGCTTCGGTGGATAATATCAATACAATCAAAGGAGTGACAGAGGCGACAAAGGCAAATTTGGAAAAAGAACAGAATAAAACACTTGATGAAAAGCAAAAACTTGCAAGTATTCAAAAAGCGATTGAACAAAACCAGGCAACCCAAAAAACATTACTTTCAATTAGTAAAAATAAAGAAACAGAGTATCAAAAAGTAATTGCCGCTCAGCAGGCCAAGGTGGCTCAGATTAAGGCAAAACTCTTTAGTCTTGCGGGAGGA
>CAZPHJ010000001.1:0-3139 GCA_964586755.1 uncultured Candidatus Saccharibacteria bacterium | reverse complement strand
CACTCGTATTTCTTGTCCGATTGCTGGAGTTGCTGGCTGGGGTGGTGCGATGGGGCCGGCTCAGTTTATTGCTTCGACTTGGAAAATATTTGAGTCTCGCCTTAAGGCTGCGCTCGGTCACGATGCGAATCCTTGGATGGCACAAGATGCATTTATGGCTTCGGCAATGTACCTTACTGATCTTGGAGCTGTTGGTGATAGTTATACCTCTCAAATCAAAGCCGCGTGTCGATACTACGGAACAGGAGGAAGCTCCTGTAGTTATGGTAGGAGTGTTATGAGCCTCAAAGCAAGCATTCAGAGCGATATAGATTACCTGAAGCAGTATGGGGTTTCTCGACGATAGGTAAGGTTTCAATGTTTAAGGACTAGTTTCTAATAACTAAAAAACAGTCGGTTCGCATTAGCGAACCGACTGTTGCTTTATACAACTTTTTCAAGAACTTCATCTGGTTTTGTCTTAAAAGGAATATCCTCACGACAGCTACATAAATTGTATTGATCGGCATGTTCGAGGCAAACAGGGTATCGAAATCCTGTCCCATTACAGTTGATCCAAATATGGGTAGAAACATAATTTTGGCATTCACTGACAATGCATTTATGATCGGATCGATCAGGACAATTAAATAGTTGTATCCATGGTTTATTCTTGAATTGATCTAATTCTTTTTCAAAAATTTCCATTCTTGTAAGCGGGGCGTGACCTAGGACAAAGTCCGTTCGTGAGCAGTGAATTCTACCATGCTCACGTTCAGGATAGTCGTATGAGCCAAGATTACGAATGCCAATTTTTGTTTTTGTATCAATGAATTCAAGTACAATATTCCAGTCGCCGTATTTTTTATCAAGCTTATCGAGAGGAATAATGTCATATATAAAGGCTCTTTTTCCTTTAAGCCAATGACCCTCCTCACAGTACGTTACAGGATCGCCTATTTTTACTTGGTATGCCATATGCAGTTTTTCTTTATTTATACGCCTATTTTGGCGCTTGTCAAAGCGTTTTTGGTATGCTAATATAACTCTCGTTATGCAAAAAAATATTCATCCAACCCATTATGCAACTGCGAACGCGACCTGTGTCTGCGGGGCTACATACGTTGTAGGTTCTACAAAAGATACTCTTAATGTTGAAATCTGTTCAGCATGTCATCCTTTCTACACTGGTAAGGAAAACATTCTCGACACCGCTGGACGTCTTGATCGCTTCAAGAAGCGCCAGGCTACAGCTACTACACTCAAAGCAAAGAAAGCTGCTAAGTAGCTACTCAAAAAGAAGCCGACCTATAAAGGGAGGCTTCTTTTTGTTTGTGTTGTATACTATGTTTTATAGTATGTAGACATTAGAAATTTGACCTTAGTCATTAAATTTTATGGCATTAATTGACCGCTTGGGAGAACTTAAGAATGACCACAAGACCTCATACCTCGCCATGGAGTATGAGAAGCTTTTGCGTGAGGAAGAAGTCGTGCGCGAGATGCTCGGTGGGGAATCAGATTTGCATGAAATGGCAGTAAAAGAACTCGCCCTCATCGAGGAGCAGAAGCATGGCATCGAAGCACAAATCACAGCAATCGAAGAGTCTGAAAAAGAAGAAGAACAGTTTCCAAATGAAGTCGTGCTTGAAGTCCGTGCTGGCGCAGGGGGAGACGAAGCATCACTTTTTGCTGCAGAGCTCTGCGGTGCATATCAAGCATATGCAGAGGCCCAAAAGTGGAGTTGGAAAAAGCTTGAAGGCTCTGCGAGTGATGTTGGTGGATACAAGGAAGCATCATTTGAGATTCGCGGAAGGGATGTATACAAACAAATGCGATTCGAAACGGGAACACACCGTGTTCAACGTATCCCTGATACTGAAAAGAATGGACGCATCCATACTTCGACTATTACAGTTGCAGTACTTCCGATTCGTAAAAAAGTGAAGTTTGAGATCAATCCAAGCGATCTTGAAATGGAATACTCGCGTGGTGGAGGCAAGGGTGGACAAAACGTCAACAAAGTGGAAACAGCTGTACGTCTCATTCATAAACCTACGGGACTTGATGTTCGATCCACGAGTGAGCGTTCTCAGCTTGCCAATCGAGAAAAGGCAATGGAAATTCTTACAGCAAAAATCCAAATGTTGAAGGAGCAGGAGGAACATGCGAAGTATTCGGCTGAACGAAAGAGTCAGGTGGGAACTGCCGACCGAAGCGAAAAGATTCGCACTTACAACTTCCCGCAGGATCGCGTGACTGATCATCGTATCAAGCAATCATGGTCAAACATTCCCGGAATCATGGCTGGAAACATCGGCAAGATAATCGCAGCATTAGAAGAAGGTAGAGAGGGTGAAGCTGGAGATGAAGAGTAAAAGATGCTGCATTGAGGAAGGTGAGCTTGGGAAAGGGACCCAAGCGCAAGACCTTGAGTATTCCGTAATCGGAAAGCGAAAGGTGTACAGCTCCTGTAAGGAGAGGAAGGGGATGGCGAAGAGGAGGATTAATCCGCCAAAACTTTTTTAAAATATTACTGTTCCTAAAATAAGGCAATTGATGCGTCCTTTATAATAGATAAAAACAAAATGGATGAAAAGTTTAGGCGGATGAATAAGGAAAGAGAATGGCTCCTTCGTGACAAATATCGAGGAATCGAATCACCGGAATTTTTTATTGATCTTAAAAGAATTGAAGATGGAGAACCGGTCGATTACGTGATTGGTTTTTCAACGTTTTTGGGTTGTCGCATAGATTTGTCGCTTCGACCACTTATTCCTCGCACTGAGACTGAGTATTGGGTGGAGAAAGCGATTACAGTGATACAGAATAGTTTTGGAGTTGATGCCGAGCTTCGTTTCCTTGACGTATTTGCTGGTAGCGGATGTATAGGTATTGCATTGCTTAAACAGTTTCCGAATGCCTATGTTGATTTTGCCGATATTGACGATTCCGCTCTCAAACAAATACAGAAAAATCTCGAAATGAATTCCGTTGATCCAAGCCGGTATGCAATCTGTAAATCCGATGTTTTTGCAGAAATGTCAGTGGGTAAAAAATATGATGTAATTTTTGCAAATCCTCC
Source organism: uncultured Candidatus Saccharibacteria bacterium (assembly GCA_964586755.1). Taxonomy (GTDB): domain Bacteria; phylum Patescibacteriota; class Minisyncoccia; order Phycocordibacterales; family UBA9973; genus CAITQP01. Next base: position 75 of record CAZPHJ010000001.1, on the reverse strand, counting down.
GTACATTTCAAAAGCAAGCAAGGAGAAAATGACTGATTCCGTACTTGAATATGAGCCACACCAAGCGCTTTTTTC